>JBKJLF010000455.1:0-10709 GCA_046597185.1 Burkholderiaceae bacterium | reverse complement strand
CTTACGTGCGTGAGTTACGTACCTGTCATGAGGTTTTTGTGTTGCCGGAAAAAGGGCAGCGCTTTGAGTATATTAACTGCCAGCCGATGACCGGGGTGTTGCCTTATTTTGAGGCAGTTTGCAAGGCAAAATAAGTATGGCAGAAATCAGCGTAAATTTAAAACGCACGCAAAGGTGCGTTTTAAATGTGTGCCGGGTTATTAGAGTGAGAAGCCTGATGCCCAGCAAATGTTGCCTTGTTTTTCAGCGTAAGATTGTTTCGGTTCGACCGCCTTGGAAACCGGGTTCGGCCATTTATACTTGATCCAGCCGTTGCCACTAGCGGAATTACAGGCTTTCAGCATTTCCTGAATCAGTGGTACGCCATCGGCATCTTTCATTTCAAACAGGTTTTTGCCGCGCATTTTTTCATTTTTGTGGCAAACATTTATACCTTTACTGTCATAGGCAAAAATATACCCATCCGCTCTGACTTGATACTCAGCGGTGTTGCATGCTGCAATGGCTTTCTCTTCGCCATTGGCTTTGGCAAAAGCGACGACTTTTTTTACTAAGGCTTGCGCTTCGTCTTTGGTGATTTTTTCTTGAGCACTGGCAAGACCCGAGACACCAAATGCTGCAACGGAAAATATAGCAATTTTTTGAATGTATTTCATTTTTTTCTCCTGAGTAAAACAACTTTGTTAAATTGAACAATCTTGTATTTTGACCTGATCAATCAAACGCCTAAACTGCTATAAGCTGTGTATTTTTCTTTATATACCCTCCCAGAATCACCGAATAATTTATGTAATCTTACCTTGCATTAGAGTAACGCAGCAGCACTGGGAAAGTTGACATCAAGCTTTCTTTTCTGTGAAAGTGAGACATGCCCCCACTATAACGTAATTTGGCCGCAGATTGACAATACCAAGATCCTGATGTTGGTTGGACGCGACAGGGGGAGCGCTTAGGTATATTGCCAAAATCTTCAAATAGCCTACGGTCATTGGGGTCTCGACAATTAACGCAGGAGATATTTTTTTATCTAATTTAGTTCAGAAAAGCCTGATCAGAAATAAGTAGATTTTTTAAAAATCCGAGCGTAACTTTGACCCGATTTGAAAATTCCAGGTCATGATGTACGCTCAGCCATAGATCGCGTCGCACGATTACTTCGTTTTCGAGTACTGGCCGCAGGGTGTTTTCTTTTTCAACAGAGAAACGCGGCAATAGTACAAGTCCTGCCCCCGAGCCGGCTGCGGTCATTTGTGCCACCATGCTGTTGGAAAAAAAACTGATTTTTGGCGTCTGAATAACGTCTTCGAGCCAGCGCACAGCATCAATTTGTACCAAGTCTTCAATGTAGGAAGTGAACCAATGCTGCTCCAGCTCATTGGTGCTTTGCGGCATGCCATGGCGTTCAAAATAATTATCAGCGCCATATAAGGTGAGCCTGATTTGGCCAACCCGCTCACAGTGCAGATTGCGCCCCACTGGCTCAAAAAAGCTCAAAAAGATTTCCGCTTCGCGACGACTAATGTTGAGTAATTGGGCTGACGTGACCAATTCGAGTTTAATTTGAGGGTATTTTTCTATGAATGGCATTAAGCGGCGTGAAAGATAGAGCGAACCGATGCCTTCCATCATCGCAATACGTACAGTGCCGGCAGGTTCATGGTTGCTTCCTGTGAGCGTTTCGCGCATGGCTAATACGGCGGCTTCAACGGCATCGGCATTTTGCAAGATGTTGATCGCCAATTCTGTTGGTTTTAAGCCTGTACGGTGGCGTTGAAACAACGATCCACCCAAACATAATTCTAATTGTGCGATACGACGGCAAACGGTGGAATGATCCAGTTTTAGTCGTTTGGCAGCTTGCGACAGGGTTTCCGTGCGAATCACCGCAAGAAATAGGCGCAAGTCATCCCAATCCATTTCTTCAAGGGGTATCTTTTTTACAGTCATGATGGCAAGTTCTTTTCAATCGATAAATTTGCACAGGTCAGTGCGGATTTGTACTGTAATAAAACCGTATTTAGCGGTTACACTACCAATTCAATTAATTTACTCCAGTCGAGGTCTTAAGTGAACACTCTACCAAAATATAAGGTTGCGGCGGTACATGCAGCCCCCGTTTTTCTTGATAAACGTGCTACAACAGAAAAGGCAGTTTGTTTGATTGCCGAAGCTGCAAGCCACGGCGCGGAATTAGTGGTGTTCCCGGAATCCTATATTCCTGCGTTTCCGGTTTGGGCGGCATTATGGGCACCGATTCACAATCACGACCTGTTTACCCGGATGGTGCATCAAAGCGTCACGATGCCCGGGCCCGAATTGGCACTGGTGGCGGCGGAGGCGAAGCATCGAAAAGTCTTTGTTTCGATTGGTTTTAGTGAGAAAAATCCGATCAGTGCGGGTTGTATCTATAATTCCAATGTCTTAATTGATGATAAGGGCAAGGTATTGAACCATCATCGTAAGTTGGTGCCCACATTTTATGAAAAGCTGATTTGGGCTCCCGGTGACGGGGCGGGCTTGCGGGTGGTGGAAACCCGTTTGGGGCGTTTGGGTGCCTTGATTTGTGGTGAAAATACCAATCCCCTGGCGCGTTATACCTTGATGACCCAGGGTGAACAAGTGCATATATCGAGCTACCCGCCAATTTGGCCGACTAAAGATCCGAGCACTGGTGGTAATTATGATAACGTCTCGGCCAACCGTATTCGTGCGGCCGCACACTCATTTGAAGCCAAGGCATTTAACATTGTCTGTGCCAGCTACATGGACAAGAAAATGCGCGATTTCTTCGTTGATCGCGATCCGGCGATTGCATCCATTGTGGACGGTACACCACAGGGTGCTTCCCTGTTTATGAATACCAGTGGTAGTCAGATTGGTGAAACCATGCAGAATGAGGAAGGCATCATCTATTGTGAGTTTGATTTAAATCACTGTATCGAACCCAAGCAAATTCATGATGTGGTCGGGTACTATAATCGCTTTGATGTGTTTGATTTACATATTTCGCGCAAACGCACGACAGCGGCGGTGTATCATGACTCCGGTTTGACCGAAATCCCACAGTTGTTGGATGACGATGACGATGTCAGTAAGCTGCCTGAATAGCCAGGAGTTGTGTGGTTTGTGTGTGATATGATTCGCATCCAACTATCTGAGTGGTAAAAATGAAGCTGATTTGCCACGAATATCGATAAATTCAAAAAAAATCAAATAAACACTTGCAAATCAGACTGTTTTTTTATACAGTCTGATCTGTGGGTGATTTGCGTCAATAAATTTACCTTATGTTTTACTTGTTAACCCTGTCAGGGGTGGCCTTGCACGGGATTGCCACTCCTTGTTGAAAGAAGATGATGGACGATAAAAAATCTGCAATAGTTTCTGAAAAAGGCAAAGCCTTGGCTGCTGCCTTGGCCCAAATTGAAAAACAGTTTGGCAAGGGTTCGGTCATGCGTATGGACGCGGGCGCGTCGGTTGAGGACGTGGCCGTAGTATCGACCGGCTCGCTAGGGCTTGATATTGCGCTGGGCGTGGGCGGCTTGCCGCGTGGCCGGGTGGTTGAAATTTACGGCCCGGAATCCTCCGGCAAAACCACACTCACTTTGCAAACCATTGCACAAATGCAAAAGCTGGGTGGTACTTGCGCGTTTATTGATGCCGAACATGCGCTCGACGTAGGTTACGCGCAAAAATTAGGCATTAATTTATCTGAGTTACTCATTTCCCAACCCGATACAGGCGAACAGGCGCTTGAAATTACCGATGCCCTGGTGCGCTCGGGCGCGGTGGATCTTGTGGTGATCGATTCGGTGGCGGCACTCACGCCTCGGGCCGAAATCGAAGGTGATATGGGCGATTCGCTGCCAGGCTTACAGGCACGGCTGATGTCGCAAGCCTTGCGCAAGCTCACCGGGAGCATTAATCGCACCAACACCCTGGTTATTTTCATTAACCAGATCCGTATGAAAATCGGGGTCATGTTTGGTAGCCCGGAAACCACCACGGGTGGCAATGCCTTAAAGTTTTATGCCTCGGTACGGCTCGATATCCGCCGCACAGGGTCGATCAAATCCGGCGAAGAAGTGATTGGTAACGAAACCAAGGTCAAAATCGTCAAAAATAAAATCGCCCCACCGTTCAAAGAAGCGCATTTCGATATTTTGTATGGGGAAGGCACCTCGCGCGAGGGTGAGATTATCGATTTGGGTGTTGATGCAAAAATCGTTGAAAAATCCGGCTCCTGGTATAGCTATGGCGGTGAACGCATTGGCCAAGGTAAAGACAATGCCCGCGTTTATTTGAAGGAGCGGCCACAATTAGCTTACGAAATTGAAAACAAAGTGCGGGTGGCACTGGGAGTGAGGCCTTTGCCACCACTGCCTGTGTCGGCGGCTGCGGTGGTAGAATCACCCGCTAAAACCAAGGCGGCGGATAAAGCGGCGGTGGCTGCTGCGGCGGCGGATAAAGCGGCTGCCAGTGAATGACCATCAGCTTGAAGGCGCGCGCTTTACGTTACTTGGCGGCGCGCGAGCATAGCCGACTGGAGCTGGCGCGCAAACTGGCGCGCCATGCCCAAGAAGGCGACCATATTGACGCCTTGCTGGATCAATTGGAAGCGCTCAAGTTTTTATCGACCGAGCGTTTTGCCGAAGGTCTGGTTCGGCGGCGTAGCGAGCGCTTTGGTAATAGCCGCATTTTCCAAGAGCTACAGCAGCATGGCGTTCCCGCTGATGCCAGTCTAAAAGCCCGGCTGTCTCAGGATGAAGCACAAAGGGCGCTGCAAGTGTGGGAAAAAAAATTTACCCAATTACCGCAGGATGTGAATGAACGCGGCAAGCAAATTCGATTTTTAGCGCAACGCGGTTTTTCTCAATCCGCCATTTCTGCTGTGTTGCGCGGACAGGTTGAAGATGAGTTGGATATCTGGCCGGAAGCTGAATAGTGAGATGATTGGCGTGGCCTTGCGTGCATGTAAATAAAACGAAGTAGTGTCGTTATTTTGTTTGTTGAATCCTTATTTTACGTAATAAGTTTGAAATATTTTCGTTGTCAAATAAAAATTTTCGCTATTTGTTCGGGCAAATAGAGGAGGCCGTCCGTTAAATGAATCCGGCGCTGTGTTAGACTGCAACCATATTATTGTGCTGCCGTTTGGCTTGTTGTCACAGAGATTCGAACCCATGTCACTTTCACCACCTACTTCGCCTCGGGTATTGAAGCATACCCGTACCATCACCGTTGAAGCTTATACGCGTGATGATGGTCTTTGGGATTTGGACGCCCATATCACGGATATCAAAACGCGCGATGTGGAATTGAAGGCGGGGATACGTCTTGCGGGCGAGCCTTGGCATGACTTATGGCTGCGCATTACCATCGATACCCGGATGCAAATTGTGGCAGCGCAGGCGGTTTCGGATCGGGTTCCCTATCCGGGATTTTGTCAGGCGGTAACGCCCGACTATCAACGCATGGTGGGTTTGTCGCTGGTGCAGGGGTTTCGCTTCCAATTGATGCAACGCTTGGGAGGCGTCTCGGGTTGTACCCATTTAACCGAATTGGCGCAAGTTTTGCCAACTGCGGCAATTCAGGCGCTTGCGGGCGAAGTAAGCAATCTGCGCATGGAAGGTGAAAAAGACACTGCCCGACCATTTCAAATTGATCGCTGTTATTCGATGCGTGCCGATGGCCCGGCAGTCGCACAATACTACCCGCGCTGGGCGGTTCCGCCCACCGGGCCTGGTCCGAGATGATATTAACATTATGTTGATGGTATATCGGTTGGTTTTTTTATTCCAAGTATCTGAAGGGAAGCTCGCATGAAAATCCATGAGTATCAAGGCAAAGAAATTCTCCGTAAATTTGGCGTGACCGTTCCGCGCGGCATTGCTTGTTTTTCGGTAGAGGATGCCATTAAGGCAGCAGAAACCTTGGGTGGCCCGGTTTGGGTCGTCAAGGCGCAAATTCATGCAGGTGGTCGCGGTAAAGGCGGCGGCGTGAAAGTGGCCAAGTCACTGGATCAAGTTAAAGAGTATGCAAATCAAATTATGGGCATGCAATTGGTGACCCATCAAACGGGTGCGACAGGCCAAAAAGTGCGGCGTTTGTTGATTGAAGAGGGCGCGGATATCAAAAAAGAACTGTACGTGAGTATGGTGACAGATCGCATCAGCCAGCGCGTGGTGCTGATGGCTTCCAGCGAAGGCGGCATGGATATCGAAGAAGTCGCGCATAGCCGCCCGGAATTAATCCACACCGTAGCGATTGACCCTGCCGCCGGTTTGCTGGACGAGCAGGCTGATGATATCGCTACCAAAATCGGCGTACCTGCCGCTTCACTGCTTGACGCGCGCAACCTGCTAAAAAATCTCTACAAGGCATTTTGGGAAACCGATGCCTCGCTGGCAGAAATTAATCCGCTGATTTTAACCGGCGAGGGCAAAGTCATCGCGCTCGATGCCAAATTCAATTTCGATTCCAACGCGCTGTATCGTCAGCCCGAGATCGTGGCTTATCGCGATTTGGATGAAGAAGATCCGGCCGAAGTCGAAGCCTCCAAATTTGATTTGGCTTACATTTCGCTTGATGGCAATATCGGTTGCCTGGTCAATGGTGCGGGTTTGGCCATGGCGACCATGGATACCATTAAATTGTTCGGAGGCGAACCTGCCAACTTTTTGGATGTGGGGGGCGGCGCGACCGCCGAAAAAGTCACGGAAGCGTTCAAGATCATGTTGAAAAACCCCGGTTTGAAAGCCATTCTGGTGAATATTTTCGGTGGCATCATGCGTTGCGACGTGATTGCCGAAGGCGTCATCACGGCATCCAAGGCAGTATCGTTGAAAGTGCCGCTGGTAGTGCGCATGAAGGGCACCAACGAAGATCTGGGCAAGAAAATGTTGGCCGAATCGGGTTTGCCGATTATTGCAGCCGATACCATGGAACAGGCAGCCAAGAGCGTGGTCGCTGCTGCTAACGGTCAAAATGGTCAAAATGGTCAATAATGGCGCGCGGCGTCCACTGAAATATTTAAGGAAGCACTATGTCAATTCTGATTAATAAAGATACCAAAGTCATCACCCAGGGCATTACCGGTAAAACCGGTCAATTTCATACCCGTATGTGTCGCGATTACGCGAATGGTAAAAATTGCTTTGTCGCTGGCGTGAATCCGAAAAAAGCGGGTGAAGATTTTGAAGGCATTCCCATTTTCGCCAATGTGAACGAGGCCAAGGCCGCGACCGGGGCATCGGTTTCGGTGATTTATGTGCCGCCGCCGGGGGCCGCCGCCGCCATTTGGGAAGCGGTGGAAGCAGAGCTTGATTTGGCCATTTGCATCACCGAAGGCATTCCTGTGCGCGACATGATGGCACTGAAGGATCGCATGGTCAAAGCCAGTAGCAAAACGCTGTTGCTGGGGCCAAATTGCCCCGGTTTGATTACGCCGGATGAAATCAAGATAGGCATCATGCCGGGTCATATTCATAAAAAGGGCCGGATTGGCGTGGTATCGCGCTCGGGCACGCTGACCTATGAAGCGGTGGGGCAACTGACCGCACTGGGTTTGGGGCAATCCAGCGCGGTAGGTATTGGCGGCGACCCAATCAATGGCTTGAAGCATATCGACATCATGAAAGCCTTTAATGATGATCCGGATACCGATGCCGTGATCATGATAGGTGAAATTGGTGGCCCGGACGAAGCCAATGCGGCGTATTGGATACGTGACAATATGAAGAAACCGGTTATTTGCTTTATTGCGGGCGTGACTGCGCCACCGGGTAAGCGCATGGGTCATGCGGGTGCCTTGATTTCAGGCGGGGCCGATACGGCCGAAGCCAAGTTGGAAATCATGGCAGCTTGCGGCATCACGACCACGAAAAACCCGTCTGAAATGGCACGCTTGTTGAAAGCCGCTTTATAAGCGTCTCGTCGAGCCGGGCAGGATGAGCAAATAATGGGGGCTACGGCCCCCATTTTGGCAGGAAGCGTCAAAAATAAGGGCGCTGGCCGTGGACACAATGGATTTTGCAAGATGGAGATTGGAATGGCAAAAATTATTTTGTCGTTAAATGGCGAAGTGCTGCAAGAAATGGTGCTGACCAAGGACGCCACGCGGATTGGTCGGCATCCCCATAATGATCTGATGATCGAAAATCGGAATGTCAGCGGTGAGCATGCACTCATTACCTTGCATGGGCAAGATGTGTTGATTGAAGATTTAAATAGCACCAATGGCACCATGGTGAATGGGCAAGCGATTAAAAAACATTTTTTGCAAGATAAGGATGTGCTGGACATTGCCAAATATAAGATCCAGTTTTTGGCGGAAAAACCGCAGGCAGTAAAGAAGGTGCCAGTTGCTTTGCCGATCGGTGCGGTCTGCATCAAAATTTTAACGGGTGTCAATGCGGGCAAACAATTGGCCATTACCAAGGCCCTGACCACGATAGGCCGCCCTGGTTCGCAAGTGGCGGTGATTGCACAACGTGCCGATGGTTATTACCTGACCCATGTTGAAGGCGATGAAGCCCCTACCATTAATGGCATCAGCATTGGCAATGAGGCCCAAGCTTTGCAAGACGGTGATGTGCTGGTGGTTGCGGGTACGCAAATGGGTTTTGCCTGGCGCAAAGAATGATGTGACAAAATTTGCCGCTGCCAGCGGGCACTATTTTATAGTGACAAATTTTGGCAATCGTTTTTGCGTTGAAGTGACAAAAATGGGCAACGGATTCGATAAATGGCGCGATGAAGTCCTTATTTCAAGCTGGCACAGCAATTGCTAAGGAGTAGATGTCGCAAAAAATTTTCACCCTTACTTTTAACTTACTGGAGAACTAAAATGAAATCCACACGCATCCAACAAGGTTTTACCTTAATTGAATTGATGATCGTTGTAGCGATTATTGGTATTTTGGCAGCGGTTGCTTTACCTGCGTATCAGACTTACACCAAGAAAGCCAAGTTTTCTGAAGTAGTATTGGCAACTGCTTCTGCGAAAGTTGCAGTTGAAATTTGTGCTCAAGACCAAAATGAAATGACCAACTGCATCGGTGGTTCGAATAATATTCCCGCAAATATCGCGGTTGCCTCTGGTAATGTCGCCAGTGTTGCTACCACAAATACTAGCACGAATGTTGGCGTGATTACTGCTACTGCAGTCGGTTCTGCTGCCACACCAAGCAACGGTTTGTCTGGTGAAACTTACATCTTGACTGGTACTTTTGCTAGTGGTAAAGTGACTTGGGCTAAAACCGGTACTTGCGTAACTGCAACTATTTGCTAATTCCTGACTTGTTTGAAACAGCGAAAGTTCACTTTTTGGTGGGCTTTCGCTGAAGAAGTAAATAACATTAAAGTAAGGCAAGCATCAAGCATCAAGCATCAAGCATCAAGCATCAAGCATCAAGCATCAAGCATCAAGTACTAAGCAGTCCCCCTTAACCACCACCCCATAAAAAAGGAAATTAAAATGAAATTCATTCGCGCTCAACAAGGCTTTACCCTGATCGAATTAATGATCGTCGTTGCAATTATCGGTATTTTGGCTGCGGTTGCATTGCCAGCATATCAAACTTACACCAAAAAAGCGAAGTTCTCTGAAGTAGTTTTGTCAACTGCCTCTGCCAAAATCGCAGTGGAAATTTGTGCACAAGACCAAAACGTGATGACCAACTGTATTGGTGGTTCGAATAATATTCCCGCAAATATCGCGGTTGCCTCTGGTAATGTCGCCAGTGTTGCTACCACAAATACTAGCACGAATGTTGGCCTGATTACTGCTACTGCAATCGGTTCTGCTGCCACACCAAGCAACGGTTTGTCTGGTGAAACTTACATCCTGACTGGTACTTTGGCTAATGGTAAAGTAACTTGGGCTAAAACCGGTACTTGCGTAACTGCAACTATTTGCTAATTAACAAAGCACCAAGCGAAAAAGCTCACTTCGGTGGGCTTTTTTGCTTGGTGCTTTAACCAATCAGGGAGCAATAGCATTTTTCAACAACAAGCTAGCGCTGCACCTGTAGCCGATTTGGCTTGGGGCGTAGCACAATCAAACAAGCCAAAATGGTGGCTAAAGTCGCCGATGAACCGGAAGTGTTCACGCATGCGGGTGTCGTGCAACATGGCCCAGGTATTGCCATAAACCGGAAACACGCGGCCTGTTTCATGGCGGTGAAATCACAACATGTGGTGGTGCGTAAATCGGCGCTGCTTTGCAGTTGGGTACCATAATAGTCTTTCACAACCTCATGCATACAAACCTCGAAGAATACCGGAGTAGAAAAATTACTTAATGCGCTTGGTCGTTTGACCCAAGTCAAAGCTTACAGGTGGCGATATGGGTTTTTACCGTACCACGTTGTTATTGTGGGCCGTAACATGTTGTTGTGCTGGTAATAAGTGGAAATTATTGGGTAAGCGCAACACCTTTAAATTGGGCCAGTACTTGTTGCCCAAGGGCCAAATTCATTGCGTGGGCGGATTTTGCACTGATGCGTGCCAATAATTGGCCTTCTGGCCGCAATGGATTGCGCAATACCAGTAACACCGAGCCGGGGCGGTCGGCGTCGATTTGCGTAATTTCGACGGGTAAGGTATTTAAGATGCTGGTTTCCTGTTCAGTCCTACCAATGGGGCCGGGCTTGCGCACCAGACTAACGTCTTTGGCGCGGATGCGTAATTTGACCTGGCTAGCCAAG
>JBKJLF010000202.1:0-13361 GCA_046597185.1 Burkholderiaceae bacterium | reverse complement strand
AGCATGCGGTCGGCTTCGTCCAGCACTAAAATTTGCAGTTGCGAGAAATCAATTTTGCCCGATTCCATGTGGTCAATTAAGCGGCCCGGGGTGGCAACCAGAATTTCCGGATTTTTTGCCAGTAATTGCATCTGCTTGGGGTAAGGCATGCCACCCAAAATCGATACCGCACGAATCCGGCGCAAACCTGCACCATATTTTTCGGTGGCAGTGGTCACTTGCAAGGCCAACTCACGAGTGGGCGTTAACACCAACATTTTAGGTTGCGCCGCGCGGAAACGCACGCGCTCGCCACGCGCTCGCGAGGCTTGATTTTCTTGATTGGCAGTGCGCACAGGTGTGGCAGGTGTTTCGAGTGCAAATTTGTGTAAGGCGGGTATCATGAAGGCGGCAGTTTTGCCTGAGCCAGTTTGCGATGACACCATTAAATCACGGCCTGCAAGGGCCGCAGGAATAGCCTGCGATTGTACGGGGGTAGGCTCGGTATAGCCTGAATCAATCAGGGCTTTTAAAATGGAAGTATGAAGACCAAGTGTTTCAAAAGTCATTATTCTCTTTCGTGTAAATCAGCGCCTGTTGCAAACGCAAGACGCAAAAAAGCGACGCGAACCAAAAAACGAAATGACTCTATACTAAAAGAAATTTCGGCACAAAAGCTTTGCGCCGGGACGGTGTCTGCTTGACACACAAGGCGGAATGGCTTTAATTGCCCTGCCGTTGGGAAGGGACAAAGGTTGCGTTGCTACTGGGGATGTTACTAACCTGTTGCCAGGGTACGACTGTGAACTGCGGATATCAGGAATAAAATATTTCAAATAAAACAAATATTGCAATGCACAAGCAGAACTATACAGCATTTTTCGAACTTGCGCCATGCTTGCAGGCATTTTTCCACATAAACACACAGAAAAATGCCCGAAAGCGATTTAGGCAACCGCTTTACCGCATTGGTATTTGCTTATTCCTTGTCGCTTATTCCTTGCCATCCACGTTCAAACCCATGGTATGGGAAAAGCCGCCATCGACATAACTGATTTCACCAGTAATACCGGAGGCCAAGTCGGATAGCAAGAACGCTGCCGTATTGCCGACTTCGTCAATCGTCACATTGCGCCGCAAAGGTGCATGTTCGGCCACGAAATTGAGTAAGGAACTGAAGTCTTTAATGCCACTCGCAGCCAAGGTTTTGATCGGCCCTGCTGAAATACCGTTGACCCGGATACCACGTTTGCCCAGGGATTCAGCTAAATAACGCACCGACGCTTCGAGTGACGCCTTGGCCAATCCCATTGTGTTGTAGTAGGGAATGGCACGCATCGCCCCTAAATAACTTAGCGTCAACAAAGCGGCATTGGGGCTGAGCATTGGACGTGCGGCCTTGGCCAGAGCAGGGAAGCTGTAGGCAGAAATATCATGCGCAATACGAAAACCTTCGCGCGAAAACCCTTCCAGAAAATCACCTGCAATCGCTTCACGCGGAGCAAAACCAATCGAGTGAACCAAGCCGTCGAGCTGAGTCCATGATTGGCTCAAATCGGCAAACAGGGCGGCAATCCGCTCATCGCTACTCACATCACAATCAAAAACCAACTGACTGCCAAACTCTTGCGCGAAATCGGTAATTCGGCCTTTAAAACGATCACCCACATAGGTGAACGCCAGTTCCGCACCTTCACGCTTACAAGCCTTGGCGATGCCGTAGGCAATGGAACGATTGGACAAAAGTCCGGTAATGAGGATTTTTTTGCCTTGCAAAAATGCCATGAAAAACTCCAAATAAAATGCAATAACCAGTGCGATAACCAGTGCAATCATGCACTGGTTGCTCGAACTTGGTGGGTGATAAATCCAAGACCGGAATTGTAGGGTTTCTTGCCGTGACTTGCAACTACCGATTAAAGGCGACGAATTTTTGCTCGGGTGTGTTTAGCCTGGACGATATGGCTTTTACTACTGTGACGATGCGCCACCATGGTATTGCGTCCGGCTCGCGCACGCGCAACCCGGTTCGGCACCTGGATTTGCAAACTTTGGCCCTGGCTTAGTGTTTCACGCTGCAAACCATTCCACTCTTTCAGTTGTGCAACACTTACACTATAGCGTTGCGCAATCGAATTCAAATTGTCGCGCCTGCCAACCCGATGCATTATTTTGCGCGTATCTGCCACATCCGGCTCAATCGACATACTGGCATTATCCGCCACTTCCAGCGAGGTATCACTGGTACTTTCCAATGCGGCAACGCTCTTGGGCACCAAAATCGTCGAACCGGCACGCAAGCGCATTTTGGGTGGAATGTGGTTGGCTTCGCGAATCACTTCCGGTGTGGTACTGAATTTTGAGGCCAGTGCTTCAATTTTTTCACGTGCCGAGGTGATGGTATGGGTGGTCCAAGAGGTTAAAGCACGACCCCATTGCGCAATATTGATTTTGAATTTGTCGGCGTTTTCCGGTGGCAGCAAAATTTTGGTTTCGCTGCCGGTAATGACCGGGCGGTTAAACTGGGGATTGAGGGCTTTGAATTCTGCCAAGGGGATTTCGGCTAATTGCGCGGCGACTTTGATATCAATATCACCGGTCTTACTAATTGAGGTGAAATAAGGCTGATTTTCAAGTGCGGGTAAGGTCAGGTTGTACTGCGCCGGATTGCCGATGATATTTTTTACCGCCTGCAATTTAGGGACATAATTACGGGTTTCGGCCGGCATCAGACGTGAGAGGCTATTAAAATCAGTCGGCAAACCTGCTGCCTGATTGCGCTTGATGGCGCGCTGAACCGATCCTTCGCCCCAATTGTAGGCAGCCAGGGCCAATTGCCAATCGCCAAACATGTCATACAGGCGCTGCAAATAGGTGAGGGCGGCATCGGTAGAAGCAATCACATTGCGTCGCTCATCACGAAATGAGTTTTGCGTTAAATTGAAATCGCGCCCGGTAGAGGGAATAAATTGCCACATACCCGCCGCTTTGGCGCTGGAATAAGCTTCAGGATTAAAAGCCGATTCAATAAAGGGCAATAAGGCCAATTCGGTTGGCATGCCGCGCTTTTCCAACTCTTCCACCACATGGTACAAATAGCGCGAGGCGCGTAGCGTGGTTCTCTGGATATAGTCCGGGCGGGTAGCATACCAGTTGGTTTGATTCGCGACCAGTGGGTTTTGTAAATCGGGAATGGCATAACCACGCCGAATGCGTGCCCAAACGTCAATTTTGCCAAACTCAAGCAAGGGCGTATCGCCAATCGCGCTTTCAACGCCGGGGGCGGGGAAAGAGTCAAGAGTAGAGAGCTTTAAATTGAGGGTGGGGTCGTTGTGGATCTCTTCAGCGCAGGCAGTTGTTGCACAAAAGGCGCTGAGGATCAGGGTAGTCAGGAATTGAATTCGCATAATTCTCCAATATTGATGGCTTGCCAATAGTGGGTGTCAGTCACAGATCTGCGAGTGTAGTAAGAGCGTTTGAGCAAGTCAAGAAGAATGTCCGTTTCGTGACACATTTTTTTGTTACTTGTGAAAATCTGCTTAAAAAATTCTGCAAACGAAAATATTTCTGCATTCGAAAATATAAATATGAAAAGATTTTCCTGGGGAAATAATACGATTGCTGTGGAAAAAAAAGCCCGCCATGGTGGCGGGCTAAAATCTATTTTCAGGAGGAGAATAGAGGAGACAGGTGGATTATGCCGCCTTTTCGCCTTATCAGTCCAATTTATTTTTATGATTTCAGATATATTTAACCTGAATAACTCATCAAACCAAACTCAGCGCACATGAGCCATCCGGGTAGCTTGCGGTATAGCAGCGTGTACATTGCGGACAAAACAAATGGGCAATTTTGACGCGCTCCTGTCGCAATACCAGTTGCAAATTCACGTCTTGGCATACCGGACAAAATTCACGCATAGCACCAAAGGTTCGTGCATCCTGCGCTTCAAAACCTTGATCAACGCGAACGCCATCGATTACCGTGCGTGGGTCAAGTTCGAGTAAAGTCAACATGGGCGGCGGTTGCTGTTCACGGCGATCCTGGGCTAGCTGGGCTGAGGCTTGGTTCATACTTATCTCCTGTTTTTAGGGTGTGGTTATCAACTACATCGAACCCGTCATTATATCGGTCTGGATTCAAGATGGGTAAGAAATTGGTCAGTTTATGTAACTGGATCAAGCTTTTGGCGGCTTATTTGCGGGTGCCGGGATTGTGGCCTTGTTTGGGATAGCGTGAAAGTACGCTGGGCAAGGCTTTGGGCAGGGTATTGGGAAAATCCCGGCTATAGTGCAAGCCACGACTTTCCTGACGCGACAAGGCACTATCGACGATCAAGGAAGCGACATCCACCAAATTGCGCAATTCCAATAAATCCGGTGTGATACGGAAATTGCGATAATACTCATCAATTTCTTCTTTTAACAGAAAGATGCGGTGCTGGGCCCGTTCCAGTCGCTTGGTGGTGCGCACAATACCGACATAATTCCACATAAAACGGCGTAATTCATCCCAATTGTGGGCAATCACCACTTCTTCATCCGCATTGGTGACCCGGCTTTCATCCCATGGCGGTATCGAGGGCACATCCAGCAAGCCTTGCTGTTCAATATCTTGCGCCGCTGCCTTACCCAACACCACACACTCCAGCAAGGAATTACTGGCCAGCCGATTCGCGCCATGCAAACCGGTACAAGCGGCTTCGCCGACCACGTAAAGGCCAGGTCGGTCGGTGCGGCCCATGGTGTCCGTTACCACGCCGCCACAGGTATAATGCGCGGCCGGAACGATAGGAATGGCTTGCTTGGTGATATCGATGCCCAATTCGAGGCAGCGCGCATAAATGGTGGGGAAATGTTCCAGCAAAAATTCATCGCTTTTATGGCTGATATCGAGGTGAACGTAATCCAGGCCGCGTTTTTTCATTTCGAAGTCAATCGCGCGCGCCACCACGTCACGCGGGGCCAGTTCGGCCCGCTCATCATGAGCCAGCATAAAGCGCTCGCCTGCTGCATGGCCCGCTTCCGGCGGTAACTTCAACAAACCGCCTTCGCCCCGAATCGCTTCGGTAATTAAAAATGATTTGGCGTAAGGGTGGTACAGGCAAGTCGGGTGAAACTGGATAAACTCCATATTCGAGATTCGGCAGCCCGCGCGCCAGGCCATGGCGATACCATCACCCGATGAGGTATCCGGGTTGGTCGTATATAAATAGACTTTACCTGCGCCCCCGGTCGCCAACACGGTTTGCTGCGCGGAAAATGTCAAGACTTTGCCCGTACTCACATCTTGCACATATAAACCATAACAGCGCGGATGGCCGCTGCGGTCGCCCAATTTGTTGGACATAATCAAATCAATCGCGCAATGGCGTTCAAACAAACTGATATTGGCGTGATGCCGAACCTTTTCTTCCAGCGTTTTTTGCACCGCATGGCCGGTGGCATCTGTTGCGTGAATGATACGGCGTTGGCTATGGCCCCCTTCACGTGTCAAATGAAAACCCAGCTCGGCCGTTTGGTCACGCGTAAAGGGCACCCCTTGTTCGATCAGCCACTCAATGGCCTTGCGACTATTTTCAATAATATATCGAGTGGCGGCTTCATCACAAAGGCCAGCACCAGCCACCAGGGTGTCGGCAATATGCTCGGCAAAACTATCATTGGAATCGAGTACCGCCGCGATACCGCCTTGGGCCCAACTGCTGGCACCATCCAGTAAAGAGCGTTTCGAGATAATCGCAACTTTTCGGCTCTGGGCCAAATGGAGTGCAACCGATAAACCTGCCAGCCCACTGCCGACGATGACAACATCAAAATTCATAAGAAGGAAATGAAAAAAGTGAAAGGGTGAAAGGGTGAAAGGGTGAAAGGGCTAAATCATCCATTATGAAGAGTATTTAACTGCAACACAAGCCAGATTAACAACAGTTATTGCGGCTCAAGCTTGAAAGATTGAAATCAACTGTGGGTGATTATGACATCACTTATCCAGAATTGTCGTAAATCACCATCATTTCTTTGAATTATACAAGAGCCTGGCGGAAGGATTTGATAATATACCAGACACCAGTGAGCAACCCTGTGTATTGACCACTTTGAGGAATGCATGTCGAAACTCCCGGACCCAAGTTTGGCACTTGATGGATTGCGGCACTTGCTTGGCGATGAAGCCAAGCTGATGGCCAGCCCAAATCTTTTGGAATTTGGTGAAACCGATATTCAAATCATGGCCGGTTTTGCCCGCCAACTGGAGCCGTATTGCGAGCATTTCGGTGCCAATCTGTATCAATACCTGTCTGAAATTCCCGAATTGGCCAGTTTTGACCTGGTTTCACTGAAACATCGTCAGTCCGCCTACTTTTCGGGCGTTCACAATGGCTGGACCAATCCGGTGTGGATACGCAGCCGGATTGAACTGGGCCTGAATCAATACCGAATCGGTTTAATGCCATCTTGGTATTTTGGCATTTACCAAAAAATATTGCTGGAGATGTTGCCATTTCTATCGGGTGTGCATGCCAGCGAATCGCTACCCTTGCAGGCTTGTTTTCAGTCATTGGCCAAGGTGGTATGGTTTGACTTGACCGTTGCCTGTGAAGATTTTTTTACCAATGACGAGCGCGGCCTGGCGTTTCATGAGCAAATTGAAAAAATGAAATTGCAACTGGCTTCGCCGCAGATTACGGGCAAGCAATATTTGCAATTTATGGCCAATGAATTGGCGCATGTACTCAATGTGCGCTATGCCATGGTGGCGCAGGTACGCGGACCGGACTACAAGGTCGCGGATGTGTTGGCGATGACGGACAACGGCAAAACCCTGCCAGAATTTAGCTATGAACTGGAAAACACGCCCTGCAATATGGTGCTGGAACAACATCGCTGCATCTTTCCTGCTTGCGTGCAGCAATTATTCCCCAAAGACGAAGATTTGACCATATTGAATGCCCAAAGTTATGCGGGCATTATTTTACATGATCCGGTCGGGTTGCCCTTGGGTATTTTAGTGGTGATGCACGACCAGGCTTTTAGCGATATTGACCGCATTGGCCAAATGATGGCGGCTTTTTCGGGGCGGGCCGCGAGTGAAATTGAGCGCTTACATACTCAACAATCGTTATTGGAAAGCGAAGCGCGCTTTCGTGCTGCATTTAATCAGGCGGCGGTTGGCATTTGTCATGGCAATCTGCAGGGTAAGCTAATTTTGGTAAATAAAAAGATATGCAGCATTCTGGGCTATCAAGAGTCAGAATTGATTGGCCAACCTTTCCTTAGCATTACGCACCCTGATGACTGCGAAAAGTCACACGAGATTACCCAAAATTTATTGGACAATCCGCACAATAGCTATATTCTGGAAAAACGCTATGTTCACAAAGAGGGTACTGCCATTTGGGCGCAGGCCACACTCTCGGCGACATTAAAGTCGGACGGTCAGGTTGATTACCTGATGGCGGTGATTGAAGACATTAGCGCCCGAAAAAAACTCCAGAGCATGTTGCATTTGTCGAACCGGGCGTTGGAATCGTCCGGTAATGGGGTCGTTATTTCCGACGCCACCGATTCCGATCATAAAGTAATTTTTGCCAACTCCGCCTTCACCCGCATCACCGGGTATGGCTTGGACGAGATAATAGGGCGTAATTGTCGGTTCTTGCAAAAGGATGATACCGAGCAAATCGAAATCATGACGATCCGTGAAGCCTTGTTGAATCGTCAGGAAATTCATACCGTGGTGCGCAATTACCGCAAAAATGGCGAGCTGTTCTGGAATGAGCTCACTATTTCCCCGGTTCCCGATGAAGTGGGCAATATCACCCATTTTATTGGCATCATGAATGACATTACCGTAGAGCGTAGCAATCAAGAGCAATTGGCATTTCAAGCTACCCATGATGAACTGACTGGCTTGCCCAATCGCAACTTGCTCAATGACCGTTTGCCGCAAGCCTTGCGCCAGGCCAAGCGGCGTAATAATAGTGTGGCTTTGTTATTTTTGGATGTTGATCATTTTAAATTGATCAATGACAGCATCGGGCATGCGGCAGGGGATGAATTATTGCGCGGTTTTGCGGAGCGGCTTACTGCCTGTGTGCGCTCGGGTGATACCGTATCGCGCCATGGCGGCGATGAATTTGTCATCGTGCTCAAAGATATTTTGCAAAGCAACCATGTGGGCGTAATTTGTGAAAATATTTTCCGTGCCGTTGCCGAACCGTTTCAAATTCTGGGTCACAAGATTCACACCACCTGCAGCATCGGCATTGCTTTATATCCGCAAGATGGCGATGACGCGGAAACGCTGTCCAAATTTGCCGATATGGCTTTGTATCGGGCCAAAGATTTGGGGCGTGGCAACTTCCAATTTTTCTCCAGCGAAATGAATCAACGCACGCTGGAGCGCGTCACTTTGGAGAGTGCTTTGCGTAGCGCGATTGCCAATGATCAACTGTATATGCACTATCAACCGCTGGTTGATTTACATACCGGGCAAGTGATCAGCCTGGAGGCATTATTGCGCTGGAATCACCCAGAACTGGGTATGGTGGCACCGGATCGGTTTATTTCGGTGGCGGAAGAATCGGGTTTGATTGGCAGCATCGGCGAATGGGTATTGGGTCGCGCCTGTCAGGATATTCGGCGTTGGCTGGATGATGGTTTGCCAGCAGTGCGGGTGGCGGTGAATGTCTCACCAAAACAATTTCGCGATGCCCGGCTGGGCGATAAAATTGAAGCAGTATTGCGCTCGTACCAGATTGAGCCACGCTATTTAACGCTGGAAATTACCGAAACCGTGTTAATGCAAGATACGGCATCGAGCGAAGCCACTTTGCGCCAACTCAAGCAATTGGGGGTGTCTTTGGCGCTCGATGATTTTGGCACCGGGTATTCATCGCTGAGTTATTTGAAGCGTTTTCCATTTGACCGGGTCAAAATCGACAGGGCGTTTATACGCGATATTATTAACGACACTGATGATGCGGCGCTATGTAAAACCATCATCACCATGGCGCACAGTTTGGGTATTATGGTGATTGCGGAAGGGGTGGAGTCCGAAGAGCAGTGTGCTTTTTTACGCACCAATTTATGCGATGAAATCCAGGGCTATTTATTTTCCCGCCCCTTGCCAACCTGGCAGGTAGAGGAATTGCTGCGGGAACAGCGTTGCTTACCATTGCATTTATTGAGTAATAAAGAACAGCGTTGCATTTTAATTGTGGATCACGCCACCCATAGCGATATTTTGCCGCTCGCGCATTCGCTGGCCAATGAAGACGTGCGCATTCTGTGTGCGCACACGGGCGCGGCGGCATTGGATATGTTGCGCCAACATCGGATCAATTTGGTTGCCATCCGGTCGGCTTTGCCGGATATGGGTAGCCTGGCCTTGCAACGCCAAATTCAATCGACTTATCCTGAGACAGCTACCTTTATGGTGAGTGGGTAGATTTCAAGTTTCTGTTTTGGCGGGTTCGGGAGCGGGAGATTCTTTCTTGTCCGGTTGCACGGCAGGATCGTCTTTATTGACGGATTCATTAGCAGGTGAGTCTTTCTTGGCTGACGCTTTTTTCTTGACCAGTACCGCAGGGGCGAGATTCACCGGTGGCGTTGGCGCAGCCGGTATCCACGCTGGACGTTGTTTGGAGCCGGAATCGGTGATGACCATATATTTGCCGGGCGTATCGACGGTTTCGCGGTCCTTGTTTAACACCCAGAGGCGACCGCCACGCTTGACGGCTTCTTCATATTCGGCATCGAGCAAGCCATAATGGTCGATCAGGCGATTGAGTTCACCCGGGATGCGAATACAGCCTTTGGAAGCAGGTTGGCCCATTTTCGCTTCCAGCACCGGGTCGGTGGCATGCATTTGCAAGCGCATGATACTTGGCCCGCCTTTGCCCCATCCTTTTTCGCCGGTAGCCCAACCCATATCGTAGATGCGCATGCCTTTCACCCCATAGCCACGGATACCACGATCATTTTTGGTGCCTTGGGCGCGAAAATCCGGGTTATCCAGCGAGTGTTGAAAAACCCCGAGTGGCGAATAGAAATGATCAAACGTGCCCGGTTTGCCAGTTGAGACGGGGGCTGCGCCAATAAACTGCCATTTTCCTTTTGGCCCGTTCCAGTAAATTAACAGGGTTTGCACCAGCGGATTGCGATCGACCACCAGAATATATTGTGGTGACAAATCGGTGAGCTTGGCTTCCTGCAGGGCTTGCTGCATTTTCTGCGCGTAAGTTTTTTGTTCTTCCACGGGCACTTGGCGGCGCAGTTTTAAACGCTGCTCGAAACTGGTGGCAAGTTCGGATGGCGAAAGCGCGGCAGTCAAAGCCGTACAAGGTATTAGTACAGCGCCGATGGCCAGCAGCGCCGCACAAGTGCGCAAACAGGGTTGATTCCCGGCATCGACTGTGTTCCAGATACGCATCAAGGGCTCCGGTGAAGGGTTCAAAAATGGCGGTGACCGCTCAGGCAATTATAGGGGATTGGATGGTTTAACGACCGAGGGGAGCAAAAAATTCTTGCCCGGATGCACACAGTGCCAAGCCGATGTCATGAATTTAAGACCTGTGGGCAGGCCAAGAACGGTACGTGTGATTGGCGTTCAGGATTGGTGTTTAGTCGGAACAGGTGTTTCGTAGCATATTCGGGCATTTCGCATTTTACATAATACAAATTATGCGAAGTTATGGAGGCGGAGGATTGAAGGGAACGGGCCGTTTTTATACGGCCTGTCTTGCCACGTCACGCTGCTAACTTATGTTTTACAGCGACTGTGCCGGCGGCAACGGCGGCGTCAGTTTTGACACCCAGGCAATAATTTGCATCCCTTTCACTTGCAAGGTGTTTTGCTGCAGACTGCCGCCGGTGATGTCAAAAGGCCCGAAGGCAACCGAATTGCTCATCGTGGTTTGATCCTGGCTGGACCAGTTTGCCGTTATTTTCAAATCCCGAATCACAATAAACGACACTGGCAACAAGGGAAATATGCCGGGGTTTTCGTCCGCTCGGCCAGTTGAGTATTCTCGTGCTGTGGTATTGAACATGCTCCAGTTTTTATTGCTTAACAGCGCCAACTTGAACCATGGCCGATCAATGTTCACCCGGCAAAACTTGAATGAAATACTGAAGCCATCGGTGCTATTGGCCACCCATCAGATGCATATGCTCGTGCGAATGTTCAGTGCATGTTTCAAATACAGCAACATCACCACACCAAATTCCGCAGCCACACCGGCTATCCACAATTCGCAGAGCAAGCTGTACGTTGCTCCCTCCCGGTCAAACACGACAACAAACCGGTGCATCATGGTGCGTAAAGACCTGGAACAAACCTTGTTGCATAAGGTGAAACTGGCAAAGCTTATGATCACCGCCAAGCCCACGCTACTGCGCGCCAAACCTTTAACGGTGAATATGCTGGCGGCCAGCACGGCAACCATGGGCGCGCCGCCCAAAACCCTGAACCCCGGCTTCACGCGAACGCCGGAATTTAGCCGCAACATGCGTCTTGAGCAAGGGGCATCATTATTTACGGTGAAAAACGTGCCAACCAATATGATCGTCAATCCGGCTTTACTCACTGAGGCGCGCAATATGAATGTGGCCACGCGCGCCATCGATCTGCGCAGGCCAATCAAACTTAATTTGGCGCATAAGCTTTTTCTCAAGGATTTGATTGATCTGCAATTGCCCGATAAACCGGTGGCCTGGTTTATTTATTTGCTTGGGCATTACAGGTGTCTGAAATCTGCTGCACTAACTTTAGCATATTTTCATCAGGCATTTTTGCTGCTTTTGCCGCAGCAAGCATTTCCAAACCGTGCGCCATACAAGAATCATTGTTCACGCCATTGCCCTTTTGTTTTAAATATTTGCCCAAGCCTTCGGAAAGATTTTGTGCCGCGACACCGGTAGCAAACACCTTGCCAATACCCAATGTCACCGCGCCTTTTGGCTCAGTGTCACTACCAGAACGGGCTGAAAGTTTGGTATCTGCGGCAAAAGTTCCGAACACTGAATAAGAATCGTGCTTGATTTATGAATTACTTTCACTATTCGGTTTCTTGTGCTCACCAGCGGCGGTACCTTGCTTATTTTCAGCGGCTGTTTCCTTATCCGAACTCTTCCCTTGAATCGCCATTAATGCCTTGTTAGCATCTTTCCCATCACATGATCCAACCGGACAACCTACCGCCACCGGGACATAGGCCACATCATTTTGACTATAACCAACATGAAATACCAAGCTCCAGCGCTCTCGATGATGGAAATTGCGGAATATTCACATAGATCAGCGCTTCTACATCCTCCGCCAACATGCGCTCAAAAGCCGTGCCGCCGCCTGTTCCGCTAACAATCCGATTCAGCAGGTCTTTCTCGGCGGCTTCAAATGCAACCAACGGGTACAGGCCAGTGCGCTCCGCAGTCAGGTAGTCATAGGCTTTGCGCCCGCTTTCAAGGCTCTGGTCTTTAATCGTTTGAAACGGCAGTGCAACGATGCCTTTAACTCGATTAGTGGCACCTTGATTCGGTATTTGCCAGCCGAGCGAGCGCAAAGTTTCCAAACTCAGGCCCGCGCAATTGGCACTCGCATGGTCGTATTGGAAATCATGGCGATACAGATGATTAAATACCCGGCCAATCGCTTGCGGGTACATGCTGGCGGTACGATCTTTCTTCAGAACCGCCACCAGCATATACGAAGGGCGATACCAAGACTGGCCGCTGTTAATATCAGCCATATAGGCATCCAGCGGCAGCATCGAAGCAACAATGCCTTTTTCGCTGAACCAGTCAAGATTATAGAAATTGTTGACCACCCAGTCGCCCCATTCACCCTTGCTGCCAAAAACACCAGTGGCAAGCGCAAAGTGTCCGCCATGCGCTTCATCGTCATCACCTTGCGCGCCATTGAGCACAAACGATAGCGCCGGACGGTTGCCCCAATCTCTGGCCGCTTGCGGGTCACGCTGCCACAAAAGCCGTGCTGTTAAGGGGGCTGCGGCTTGGGTGCCAGCGGCGCGCACTAAGGATTGCAAGGTTTCATCGGGTTTGAGCGGTTGGTAGGGCAGGCGCGCAAAATCGAGGGAATAATCTTCCGGCCAAATTGTGCGCGCACCAAAACCGTTGGTCGTCATGCGCCCGCGTATCCGCAAAATACGGACAGAGAAAGATTGAACACTGCTATGGTCATAATATTATAGAAACTTCTCAGTTTAGAACCATTTTTCTGCAAGCAAATTATAGCATTTAGGGAGCTACGTCATTACCAGCTCTCGGCGATTGAAATCAATTAAATATAGAACTATATTATTTTATAAATAATAACTTATTGACGTATCAATTACCCCCGCGACCCGCCTGCCATGCAAC
>JBKJLF010000152.1:0-11366 GCA_046597185.1 Burkholderiaceae bacterium | reverse complement strand
GGCGGATTTAACCGCCGATTTGGCTTGATCAAAACTCATCCAGGCGCGCACCGAACCGATCCCACGCAACACATCCACCGGATAATTGATATATTTTTTCCACAAGGCCAAATCGGTGCCCTTCACTTCCAGGAATAATTCTCCCTTCCAACGGCGAAAATCGGCAACATGGTTACTAAACGGCGGATGTTGAAAATCCACCCGCACATCCAACGGCGTGGCCAATTCGGTGGGGGGTGTCGCATGCAGCGCGGCACGGTGCCGCCGCCATTGGTTTTGCACCAGCAGTGTGACGCCATCGAGCACCAGTTCCGGGGTCGCGCGTTTTTCGTCGGTCCAGTGCAAGCGCCCGGCACGGATAATAATTTCGCGCTGGCTCAGCAACCAATCGATGCCACTGCCATCGCCCGGTTTGCTGGTATCGATGGATAAACCGGCGATAAACAGCTTGCCATCCGCATCGCGCCGGATATCCAGATCGGGGCGGCCAATTTCGAGCGAATCAAAGCGCAGGCTGGCACGCAGCACCGACCACCAGGAAATCGTGGCCGAAACGCTGGGCAAAGTGAGCGCTGAACGGCCATCTTTATCACGAATTACCACATCGCCTAAAAATAAATGGGGCCGCAATCCCTCCCACGAGGCATACACCCTGGCAATACTGACCGGACGCCCCAGGCTGCGGCTGGCGAGTTGCTCAATTTCATTTTTATACACATCAACATGCGGCAAGATAACATAACGCAAAAATATAAACAATAATGCCAGCAAAAAATACGCCAACACCACGGTTTTGACACAAAAGCCGAGTAAATGATACGACGCCAAGTTGGCAAGCTTATAACTGGCGCGCACAGTTCGCCAGAAGGCGACGAATCGACGACGGGATTTGGACAATTGACTTGGCTTGGAAGACATCTATAAAATCGCACAAAAGCATAACAAAACAAAAATAAAACAGACCCACATCGCTTTATCTAAATAGTACGCAAGAATACCGCCAATTGCAGCCAGAATGGGCTGATTCGTGAAAAATTTTGAGAAAATTACTATTCAATCGGATCGGTGGCACATTGGCGGTGCATTGGCGTCGCATTGGCGTTATGATCTCAACTATTCGATCTTTTGTTCAGGCTATCATCATGACCGCTTCCCCGCCCCTTACTTACTCTCAATCACCTTCCCTGCAATCACCCTCCCGCTTTGTGCAACGCTGGCTGGGTGCTGCCCCTGAGCGCGAGCAGTTATTGCAAAGCCAGATGGCATTATCGCTGCCGCAGCGTAATTTAGCACAACTGTTACACAATGAAATAACCAGCGGCCTCAGTGATACCAGAGCCATGCGGCGTTTGCGCAATCTGTTAATCGCCACCTTGATTGAGCGCGACCTGAACGGCCAGGCCGATTTGGCCGAAGTAGTGCAAAGCATGACCGAATTTGCCGACTTTGCGATTCAAACCCTGCATCAACGGGTTAGCCGCGAGATGCAAGCTTTATACGGCCCGCCAATTGGCGAAGACAGCGGCCAGCAGCAAGAATTGATTGTGTTGGGCATGGGCAAGCTGGGCGGCGGCGAGCTTAACGTATCGTCCGATATTGATTTGATTTTTACCTATGCCGAAGATGGTGATACTTGCGCCAACCAGGATGGCGCGAGCGGGCAAAAATCGCTCTCCAACCATGAGTATTTTATTCGGCTGGGTAAAAAACTGATTGCCGCGCTGGCTGAAATTGCCGAAGACGGTTTTTGTTTTCGGGTCGATATGGCATTACGCCCAAATGGCGCTTCCGGCCCCTTGGTGGCCAGCTTTAATATGGTGGAAGAATATTTGATTGTGCAAGGGCGTGAATGGGAGCGTTACGCCTGGGTCAAGGCGCGCGCCATCACCGGGCGCGCCAGCGATATTGCCACGCTGGAGGCGATTGTGCGCCCTTTTGTGTATCGCCGCTACCTTGATTACGGCGTGATTGATGCGATCCGCAATATGCATGGGCAAATTCGCGCCGAAGTCACGCGCCAGGAGCGTTTGCACCCAGACCGCAGCAATAATGTCAAACTCGGGCGCGGCGGGATTCGAGAAATCGAATTTTTGGCCCAGGTGTTTCAATTAATACGCGGTGGGCGTGACCATGGCTTGCGCCTTCGCTCCACCCGCCTCACCCTGCGCGCCTTGGCCGAGCGTGAACTGTTAAAACCTGAGGTGGTTGAGCAATTACTGCAAAGCTACACTTTTTTACGCAATCTGGAACATCGCCTGCAATATTTGGATGATGCGCAAACCCACACCCTGCCCGCCAATGAAGCGGATCGTAATCTGGTGGCGCAGATGATGGGGCTGGCCGACAGTAACGCGCTACTGGCTGCGCTGGCCGAGCAGCGCCAATTTGTGGCCGAGCAATTCGACGCCATTTTTAGCGATAAAAACAGTAGTGAGAAAGCGGCGAGCAGCCAAATTGCGGCGCATCAAATTGATCAGGATAATCATGATCAGACCATCAGCCAGTTGCAGGCACTGGGATTTACCGACCCCAAAGGCGCGGCGCAGCGCTTGCATGGGATGTGGCAATCATCGCGCGTGCAAAACTTGCCGGAAGCCAGCCGCACGCGCCTGATCAATTTGATCAATTCTGCCTTGCCGCTGGTGCAAGCGTGCAGCCGCGCCGAAACCACCTTGGGCTTGTTGCTGGATTTTTTAGAAATCATCGCGCGCCGCTCGGCGTATTTATCGCTGCTAACGGAATATCCCTACGCTTTAAGCCGGGTAGTTAACATGATGAACAGCTCGACCTGGGCTGCCACGTTTTTGAATAAACATCCGATTGTGCTGGATGAATTGCTGGACGGCCGCATCCTGGAACAAGCGCCCAATTACAGCGTGGCCGATAGCGAAGTCGAAACCAATCTGACGCTACAATTGCGCCAGACAGCGGGGGACACCGAGCGCCAGATGGATATTTTGCGGGAAACCCACCACAGCCAGTTATTTCGCCTTTTGGCGCAAGATTTGGCCGGGATGCACAGTGTTGAACATTTGGCCGATCATCTCTCGGCGCTGGCCGATTGCATCGTGCGCGCCACCCTGCCTGCGGCTTGGCAAACCATTACCCAACGCCACATCGAGACGCCGCGCTTTGCCGTCATTGCGTATGGCAGACTGGGTGGCAAGGAATTGGGTTATGTGTCGGACCTGGATGTGATCTTTTTATTCGATGACGATAACCCCGAGGCGCAGGGTTTGTACGCCAAATTGGCGCAGCGTTTTATTACCTGGATGACGACCCATACCGCCGCCGGGATTCTGTTCGACATCGACACCGCCTTGCGCCCGGATGGCGCGAGCGGAATGTTGGTATCCAGCCTTTCGGCGTTTGAGCGCTATCAAACCAATTCGGCCTGGGCCTGGGAACATCAGGCGCTGTCACGCGCGCGTTTTTGCGCGGGCGACGCCAGCATTGGCGCACGCTTTGAACAAATCCGCGAAAATGTATTGCGCAAACCGCGCGACCCGGAAAAACTGAAAGCCGATGTGGTGGCAATGCGCAAAAAAATGCGCACCGCGTATGCCAATCGCAGCCCTCTGTTCGATTTAAAGCACGATGAGGGCGGCATGATTGATATCGAATTTATCGTGCAGTATATGGTGCTGCGCCATGCGCATGAGCACCCGGAACTGTGCGCCAATATCGGCAATATTGCCTTGCTCAAACGCTGTGCCGATTTCTGCCTGATCGCCGTGATATTGGCGCATCAAGTCGGCGATGCGTATCGTTTGATGCGCAAATTACAGCACCAAATTCGCTTGCAGGGAGAAGACAAGGCGCGCGTACCCATGGCGCTGGTCGAGGACGCAGTACGACAGGTGCGCGCCTTGTGGGCGTTGGTGCTGGGCAATGAGGGCAATAAGTGAGACGGGTGCTGCCATGAACGACACTGATCACACCCGCACTTCGGAACATGCCAGCCAGGGGCCAACCGAGCGAGCCTTGCTGTGCCTGACCATTGTCTGGCATCCTGATTTGTCCCGGGTGGGCGAGCAAGCCATTATTTTGCGTGACACGCTGGAATTGACGCGTTACCAGCCGGCATTTGCCAAGCCGCAGGCCGGGTTGAGCATTAGTTCGCCCGACCAGAACTTACCGCTGGGCTACGAGGGCATTTCGCGCCAGCCGATTTTATTTGCGCGTGTGCTTGATGGCGGCGTCAGCATTACGCCGCCAGCCAGCAAAATGGTGTTTGAAATCAACGGCCAGGCGATTAGCGCCCATCAAACCCACCACCTGATTTCTGGCGCGCAAATTGAAGCGGGCGTCATCATCGGCCTGGCGCGTGCGGTGTTACTGTGCCTGCACGTGATGCGCTGCATACCCAAACACAACCCGATTGCGGGTTTGATCGGCGTTGGCAGTGCCGCCATTAAAACCCGCGATTTAATCCACCAGATAGCCCCAACCCAGGAAACCGTGTTGCTGTTGGGGGAAACCGGCACCGGTAAGGAAGTGGCGGCGCGTACGATCCATGCGCTTAGCTTGCGGCGCGAACAAGCTTTGGTCAGCGTGAATATGGCAGCATTAAATGAAGGTTTGGCTGCGGCCGAATTGTTTGGCGCGGCCAAGGGCGCGTACACGGGCGCGCAAAGCACGCGCGGGGGATTTTTTCAGGAGGCGCAGGAGGGCACGCTGTTTCTGGATGAAATTGGCAACGCCCCGGCTACCGTGCAACCGATGTTGCTGCGGGTGCTTGAGACGGGCGATTATCGGCCGCTGGGGGCTTCGCGTGACGTGCAGTCGAAAGCGCGCATCATTGCCGCGACGGATCAGGATTTGTATGGGGCCGGGTTTAATCAGGCGCTGTTGCGGCGGCTGGAGAGTTTCGTCATTCAACTGCCGCCCTTGCGCGCGCGGCGCGAAGATATCGGTTTGTTGATCGTGCATATGTTGCAAACCCCCACCCTGCCCGATTGCGCCCATTTGCGCCCCCCCTGCTGCGTTGGTAAGTGAGATGGCCAATGACGACTGGCCCGGCAATATTCGCCAGTTGCGCCATGTGGTGAAGCGGATTTTGCTGGCCATGCGTGCGGGTGAGGTGCCGACCTTGGGCGCGCTGCTGGATGTGCCACGGGGTGTGGCGGCGGCCAGGGTGACGGTGGCGGGTACACCGATGGCGGCAAGTGATATCAAGCCACTTGAGGCAGATTTTTCTGCCGCACGCGTAGCATCGCCCGGTGTCGGCACAGTGCGCAAAAAACCGGCGGCCTTGAGTGAGCTTGAAGTGTTGCAAGCCATGCAAAACAGTGGCTGGGCGATACGGGGTGCGGCGCTGACACTGGGCATTTCGCGCCAGTCGCTGTACACCTTGCTGGATGCACATTCACAAATTCGGCGGCCTGAGCAAATTCCGGTGCCGGAAATTATGGACGAGTTGGCCAAGGCAAATGGCGATGTGGATGCCTGTGCGGCAGAGCTGAAAACCCCGGCGGAGGCTTTACGGCGGTTTTTACGTTTGCTTGGATTGCCAAACTAATCAACCCGTGGCTTGCCCAAGCAATTCGGCAAGCACTTCCCAAACACAATTTTCTGACCAATCGAAGCTTTGTTAGATAAGTTGGCATCCAGTAACTGTTTGGATTGGACAACGGTGCTAACGATATCCTCGGCAAGCTTGATGGTGTGCGATGCTGCATGAGCCAGCAATAAATCTGCCTGAATCATGGCATTTTGTATTGTTGCCCTGCAGTTGGCAGAGTGGCCAAATCGTCCTTTTTTTATCCTCGATTTATTTTGATGACCAGGGTAAACCCGGCCACCATCGGGGCCTGATTTCTGAATCGGTGGGGCAAACGGCAGTTGGCGCCGTCAAGTCACCAGCCAGAAGCTGTTGTGTAACCTGACTAAACGCGTAAGTGCCGTTGGTTTGCGCATCAAAAACCCACACCACATCAAAACGATCGCCCGGCCAAACTTGTGGAATGCCGTCCGCCCCCCATGATCAGCTTAGCGATGGAAGGGCTGTCCTGGTGCTGTCAAGAAATTAAAACGACACCATTACAGGCCATTGCAGCCACAAAACCTGCCTTAACCCAGTGCCACAGCCCCAAGCGCTACAGTGCGGACGGTGCCTGATGCGGATCAAAGGAAAACGAGAATGGCGACTTGCTCTGCCACGGGGATGCATTTATTACTTGACAAGGGCATACTAAGTCGCGGCGGGTAACTGCCGCCCCCCCCGCACAGCGCCGTATATGCAGCACTACCGCATGAACGGTTTGATGAGGGTGGGCAGGCGAAAGCCTGCTCTCTGCGCTACACTATTACCCTATAGATTAGGCCTTTCCGAGTTGCAATCTCAATGTGCGTATTCATTAATTCCCCCAGCTACGGGCATTAGAATCCCATATCCGAGCATCAGCCCATATTGCACCCCGCATTCGATCACCTTAGCAGGGGAAGGCTCTGTCAGGGTAATCGGCAAATCCAACACGCCGCCGATGTTGAAAGCGAAGTTGCCTATCGATTCAGGGATAAGCGACTTATATGTAGTATCCCAATTGTCCTTATTCTCAACAATATTCATGATCACAGGAACATTCCAGACCAGGTTTATTACAGACTCCACACCCGATGAGATTTTTGACGCGGTGTTTCCATCTGGCAGGGTGGCCAGCGGAATGTTGACAAACCCCTTTACGATGCTTATTCCCGTTAGCACATTGTTCATCTGCTGCCACCAGTTATCGGTTTTCGCATTGATAAAGGTCGCGATATTCGGGGAAACATACGCTACGTTCGCTATGGCACCTATGAGAGCCAAGGTTTTAGGCTTGTTATTCTCCAAAGGAATAACCTCGAATACCCGTTGAATAGTTGTAACTACAATCAGTACGATGCTACCCACGAGCGCGAAAATTCCCGATACGAGTCCGAAGACTTTTAATTTCGCATCGTCCAATACCGGGGAGTCATCGGCTACGGCTGCCAACATGGTTATGCTGGCGACATTAGACATGGGTTGTGATTTCAACATAACCTGAGTCGTCGCGGTAAAGAATTGGCTCCTGACTTGATCAAAGCTCGATGCAGCGAGCAGCCCATTGGTAAACGAATCATTTTTTGGAAATGGGGTTGCATCATGCGCGATTTTGTATACGATGGTTGCCGGGATGGCCGCGATAAGGCAAATAAGATCCAGAAACGAAAGGTCGTCATCCGTTAATTCTTTGTAAAGCCAGGAGATTACCGGTATGTCAATGGTGTCCGTCAGCAGATCCATAAATCCTTCAGCTAACTGCACAAACACACTGATGACTGCATGCAATATATTTTCAGCGGTTTGCAATAAGGTATCCACCACGATAGCGATAAATTTTTGGATGATCTGCGTCACCGAAAGCGAATCGAACTGGTCGATGATGTCGGCCTTTATCGCGTTATAAGCCGCGCTCAGGGTGGCTTCTTCGTTATCAAGCAAAGTCAGCAGGTCCTGGAAAATTCCCACGCCTATCGAAGGAGAGCTAAACGAAGAACTCGAACTTCCTGCGTTACCCTGATAATGGTGAATACCGAGCTGGGCCGGCGCGCTGTTCTGGCCGCTTAGAGGGGGATTGCTGCTACTTGTGCTGCTTGGCGTCTGGTTAAAGTTCGGAATATCCGCCCATTTATTGACATCATTTTGCAGGGCGGTAAAAACGGCGGTCACATCGGCGTCAAGTCCGCTTAAACTGTCGATACTGTGCTGAACCCACTGGGTGAACACATTTTTCATCACCCGGTGTGTGATGAGTATGTCCTGAAACCCGAACAAGAATTCGAGGAAAAGTATCAGATCCTCGATAGCAGTTTTGATCATATTAAAAACCCAGACAGCAGCGGCCACGACTTTTTCTGCGACATCCAAAACCGCCGCGTATACCTTCCCTGCAATTGTTGCGATGAAATTCCATGTTTTATTGGCCGCATCTTCAACGAGTTGGATAACGGCTTCCACGCCGGATTCCAACCAGTGAAACAGATCCCCGGCATCAACCCATAGCGCATCGATTCCATCGACACGCAAAGCCGCAGGACTGGCTGGGGAACCGCTTCCCTGCACAAGCAAAGTCAATTTACCGGAAGAACCGGCGGGCGTGAGCGCATTATAGGCATTGCCTAATTGCCCATTTGACGTAGCTACTGTTTGCAACGCCGCGTTCGATATCGAACCGCTGATCAATGGACGGGTAGAGCCGTCCGCATTGGTGATGGCGGCATTTTGCAGGCTGCTAACCTTATTTAGTTGTGCTATTTTTCCCATCGGCGTATTCATCGGATTCACCGTTGTGGTGTTGCCGCTGCTGTCCGAAACATTCAGCGTAGTGCCGGTAAGGCCGGTTATCCATTCCACCACAGTAATGCTGCCCAACACATCGGTGTTTATCTGGATGCCGATGGAATCTACGACATAGTACAAGTGATTGATGTAAACACCTGTTCTACTACTGGCGCTGATGGAGACAGGCTCATTGGCAAGCGGCTGATTGTTTTCATCACTTACCTGAATCCTCGTCGTATACGAGCTATATTTTTGGGTATCGTTTGTATCCAGTGAAGGCAGCGTAATACTTTGCGATGTCCAGATCGTGTTGGTGGTTGACTTTGACAGCTTTTGCAATGTGCTCTCGGCCACCGCAAAAAAAGTATTGCCATCATCTACCCGATTAATATACGGAGAAAACAGGTCTACTCCGGTGAGTATCGGCAACGGTTAGCGCCATGCGGATGGCGAAGCGGTTTCCTGACCGACGGGGCAACTGGTATAGAAAATTTCGTCGTTTCCGTTCAAGCCCCAGACGATAGAGGCATTATTTGTCTGCGCGGCATACATTTTTCGTACGCCGTCAAACATCGTGTTTTGTGCCAGCAATACGCCGGTAGCGCCATCCGCCTGATTGTTGCTTGCAAAATAATAAAGCCCGCCACCGCTACAGGCATACAGATCCGTTGACATATCACTTTTGCGGCAAGCGGCGATACTGTCCGCAATCAAGTTGCCGGGAAGCTGAAGCCTCGCAACGGGTGCCGGTATACTTGTGTTGAATACGTTGAAAAGCGGTTGAAAAGTAAACTGTGGATTGCCGTCTACCTGGCCGCAAGTATACAGCCCATCTATTGTCGGCTGGTGCGGACTGTTAAGCAGATATTGGCGTCCCAAACAACTGGTATAGCTGTTCGCTTCCAAGTCTATCGCCACATCGTGCGGTTGCCAGACAGGCGTGCCCTGTGGGTTGATATAGTACCGGGAGATCAATTTTTCCTGGCTCGTCGGGTCCCTTAAAATGTCAACCACAATATACTGCGTATTGTTTGCGGTTTCGCTCAGAAACACGCCAACTATGGTTATATTTTTTGTCGGGTTATCGAACGGATATTGTATCCAACCGGGCGTATTGACCCAACTGGTATCTGCGTTGGAATTGCCCAAGCACAGGAATAAATGATCGTTTGTGCCATCATTTATCACCATTGCAAGCCCAATTGTCCCGTCAACCACATTTTGTCCCGCATCAAAGGTTTTGCAGGTCAAACCCGTTTGCCCCGGAAAGCTCTTTGCTATCTGAGCCGAGCTAATATCCGTTTTTTCCCAACCCGTAGCGTGTCCTACGGATTCTTCTGTGACGTAAAAAACATTATCGGTGCCGATAGAGAGCAAGAGCGAATTACCTGTGTTTGTTTGCAGGGCTTCAAACTTGTTCTCCTGCGACATCAATAGTGTCTGCTTATAATTTTTCATCAACTCGGTGGAAATGCTTATTTTTGGCGTACTCATGATTATTTCCTTGTTAGATTTTTTGTTTATTGATTGGGCTGCACATAAGAAATATGCGAAACCAAGTCCTGAGAATCAGAAAAACCGACATCCTTGAAGGTAAAGGTTTTGCCGCCGGGGAATATGAATTGTTGGGCCACGTTTAGCGGCATGCTATGGAAGTTGGACGCAAAAAAACCGCTTGCCCAACTGGCCACATCGTTAACCAGATCGTTCAAGTCCGTAAATATTTCGGTAAACCAGTTCGTGCTGGGTGTCGGATCCGAATTATCGTCCGGCACGGAAACAAGGCTGGAGGTCAAGCCCCCTTTTCCGTCCAGAGTTAATTTATAGGTATCTGTAATTGTCTTGTTTATCACGTTCCATCCTTCGTAAGTCTGCAATGACCGGACATAGCAATAGACGACAAGATTTTGTGTTATGACAATGGTAGCCCCGGCAAATGTCACAGATGCGGTATACGTGGTTGACAACTTCATCTCTCCCATATCGCCACCCGCACCCGCGGTGTCGTCAGCGGAGGAACTGTATGAATAATTCAATACTGTCGCCCCGGTTGCCAGTGTTGTGATTGTCGGGGTTTGGTTCGGCGTCATTGACCAGTAATAGTGAATATTCTGGTCAAAGACGCCGGAAAGCGAGACCCGAACCCAGGCATTAAAACAATTCTGAGAAACATAGCTTGCCAATTGAGCTTCAAAATACTTGGCAAAGGTGTTTCTGTTTATTGAGATGACCCCGTCAAAACTCGACTCCTCAGATTGCTCGACCCAGTTCCAGCTAAAAGTCACGGCCGGGGGCAGGTTGTTGCCGTTTGTCTCGCACAGGTAACAAAGCGTATTCAAATCATTGGTCGATGCGCCTGCCGGAGTATAAGGGCTGACTTCCAGTTCCATTTTCGTCATCTTTAACGTGGATGGGTCATTATCAGGCGTGTTCTGCACAATCGAATAATTCAGGATTGGCTGCTTATTCGTCTTCATCGCCGTGAAATAAGCGCCCAAAAATCTTGCTCCAATAGCGTGTAAGCGGGAGTGCCCTCAGTTACTCCGCTTATTTTCGGCGTGGATTCGAGAGCCGCATTGTCCAGATCGAAGAATAGCTGCTGAACGCTGAAGGCATTCGGCCCCCAATAGTTTAATCGGTCCTGAACGGCAGCGGGTAGGTTCGAGTTGTCGAAAATTTGCTTTAACGCGACGATCGAAGTAAAAAGCCATGGGGTATTGGGCGGCTGCGAAGCGCTAAAAAAGCTGGTTAAGCCGTGTCTGCCGAAGTTGCAGGTAACTACGGTAAATTGGGCGCAGATCAAGTTGAAAATTACCGATTGGCTAGCCGCTTGGAGCGTTATGATGTCCGGGATGTCTTGTGGCGCTATGCCCATACGTTTATACACAAGTCCCGCCGCCCACAGTTTGATCAAGTTCACCAGGCTTCAAATGGCCCAACTTGCGCAAAATCTTTATTGTTGTCACAGCAACACGTAATTCCTGAATACCGCGCCAAATGGTCTGGACGCCCGGCTCGCCATCGCCCTTTCGCGCCAAAAAACCGCCAAGCTGCGCGACCA
>JBKJLF010000779.1:0-3105 GCA_046597185.1 Burkholderiaceae bacterium | reverse complement strand
AACCGTTGCAACCTGCAATTTACCAGGAAGCGATTCCGAAGGCATTTGAAGTTCGTAGTACATTTTTTGGAAAGCGCAGCCTTCATGCAAAAATAGTCGCCAAGAAAAATAGCCTGCAGCTTCAAGACTGGCGAAACGGTTATTATTCAGAGCGACAGGTCAGCCCACACGTATTACCCCCTGTGATTGGGGAAAAGTGTTTGAAATTAATAGCTGTCTTGGGACTAAAATTTGGCTGCTTTGATTTTATTGTTACACCGGATGGCGAGTATATCTTTCTTGAAGTGAATGAAGCAGGGCAATTTCTATGGATCGAAGGGCAATGCCCCGAAATAAAAGCTAAACGAGTTTTGTCATTTTATCTTGCGCGAAGGTGGACAGCCATCAAATATGCAAATGAGTACACCAGCCTTGACGCTGGCTGGGGTTAGCGAGTGGCCGCATGTATGCGCAACACTCGCACAAGAAAAATTACAGTATATCGAAAGCTAGGTCATGAAATATAGGAATACATTGCTTGTTTTATTGTGGCTTTGGGTAGCCGAAAACACATTGGCAAGCCCACCCAATGCAGATGAATTGGTAAAATTTCAGGTGGAACTGGTGCAAATGCGTCACGATGATCAGGTGGTACGGGAAGCACCTGGTAGTACCACTGCGCAGGATAAAATTGAGGCCATGTGGGCGGTGGATGCCAGAAATCTGAAACGCCTCAAAGAAATTGTTCAAATCATGGGCTGGCCTACAAAGCGGTTAGTTGGCGAAGAGGCAAGTACGGGTGCTTTTCTAATCGCGCAACATGCCGCCTCAGATCTGCCTTTCATGACCATGGCCTTGCCTACATCGAAGCTGAATACATAGCAAATCAAGTTCCCGGCGCACAATACGCATTGTTATATTACCGTGTGCAAACCATGAATGGCAAACCACAAAAATACGGCACGCAATTTACCAGGACAAACGAACTCGTGCTTTGGCAGTTAGAAGATGAGGAGCATGTGGATGAGCGGCGCGCCAAAATCGGTATGATCCCGGTTAGCCTCTGCGCCTATATTGGTATGTTTCAGCCGCAAGTTAAATATGCGCGATGTCAATAAAGAGTTATAATATTTTTTGCATTAATTACAGCTAACGCATGGCGCCCTAACTAAAAACATGGCAGTAATCGGGCATCGCCACCATTGTAAGGCCGCATTGGCACCATATATTATGCGCTTGCCCGAACGATACGCCGCCAATATGAATGCTTCTTCATCGCTTAAAATGCGCGCCTTGCTGCCGGACATGGTGGCCAATAGCGCAGAAATGGCGGCCAGCGTGGCTTTGTATTGTCGCATTAGTGATGACGGATTCGGCCAATTCCAGTGGGCGCTGCACCCGAAAAAGCGCGAAGTTATCATCAGGCGAGGACACCAACATGCAGGCGCAGTTGGCGATAAAGAGTACGATGGGCCTAAACTAGCAAAGGGTGATTCGGTAATTGGCCGATCTTGGCTTGTGTTTGCGGTGCGCCAGCTTCATTCACCCAATTGATGACATAGGCGCACTGTTCGGCTGAATTTTTGCTCGGTTTGCCCTTATGCATCAAACCAAACTCTTCGGCATGCTTTATGGCATAGTCATAAATCGCATCTTTTGCGCTTTGGCCGACAATATCCTTGCCTTGAAAATACCGGAATATAGCGATGCACGCACACAGGCGAAGTGAATAGTGTGGGTTGGCAGGGTTGAAGATTTCTTTTAATAAATCCGAATCGTTCGCAGCACCATGCATGCTTGCGTTGGTCGCCTCGAATGCGGCGAGGCGGGCGCGTTCGTGGGCGTATTCGTCCTGTGCCGTGGCATAAGTATCCATTTGGTGGGATACGATTTTTTTGGTCTCCACCACGGTTTCTTCCAGTAGCTTATTTGCGGCGGCGAGTTGCGCGGCCGCTTCCTCAGCTTGCTGTGCGGTACGTTGCGCTTGCTGGGCCGCTTCCTCCGCTTGCTGTGCGGTACGGTGCGCTTGCTGGGCCGCTTCCTCCGCTTGCTGGACTATGCGCTGCGCTTGCGCCTTTTCAGCTTCGACTTGTTCGCGCTCGATGCGGCGCTCTTCTTGGTGGGCGCGAATTGCTGCGGGTGTTTTAATTGCACCAAAAATCAAAGTGACAGTGATTACTGCTGATTGCAGAACAATGACATACTCTACGTCATTCAGCCAAAGCGCCACGCCAACACCCCCGGCTAGCAACATCAAACAATATGCCATGACAGCTTGTTTTTTGCTTGGTGGCGCATAGCGTAAGTTGTGCTTGCGCTTTTTTAAATAAAACCCAACAGGGCCAATTACAGGCCAGTTTACAAACTCACCCGTTTTGGCATCTTTAAATGGCGACAGTGTTCTTATTACGAAAATTGCATAGGCCACAAGATTGAATAACGCATTATAGCGGATCATCGTTGCATATTCGCAATGATTTTTTGTTTTGACACAATCGCTAATCACATACAACGCAAATAACAGTGAATAATAAAAAATGTCGGCAATGAAAAACTCTCTTGCATCCTGTGAGTAAGCCGTTTTCACGCAAATAAACGACAACCATAATATAATTACATCAGTGATGATGTGAGAAATAAAAAATCCATAGTATTGCGTCGGGTACTTTTTCACATAGTGAATGAGGAGCACATTTAAACTGCCAACAATCAATATTGCAGCAAGCCTAATAACAATGTCATTATTGTATAGATTTTTTATTTCTGTGTTCATAATATTACTTAGGTGGTGGTAGTGGTGCGCCTGAGCCAAGCACATCAGCTTGCGGCACTTGGTGTTGCTCAACAGGCAAAACGGCGGATGGCAACGGCAAAAATTCAAACATGGCAAACTCCAATCTGGTTTAAGGAATTGCAGTTTACCAATACAACCACTGCAATGCAATGCCAGAATCTTGCTTACTTACTAGCTACTGCATAATGCCGTACTCTACATGATCAACCTCATGGGTGGGCGACGCGCCAAAGCGTGTACTTGAATCCATAAATTTGTATAGCTTTTTATTTCTGTGTTCATAATATTATCTGGGTGGTGGTAGTGGTGAGCCTGTGCCAAGCTCATTAGCT
>JBKJLF010000772.1:0-11837 GCA_046597185.1 Burkholderiaceae bacterium | reverse complement strand
AGCGGGTGCCGTCGATATCGCTGAGGTTTTCGAAAAAATCGCTGCCAATGAAGTGCAGCGCGCGTTCGCTCATTTGGATTTATTGTATCCACGGGCGCAAACGCCCCCTACCCGCTCACTCGAAATCGCGCTGGCCAAGGAAACCCAGGAGTACGCTGAAATCTATCCGCAGTTTCGCACTCTGGCTTCACAAGAGGGCAATCTCGCCGCGATGACCGATTTTGACGAACAAATCGAAGAATCACGCCAACACGCCAGCGATTTCCGCGAACTGCTAGAAGCACATGCACGGCGCTATGCAGCTTTACTCAAACGGCAACCCAAACCCGCCAATCAATCGCCCAGCGACTTGCTTGAGGTGTAATGCTGGCGTCATGCCAAGTACTGAAAAGCTTGTTCAATGTCATCTATCAAATCCTGCACATCCTCAAGGCCAATATTAAAGCGTAGCAATTGGCCTTGATGATGCCATTCATGGCGTATCTCATTCATTTGATAGGGGATACACAGGCTATGCGCACCACCCCAGCTAAAACCAATCTTAAACAATTGCAAGTGATCGACAAATGCATCCACTTGGGCGCTGCTGTAAACCGGGTCGAGTAAGACTGAAAAAATCCCGCCCGCACCCGAAAAGTCACGCTGCCAAATCTCATGGCCGGGGCAATCCGGCAAGGCCGGGTGTAACACTGTGGCCACTTCCGGCCGCCCCAGCAGCCAATTGGCAATCTGGCGCGCCGCCTTGTCATGGGCATCAAACCGTAATTTCAGGGTCGGCAAACTGCGCAGCACCAAATAGGCATCATCGCCACTCACGCCATAGCCCAGCCGCATATGCGCCAGATTCAGGCGGCGGTAAGTGCTTTTCTCACGCGTGATCAGCGCGCCCATCAGCACATCCGAACCGCCGGATTGATATTTGGTGAGTGCCTGCATCACGATATCGGCCCCATGTTCCAGTGGGCGATACGCCAAACCGGCACTCCAGGTATTATCCACCCCCAGCAATACCCGGTGTTGATGCGCAACCTTGGCCATGGCCGCGATATCGGGGACTTCAAACGATACCGAACCGGGGGTTTCCGCCCAAATCAGGCGGGTGTTGGGTAAGATCAAATCGGCGATTGCGGCCCCGATCATCGGTTGGTAATAGCGCACGGTAATGCCATAGTCGCGCCCCATCCAATCAATCAGGCTACGGCCGGGGTTATACACATTATCGGGTAGCAATACATCGTCACCAGTCTTTAAGCAAGCCAGAAACACCAGCGAAATCGCGGCCAAACCACTGGGGGCCAATACGCAATGCTGACCGCCTTCAATTGCGGCGATGCGCGCTTCCAACTCAAACGTGGTGGGGGTGCCGTGCAAACCATAGGTATACCCGCTTTTACTATGCCAATCCTGCGCGCGCATTTGCGCTACGTTGTCGAACAGGATGGTGGAAGCATGATGAATCGCGGGTTGGCAACCAACAAAACCGGCGGGGGCCTGATAGTCACTATGAATCAGCGTGGTTTGAAGAGTCTTGGGCATGATTCCTCCTGGCACAAAATTAAGCTTCAGCCCACAAATCATGCGCATCGGAGGAAGTGACATCGACTTCGACAAATTCCCCGACCTGCAATTTGCGATGCGGCTCAAATGGTTTTTTCACATACACCACGCCGTCTATTTCCGGCGCATCGGCAACCGAGCGCCCCACAGCACCCGTGGGCGTCAATTCATCAATCAAAACCCGCATGCGCGTACCCACTTTGGCACGCAGGCGCTGCTTGGAAATATCTTCCTGCAACAACATCAGGCGCGCACGCCGTTCTTCGCGTACTTCTTCTGGCACCGGATTGTCGAGTAAATTGGCAGTCGCCCCTTCAACCGGGGAATAGGCAAAGCAACCCAAACGGTCGATTTTGGCTTCGGTCAGGAAATCCAGCAGATATTGAAATTCAGCTTCGGTTTCACCGGGGAAACCGGCGATAAAGGTGGAGCGCACGGTAATATCCGGGCATAACGCGCGCCAGGCCTGAATGCGCTCGATATTTTTTTCACCACTGGCCGGACGCTTCATGCGCTTTAACACCTCCGGGTGGGCATGTTGCAGCGGCACATCAAGGTAAGGCAAAATCAAGCCTTCGGCCATGAGTGGGATAATTTGATCCACGTGCGGATAAGGATAGACATAATGCAGCCGCACCCATGCGCCATATTGTTTGGCCACTTCACCCAGGGCGGTGACCAATTGCGTCATATGGGTTTTGAGCGGGCGACCATTCCAAAAACCCATGCGGAATTTGACATCCACGCCATAGGCGCTGGTATCTTGCGAAATCACCAATAATTCTTTGACGCCCGCCTTAAACAGGTTTTCGGCTTCCACCATCACATCGCCAATCGGACGCGACACCAAATCACCGCGCATGGAGGGGATAATGCAAAAACTACAACGATGATTGCAGCCTTCCGAGATTTTCAGATAAGCAAAATGCTTGGGGGTGAGTTTGACGCCTTGCGGTGGCAGTAAATCCAGAAACGGGTCATGCGGTTTGGGCAAATGCAGGTGTACCGCATCCATCACTTCAACCAGGGCATGCGGCCCGGTTACCGCCAATACTTTGGGGTGAATTTTTTGAATGATATCGTCGCCTGCCGCATCTTTTTTCGCGCCCAGGCAACCGGTGACGATGACTTTGCCGTTTTCGGCCAAGGCTTCACCAATTGCATCGAGCGATTCTTGCACCGCAGCATCGATAAAGCCACAGGTATTGACGATCACCAAATCCGCGCCAGCATAGGACTTTGCGGTTTCATAACCCTCGGCACGTAATTGGGTCAGGATTTGCTCGGAATCGACCAGCGCTTTTGGGCAGCCCAAGGACACAAATCCGACCTTGGGTGGTGGCATGGAAGGAGCAGCAAGGACTGCGGCCGGGGTGGCGGCAGCGCTGGTAGTGGTGAAGGCAGTGGTGACGGCAGCGGTCATAAAACACCTGGAGAAAAAGACAATCCGACATTGTACCTTGCCTGGCGTTTCAGGGTAGCACAAAGCCGGGATAAAGCCATTTGATTAGCCTTTATTAGCCTTTATCAATTGGCACAAAAGGAAAAGCACCAAACAAATTACGGGTTTGCGCCTGCATTTGCTCTTGCATTTGGACAAATAAATTCTTGCTTTGGTCGATGTAGCTATTCATCATGCCTTGCATCATCGGGCCTTGAACATTCATGAACTGGGTCCACATTTCCGGACTCATCGGGTTGCCTTCGACCGCACCCATGGATGATTCTGTCAGTTTTTTCTGGATATCGGTGAAGGCCTGAACATTTTTTTCCAGATACGAACCCATCATGCCTTGCATGGCATGGCCGTAATAGCGGATGATTTGCGACAAGGCCTCACTGGAAAACATCGGCGCGCCATTCGATTCTTCTTCCAGGATAATTTGCAACAAAATGCTGCGCGTCAAATCTTCGTTGTTTTTTGCATCAACCACCGAAAAAGAAGCGTTATCCAGCACCAATTGCTTCACATCGGTGAGGGTGATGTAGGAACTGGTCTGGGTATCGTAGAGACGCCGATTGGGATATTTCTTAATCAGGCGCTCGGAAATTTTCTTGCTACCGGTCATCATTATTCCAATTTAAGTGCGCCGCAATGCAGCTTGGTTTCAGGGGCAACAAGCGCATACGGCACATACCAACGCCAGGCGCTTGATCCATTCGGTCATTTATCACCGTTATTTATCTCAGATATTTATCTCAGATATTTATTATAGTGGGTAATTGCTGCAAAACAGCAAAAACTGTCAAAACTGGAAAAACATCGCACAATACAGGCATCAATCGGCGCGCACCTTGACATAGCGTCCCGGTGCCGCTTCAATTGGCGGGTACTTGGTGCTGCCCAAAGACTTGGGGGCTGCCACTTGCTTGCCGCCATTTTCGCGCAAAAATTGCGCCCATTCCGGCCACCAACTGCCTGCCACTTCATTTGCTTGCGCCAACCACTTTTCTGGCTGCTGTGGGAAGCCGCCTTTGCCGATCCAGTGGCTGCGTTTTTTCTTGGCGGGTGAATTAATCACCCCGGCAATATGGCCGGATGCGCCCAGCACAAAGCGGTTGCGCTCAGGATGGCTTTTATTGAGCAACTGGGTCGATGCATACGCCGCTGGCCAAGGCACGATATGGTCTTCACGCGAGCCGTAGATAAACACCGGGCAATCGATCAAACCCAAATCCACGCTTTGCCCTGCGACGATGAGTTTATTGGGCACCATTAAACTGTTTTCCAGATAGGTGTTGCGCAAATACCAGCAAAACATGGGGCCGGGTAAATTGGTGGCATCGGCATTCCAATACAGCAAATCGAAAGGCGGCGGTTCATTGCCCTTCAAGTAATTCGATTGCACATAATTCCACACCAGATCATTGGGCCGCAAGCTGGAAAACGTGCTGGCCAATTCGCGCCCGGGCAATAAACCTTTGCTACCGATTTCGCGCTCGCGCTTGCTCACTTGTTCTTCATCAATAAATACTTCCAACGCACCGGCTTGTGAAAAATCCAAAAAGCTGGTGAGCAAGGTCAAGCTGGCAAACGGTTCTTCGCCGCGTGCGGCCAACACGGCAGCAGCGCTTGAAATAATGGTGCCGCCAACGCAAAAACCAAAGCCGTTGATTTTCTTTTGTTTGCTAATGGCCGTCACCACTTGAATTGCCTCAATTGCGCCGCGCTCGATATAATCGTCCCAGCTAACTTCTGCCATCGACTCATCCGGGTTGCGCCACGATACCAAAAACACATTATTGCCTTGCTCCAGCGCATAGCGCACCAGCGAGTTTTCGGGTTGTAGATCCAGGATATAGAATTTATTGATGCAAGGCGGGATCAGCAGCAAAGGCACCTGATTGACTTTTTCGGCCAGCGGCTGGTATTGGATTAATTGAATCAAATCATTTTCAAACACCACCTGGCCCACGCTGGTGGCGACGTTTTTACCGACTTCAAAGGCGGTTTCATCGGTTTGTGAAATACGGCCTTTTTGAATATCGGCCATCATATTTTCCAAACCTTTTTTCAGGCTTTCGCCCTTGGTTTCGATGAGTTTTTCTTGCGCTTCCGGGTTGGTCACCAGGTAGTTGGCGGGTGACATGGCGTCGATCATCTGTTGCACCGAAAAGCCGATTTTTTGCTTGACCTTGGGTTCGGCCTCGACTGCATCGGCCAGTGCCGTCAGGAAGCGGCTATTGAGCAAATAGGCGGCGACGTTAAAGGCATTGACCGGGTTGCTATTCCAACTGTCGCTGGCAAAACGCTTGTCACTCACTGCGGGCAATTTGCCGGTCATAAATCCTTGCCACAGGGCGATGGATTGTTCCATATAAGCCGCTTGCAAGCGTTTGAGTTCATCATTATCGATGCGCGCATTGGCGTCTTTTAAAATCGTGGCGAGTGGATTGGGTGTGAGTTCTTGCGGCATTTTAAACCAGGTTTGCCAGGTGTTGGCACCGGTAAAATTCGACATCCAGGATTCGAGCATATTTTGTTGGTCAGGCAGGTTCATGTTATATTCCATAGCACTAGTTCAAATATTCATTCAATTTACCAATCAACTGCAAACGATTCTTTTTTTTGAAAGCTAAAAACCATGCTCCCTGTTGTCGTCATCGTTGCTATCGGTTGGATTTTTGTGGTGTTGCTGATGTCGCTTACCGAAACATCGGTAGTGGCTGGCATTATGACCTTTTTGCTGTACTGCGTGTTGCCTCTGTCGATAATTTTTTATATTTTCGGCACAAATGCCAGGCGCAGGCGCGCGCAGCAACACAACAGCGAAAACAATAGCGGCTATCAAAATCATCAAAGCCACCCAAACCACCAGGTGTACTCGTCAACACTCGACAACGATGATGCCTCAAACGCAATGAATCTGGCTGCGGCTTTTTTATCAGCCAGCAACGATGGGGAATCGGAAACCCGCTACGCTGCATCATCCGATGAACCAACCCGGCAAACCTTCACCCCCGATCCCGACACCGCCCCCGCAACGGAACTGGATGTAATCAGCCCCCCGGAAGCGGATTCGTCATCGGATTCTTCATCCGATTCTTCATCCGATTCTTCATCCGATTCTTCATCGGATTCTTCCAGCGACTCATACAGCAGCGATTAATTATTTGATCCAGATGCACGACACCATGCGCCCGGTTTGTTGATCACGCCGATACGAATAAAACTGATGCACCTGACTCACGGTGCAATATTCACCGCCGGCAACATCCAGCACCGCCACTTGCGCCAGGGCCAGCCGCGCCAATTGATAGATATCCGCCAGATATTTACCCGTATGCTGCGGATGCGGCACAAACGCTGCACCACTGCCCGGCAAATGCGCAAACGCGGCCACCACCTCGGCACCAACTTCAAATTGCGTCGGCCCTATCGCCGGCCCCAACCACGCGCTGATCGGCCCCGCCCCCGCTACCCGCATCGCGCCCACGCTCGCTTGCAACACGCCTTGCGCCAGCCCGCGCCAGCCCGCGTGAGCGGCTGCCACCACGCGCCCGGCGTGGTCGCAAAACAACACAGGTAGGCAATCCGCCGTTTGTACCGCACACACAACTCGCGCGGCATTGGTAAAACTGGCGTCAGCCTGTGTTTCGCTGGCAGCAGAATCCGCAGCGATCCGGGCTGCATCGGCCACCACCACCCCATGCACCTGATGCAACCACACTGGTGCAGCGGGCAACAGGCTTCGCAAAGCCTGGCGGTTTTGCGCTACCGCGAGCGCATCATCCCCTACCCGCGTGCCAAAGTTCCAGCCACCACCGCCCCGCCCGTCATCAAACGGTGCTGCGCTGCCCCCACCGACGCGCGTGGTGGTGAATGCGCTAATGTGTGCGGGCAAGCCGGGCCAGTTTGGGATGATCAGATCAGGTGGTAACGATGGCATCAGCTACTCTTCGATGGTTTCGAGCTGCACATCTTCCATGCTGATGCCAGCCCGCCCCAACAGTTCCAGAAAATCCGCAGCCAGATCGATTTGCCAGACATCCAGCTCCCCGGTTTTCGGGTGCAGCAAGCCCAAACGCCGCGCCTGCAAAGCTTGGCGATGGAACACAAACGCCAAATGCGACTTGCCATACAGGCCATCGCCCACCAGCGGAAAGCCCAGCGCCTGCATATGCACCCGGATTTGATGGGTGCGTCCGGTTTCAAGCTGGCACAACACCAAACTGACCGTCCGTTGTTCCAGCACACCCGTGGCCAGCCGCCGGAAGTGGGTAATGGCGGCTTTGGCGTTGTCCTGATTCGACACCGCCATCTTGACGCGTTCACGCGGGTCGCGCGCCATCGGTTTATCCACCGTGCCGGAAATGACGGGTTTACCCCACACCAGGGCCAAGTATTCGCGCTTCACGGTACGCGCCTGCAACTGTCGCACCAAGTCAGCATGCGCTTCCAGGGTTTTGGCGATCACCATCAGGCCGCTGGTTTCCTTATCGAGCCTATGCACAATCCCGGCGCGAGGCACTCCGGCCAAAGCGGGGCAATGATGTAACAAGCCATTCAACAAAGTCCCCGACCAATTACCCGGTGCCGGATGCACCACCAAACCCGCCGGCTTGTTGAGCACGATGATGGTGTCATCTTCGTGTACAATCTGCAATGGCATCGCTTGCGGTGTAAATGCGTTCTCTTCCGGTTGCGGTTGTGGTGAAATTGTCACTTCTTCATCACCATACACGGTGGCTTTGACCCGCGCGACTTGACCGTCGAGCAAAATCGAACCATCTTCCAACCAAGTTTGAATACGATTGCGCGAAAACTGTGGCAACAAGCGCGCAATCACCTTATCGACCCGTTGACCACAATCGGATTCACTTAATTTTAAAACAATAATTTCATGCTCAATATTAGCATCGACGACATCTTCAATTTCGTCATCGAGCAAATTATCGGCAAACTCACCAGGAGAGCCCAAATTCGGCATCACAGTTACCATCAGATCAAATCCCATCGGCTATAATCAGCCTTTTGTTCCATCAATTGTTGACATGGCTTCTTGCACATCACTCATGCAAAAACACTTATACCTCTTCGCCGCCCTTATTTTAGCCCTGACCTTAAGTGGTTGTGGCATCTTTGGGGCCAAAATCGACGAAACCCAAAACTGGTCGGCTTCCAAATTATACTCGGAGGCGCGCGATGAATTGAAATCCGGGAACTACGAACGTGCAATTTCCTTATTTGAAAAGCTCGAATCGCGTTATCCCTTCGGTGCTTATGCACAACAAGCACAATTGGAAGTGGCTTATTCCTACTATCGGCAAGGCGATCAGGTTCAAGCCTTGGCGGCGGTGGAGCGCTTTATCAAGCTGCACCCGAATCACCCGACGGTGGATTATGTCTACTATCTGCGTGGTTTGATCAATTTTAACGACAACAAGGACATTCTCAGTTTCCTGGTCAACCAGGACCCGACTGAACGTGACCCCAAAGCCACGCGCGAAGCCTTTGATGCGTTCAAGCAATTGACGGAAAAATTCCCGAATAGCAAATATACCCCGGACGCCAGCTTGCGCATGCGTTATCTGGTAAATGCGATTGGGCAATACGAAGTGCATGTGGCCAAATATTACTATCGGCGTGGCGCGTATGTGGCGGCACTCAATCGCGCCCAAACCACGGTGACGGAATACCGTGATTCGGTGGCCGTGGAAGAAGCCTTGGTCGTGATGAGCCAGTGTTACGACAAATTGGGCATGCCGGAAATGCGTGACGATACCTTACGCGTGTTCAATCGCAGCTTCCCCAATAGTGCGCTGTCAAGGCCAGCCGCGCAAAAGCAAAAGAAATGGTGGCAAATCTGGGGCGGTTAATTTTCAAATTGACAATGCCATTGCCTCGATAAGGTAGGTGGGCACCCGTGCCCACGCGTTAATATTGCCCCAAATCAGCACTAAGCCACGACGCTATCACGCCGAAACACCCAGCGCTGCTCGCTTGAGGCACTGGCATCAAAAACATAACCACCCAGATCAAAAGCCTGTAATTTTTTCGGCTGGGTGATGTTATGTAAGGCGCAATAACGCGCCATCATACCACGCGCCCGTTTCGCAAAAAATGAAATAATTTTATAGCGCCCGTTTTTATAGTCTTCAAACACCGGAGTGATGACGGGTGCATGCAACAATTTGGCTTGCACCGCTTTAAAATATTCGTCCGATGCCAAATTAATCACGGCTTTCGCCGAATTTTGTTCCAGCATCAAGTTCAGATGATCGGTTAAACGCTGGCCCCAAAACGCGTACAAATCTTTACCGCGCGAATTGGCAAAGCGGGTTCCCATTTCCAGGCGATAGGCTTGCATTAAATCCAATGGCCGCAGCACGCCGTACAAGCCGGATAAAATACGCAAATGATTTTGCAAATAGCCTACTTGTTTGGGTTTCAGGGTGGCCGCTTCCAAGCCGTCATATACATCGCCGGCAAAGCAATGCAGGGCGGGTTTGGCGTTATCGAGTGAAAATTCGCTTTGCCAAGTGGCGTAGCGGGCCACGTTCAGACTGGCCAGATTGTCGGACAAATCCATCAATTGGGCGACATCGGCCACGGAAAGCGTGCGCAGTTGATCAATCAACTGGGCCGAATCGGGAATAAATTCGGGCAGTGTACAATCAATTTTTTTAACGGGGGCGGTCAGATCGAGTGTTTTGGCGGGAGAGAGTAAAATCAACATAAGCTGGTAAAAGACCATTCACGAAAACAATTTTGCAAAATTTTTTGTATGATACCTGTTAATCTGCCCCCTGTCCTGGTACTCGATACCAATGTGTGCCTGGATTTATTTGTTTTTCAAGACCCGCGCTGGGCGCAGCTTTTGCGTGCGCTGGAGCAAGGGCTGGTGCAAGCGGTAACAAGGCATGATTGCCGTATGGAATGGCTGGTGGTGTTGGGTTATCGCCAGTTAAAACTGGACCAAGCGCGCCGCGCAGCCTGTAGCGCCGCGTTTGATGCGCTGATCCGCTGTGACGATTTCCCCAATACCAGCGGCATCAACTTGCCGCGTTGCAGCGATGGCGATGATCAAAAATTTCTGGAAGTGGCACGCGATGCGAAGGCGGCGGTGTTGATTAGCAAAGATAAAGCGGTGTTGAAGCTGGCGCGCAAGACGGCGCAAGCGGGCTTGTTCAAGATTTTGACGCCGCAGGCTTGGGTGGCTGCGCAGGAAGGCCATAACCAGCGATACAAAACTACTTGATGCGGGAAAGAAAATGAATAGCAAACTATTTGATCTGGAAGAAATTGATTTTGAAGTGGCTATTGAAACCATGAGCCGTTTGCTTGCCATGCAATCGGCAAAAATCCATCAAGAAAACGCCAGTTTGCATGTCGATAAACGCAAAATCCGAAAATATAGCCGTGCAAGGCAAACACTACAAAACAGCATCGGCAAACTCTATGCAGGCGACAAAGCCATTTTGCGCAAGGTCGCTACCATCTACAGTAAAAAAGTGGCTTCAGCGAGCGCCTACTGAAAATGCAGTGGGAAATCAGCGATCAGGAAATCAACCGGCTTTCAATTGAAATCAATCGCAGCCTGATCAAAAAATCCAAACCGTCCCCTACGCCAACCGCGATTTTGAATTGAGCCAACTTCAGGCCACGTCCGGGAGTAGGACAGGCTTTCTTGCTGGCAAAATAGCGGTTTCTTTGCCGGATTGGATTTGCCGTATTTTGATTGCCTCAAAAATTGCATCGGCGTCGTAATTGAACTGCCTGGCAAATTCGTCACGCAATTGACGGGTTTCTTCAACAATGGGGTCATGCCACATGATTTAAAATCTCCATAATTTGATATCGACCTTGTATTGCATCACATGCCCCACAGAATCGTATAAAAAGTCATTTTACCGCATATGGCCACTTACCATTGCTTGGTCTGGCGGTGAGCTTATGAATGAAATCAAGCAAGCCATGGCCATCAAAGAAAAATCGTTCAAGCAATTTTTCTGCCCGGCAGCATTAGCCCGCCATAATCAGATGGAAGCTTGTGGTAGACTATGCAGTACCCCAGCGACAATCCCGATTGGAACCTTTATGGATACGATACTGAGTCCCGCCCCCTTCTTGACGCATGTCAATAGCCTGTTTGCTGAAATAGAAACATGGTTACGCGCTGCCGGACTAAAAATTCTAAAGACTGACATCGAAATCAACGAAGAAGACTATGGCAGCTACCATGCGCCCAAAATCACCGTACTCAGCCCCGCAGGCACCGAGCTGGCAGAAATCACGCCTGTGGGTGCGTCTATTCTCGGTGCCAATGGACGGGTGGATATGCAGGGCTTCGCCGACAAAATCATCTTGCTCGACATGGACGCAGGTGGCCCAATCCGCAACAATACCGGCAGTGCCGGAAAACTAGAAACGGCAGCACGCCCACTTTTTCGCGGTATCGATAGTGCGGGTTGGTACTGGATTGAAAACCGGATCAGCAACAAAGCGCACAAGCTCAACAGCGAACTGTTTTTTGACCTGCTGACTGAGGTTGCCGACTATGCTCCCCAACAATGAAGTCGATATTGCGTGGCAAGCTTATCAAATTACGCTGGATTGTCTGAAAATTGCAAGCCACGCTGTTTTTAAAAATGATATTGCGTTATTGGATAAAACCAGCTTTTTTGGTTCGCCGCACCAAGCCGCACACAACCAAATCGAAGTCAGCCGCCGCGATGCGGACGACTATGTGATTTTGGCGATGTGGGCAGCGTTTGAAAGGGCATTATTAGGGGCAGTCCAGATAGAAAGCCAGCGCATGCTGGCCGGGACACCGGGC
>JBKJLF010000740.1:0-10002 GCA_046597185.1 Burkholderiaceae bacterium | reverse complement strand
TGAAGATGTCATCGCCTTCATTGAAAAGCTTGGACAGGAGCAATCCGCTTCCGGTATCCCGATCATGCTTATACTCGATAATGCTTCAATCCACCGCAACATTCCTGTCGCAAAATTTGAGGAATGGTTTACCAAGTATGGACTTGCTCTTTGGCACATCCCGCCATATTCACCGGAGTTAAATCTCATTGAAATACGATGGAAGCATGCTAAATATCATTGGCGCCCATTCAAGTCATGGGCAAAAGACGCATTGCTCAATGAGGTGGACAAGATATTTTGCTCTTATGGCACTTTTTTTAAAATAGATTAGGTATGAACACTTACATGCGCCTGATGGCCTATGGGAATTTCCATTACCGCGATCCTTACAAGCGAATCTGCCCAATATGATGACGCTAACGGCAGCGCCCGAGCCTGCGCACGCACCCGAGCCTGCACCCGCGCCCGCGCCTGCGCACGAGAGCGCACACGAGCACGCGTCCACGCACGTGAGCGCCCACGAGCACGAGCCCACGCACGCGATCATACCCACGCCCACCATCCTGCCTTGCTGGGTGATTTGATTAACAAGGTACTCAACCCGGCAGAGCGGCAATTGATACAGGCGCTGGCGCTGTACCGCAAGGAGATACCGCATGATCATGCCGATTGGCTGCGCGTGGGTTTGGGCTACCAAGCTAATGAGGATGCCGAACAAGCCGAATTTGCGTCCAATACTCCCGCCGATAAAGTCACGCAGGCGCAGCATTTGCATGTGGTGGTGGCGACTTGTTGGTTGAAACAGCTTGGCGGCGCAAGGTGTTGGAATATTGGGTAAAGCTGGCACCAAACGAGCCAAAAGCTTTGCGGTTCTTGGGCGAAGCGTGGGCCATTGAGGAAGGCTGGGCCAGCGCCAAAGCCTTGCACTGTTTTGAGCAAGCAACCGAGCTATTACCTGGCTTCCCGCAATATTGGGGCAATCTGGGCAAATGCCTGCTAGCCCAAGGCGACGAGGGTGCCAAAACCCGGCCCATTACAACGACGAAACCAAAGCCCGGCTTGCCGCAGGCAACGCAGCAGGCGCGTTGGCCATACTGGATTTAGCCGCACAGCGTGGGGCATGGTGCCAACGTGCATTGCAACAAAATTGGCATAGGCGGCAATGGCATCCTGGTTTTCTGCCAGCCATAATTCCCGTTGCGGTTGCCGTTGCCGTTGCCGCACCACTTCCGCCAAAGCCTGTTCCAGGGTAGTAGACAAATTGATGTCCAAGCTACGCGCCTGCGCCAGCAAGCTGCTGTTGATCCTTAAATTGGCCGACTCTTTGGGTGCGCTCATATCGTAAATTGCCGCCATGGACTTCTCCCCTCGTAATGCGCCCATAATATGCGCACCCTGCGCGCAAAGCAAGTTTGTTATTGCCACATGTCTTTACTTGCAGTGCCAATGCAATTTCGAATATGCTACAATTATTGCCGCCCAAACCTTACCCCCGCGCATTTTATTGTTACCAAGCTGCGGATTTAGCTCAATCAGGAACGACCATGCAAACCATCACCACCCTTTTTCGCCTCGGCGCACTGCTTGCCCTCTCCAGCGCCAGCGCATACGCCGCCGAGCGCGCCACGCGAGAAGAGGCAGTCGCCCACGTGGATAAAGCCGTAGCCTGGCTGAAACAACACGGCGAAGCCAAGGCCTTTGCCGCTTTCAGCAAATCCAAAGCCGAAAATGGCCAATTCGTTGATCGGGATTTGTATATTTTCTGCTACGACACACGCGGCTTCATGCATTGCATCGGCAATGGCAACGCCAAAAATATGGTCGGCAAAAGTTTAATCGGCTTTCGCGATGCCGATGGCGTGTATCTGGTAAAAGGCTTAATCCAAGCCACCGCCGCCACCGGAAAAGGTTGGTTCGACTATAAATTCCCCAACCCGGTTACCGAGATCGTCGAACCCAAATCCGGCTACTGCGAACGGGTGGCCGATAAACTCATCTGCAGCGGCATCTATAAACCAACCCCCCCCCCGGCGGTAATTGAATCTGATGTCACTCCGTCGCTTGGCCCTGTGCGGTTTGCGCCGCCGACTGCACCCCAAACACCCACGCCTGCTCTATTACCCTATGCGCCCAGCCGCTTAAGGTGGCCACTTCACACATCGCATCATGCATCTTAAACACCGCCGGGCTGGCTTCGTCCACAATCTTCATCGCCACTTCAATATCCTGCGCCCCCACCTGGTAATGGCGCTCAATCAAGGCCACCTGATCGGGGTGAATCGCGGTTTTGCCTATCATGCCGTAAGCCAGGTCTTCTTGCACTTCCTGATCCAGCAAAACCGGGTTATCCAGATATTCAAACACCGGCGCAGTCAGTGCAAAACCATACGGCCGGAAGGTGGTGACCAAACGCGCAATCACTGGCCCCAAGGGCGTGCGGTAAATGGTGCCGTGGCGCGGGCGGCGCAAACCCAGCAAGGCCAGCAAATCATTACCACCAATGCGCAAACATAAAATGTGATTGCGCACCCCCGGCGCTTCCAACAACTGGCGAAATTGCGTCATTTCGGCGTCGTCAAATACTTCCACCGTTTCTAGCGTCGGCATCAGCTTGAATGCGCTCTGGCGCACCTGCTTGAAGTAGGCCTCAAAATTATGCCGCGTCGCCTTGGGCAGCACAAAGCCGATCAGCTTTTCCACCCCCGGCATGGCTAATACGCGCTCCAACACCTCCGGGTTACGCACCCGCACAAAGCGCAGGGTGTCAGTCCTCGCCACCATGTTTTGCAAGGTGAGTGATAAATTAAACAGCGCATAACTCAATTCCCGATCTGCCACCGCATCTTCGGTGCAAAAAATGACGGAACGTAAATGCCCCAGCTTGTTACCATCGGCAATGGCCAGCAAATCGGCGTGGGTTGCGGGCACATACAAGGTCGCACCCATTGAATGCATATTCATGAAACTTCCTTCGCACTGGAAATAAGCGATACCGCCTGATACGGCAGATCGGGTTGAACTTCAATGGTGACCGATTTTTCCGCCGCCAACACGCGCAAATGCGCCACGCAAGGGGCGGCCAAATCGCGCAAAATTAATAGACGTGGCACCCGACGTAATAACACACGGGTGGCTTCGCCAATACCGGGCTTGATTAAATTTACATCCTCAATGCCGTGCTGCTGTTGCATTTGTTCTATATAGCGCTGCGAGACTTGCATCGATTCGCGCTGTACGTTCTCCTGGCCGATTGCCACCTGAGGCACCCATCCTCGCCGCGCCAAATCCAGCGCCGCCTCAATCACCCCATCCACAAACTGGTGCGACTGATCATGCGCGGCAAATTCTTCAAAATACACGCAACCATGAAAATCATCAGGCCCGATCAACTCATTCAATACCGAACGGCTCAGCAAACCCGACACCGTGGCGTTTAAAATGCTGGAAGGGATTAAATAATCTTCATTCGATGCAGCACAGGCAGCGCTGCCCGCCAGGTCAGAGAGTACATATAAACCGGGGTCGATGTTGCATTGCTGCGCCTGATTGAACGCCGCAATGGTCTGCGCCAGTTCCCGCGAGATGACGCCTTTGCCGGTCCAACCGTCCACAAAAACAATCGATTCCGGCGCATGCCCGGCTTGCAAAATATGACGCAGCGCCACTTGGTCAATGCCGCGATCCCGAATAATCGAGACCGAATAATGGCAGGCCTCGCGCTTAAGCTGTCGCGTGAGCAAATGCTTGACGATCACGCCAATGGGCGTACCCGCGCGCATTAATGACACCACGGCAATTGGCCCACTGCGGCGCGCAGCAATCAAACTGGCCAGGGTCAGGCAATCACGTGCCATTTGCTGCAGGTTGCTGGCATACGCCTCGCGAAACACTTGCAAATAGCGCTCCGATGGTAGCGCCTCGGGCGAGAGCATTTCACTGTAATGGCGCACGCCGTTTTGAATCAGTCTTTCCTTTTGCGCCAAATCGGTGGTCAGCGCCATGTTGATCGGTTTAAGCAAAAACGTGACATCATCAGGACGATAACTGCCGCAAAAATTCATACCAGCTCCCGCAGCACATCGGCCAATTGGCTGGTTTGCGGCAGCATCGCATAGTCGCAAACGCTCATAAAACTGGCGTCCGAACGGCTGTCGCCCATGCCTATGCTCAAAATGCTGCCAAATTCGGCCAGAAATTGCTGCTGCAAGTATTGCACCGCATGCCGTTTGCTCAGGGTTTTGGGCAGTACCGCCAAATTATTGCCATTGCGGTGAATGTAAAAATCCGACCCCGCTTGCGCTACCCATGGGCGCAACACGGCCTCGTCCATTTGCGCCAGTTTGGCATCATCACCTTGCGGGTCTTTGATCAGGGCGTAAAAAGAATTGCCAAAATCTTGCACCAGCCGTGCTTGCGGTACCATCTCCGCCATGCCATTGGCGCTGGCATACTCACGCATCAAATCCAGGGCCTGGCACAAGCCACTGTAGGCGGCGGCGCTTTGTTGCGTGGTGTGCTGTAGCCAGTTGGCATCGGGCTGGCCATCGGGCTGTAAAATCACCCCGCCGTAATCAATAATGGCATAACTGCCAAACGGCAAATCCACCCGCGACAAGGCGTTTTGATTGCGCGCCGTAGTGGGGATCAAGGTCATTTCACGCGCCAACATCTCAAACAAGGCGCGCTGCTTGTCGCTCATGTACGAAATGGGTGAGCCGTCCTGCAAAAAGCCGACGGCGCGCAAGTCTTGCCGACCCTGGCATTTTTTCAGGGTTTGAAACAGCGTGTCATCAAGATCAACAAACAGGAATTTCTTCAATTTGATCCTCAGTTTTGAAATGAAATAAGCGCCCTTGCAGGGTGCGTGCTAACTGGTAAAGTGCGGCGTTGCCATCGGTTTCATGGCAAATTAAAACATGTTGATATTGCCCCGGCGTGACATTGTACAGGTAGTTGGCGATGCCTTCACCGTAGTTATCGGGAAACTGCAGGCGGCTGCCAACCGCACCCCAACTTAAAATCGGCGAGCGCGTGGTGGCTTGCACCATCACATTTAAACCCGCTTGTTCCAGCGCGCGCGCCAGTAAAAACGCCGGGTGCATAAATTCACCCGTGCCCAGCACCAACACCATTTCGCCGCTGCCAATTTGGCGGCACAACAGATTGGATAGCTTGGCCAGCGCATTGTTTTCTGAATCCAGCGCGCTGGCAATGCCGCGTCGCCCAAAGGCGCTGCTGGCGGCACTGGCGCTTGCCGCCTCAAAGCGCTGCGCCGCCTCGCTAGCGGGCTGCATTTGTCCTGCTTCAAAGCGATACTGCCCGGTCAGCGTGGCACCAATGGAGACGGGCAGGGCAAAGCGCTGGCTCAGGGCGGCGCGGGTTTGCTCACCCATAAAATCGGTAATCAAGGCCAAATGCACGTGGGCCAGATCGGGGCAGTAGCCGCGCAACACCTGGCACAGGTTGACAAAGGTATTGCCTGTGCTGGCTTCATCATCCACCAACACCAGCGTGCGTGCGGTGCGCAGCAGGGTGTGCAATTGGGCATCCAGCGGTAAATGTAAAAACTGGCGCGGCGCATGGCTGTGCGCTTCGGCAAATTCGATTAAATCTTCTTCATGCGCATGGCTAGCGGGGTGGCTACAGGGGTGGCTACCGGGTTGGCTACCGGCGCGATAGCGTGAGCTGTGCAAAAACAGTGCCGCTGGCGCGCTAGTTCGATTGCGCGCCAAATACGCTTCAAACACACCCTGGCCCAGGCCAATCGCGGTTTCTGCCAGCGCAATAAACAGGATCGGCCCTGGTAAATCGGCCCCAATCTGGCTGGCCAAATCACGGTGAATCGCGCTCATTTGGTACGGCCGTACCGGCCAATGCTTGCCCAACACTTTGGAGAGGAATAAAAAGCCGCGTTTGGCGTTGGCGCGGGCGGCAAAACCGAGTAAGTCGTCCATGGGCAGGCGGCTATGTTCCACCGCTACTTGCAATTGACCAGTGGGCAATGCGACCTGCAGTTGCTTGGCTGCGCTGTCAGCCAGGGTGGTGGCCGCGCCGATAACTTCACGCATCGGCTGTCCCCGGCAATTGAACCGCTTGCGACCATTCGGCCACGCGGATGCCATTGCGCACGGGTGGCACGTCCAAGCCAGCAAAGCCTTGGTCAAAACCACGCAAAGCCAAATAGGGTAGATTCGGCCCCGCCACGCAAGCCATGGCAATGCCGCCAGACATGCGCGGGTTGATTTCAAGTAAGCCAATCCCATGGCTACCTTCGCGAAACTGGGCGTTAAAATTGCCATTGAGTTGATAAGTTTCGCACAGCATACGGCAGGCGGCTTCAATTTCGGCCGGCATTTCAATCAATTGGCCGTGGCCGGCGGTCAAGGGCTTTTTGCGCGCTACCGCACACACCAGGCGGCCCGCGTCACCCACGCAATCGACACTGTATTCATGCCCGTTCAAATATTGCATCAGCAACATGGTGCGAAATTCGGGCAATTGCTGCAAACCCCGGCGTAATTCCTGATACGCCACATGGTATTGCGCGCCCTGCATCAACAATTGCGCGCTGTCGCGGTCTTCATCAATCACGGCAAAGCCCAGGCCATATACCGAGCTGGAAGGTTTGATGCACAGCTTGGCATGGCGTGGCCGCAATTCATCCCAGGCGGCATCAAATTGTTCGATGTTTTCCACCACGCGAAACTCGGCAGGCGGGGCCATCGGCAACTGTACGGTTTGGTAAAAGCGCGCTTTATCGTGTAGCAAGGTCAGCACTTCTGTACTGGCGACCGATAATACGCGCGTGCCTTGCGCTTCAAAGCGCGCCCGATTGGCGCTGATTTGTACCGCTTCCTTGCCGGGCACAAAAATCGCAATGGCTTGCTCACGACAAAAATCCAGACACCAATCCAGATACTCCTCCCGACTCAAGCCGCGCGGCTCAACCTCATATTGATGCGCCACGACCGACGCCAAAGCATGAGGATGAGAATTACTACAGCACAGGTGATATTCCCCGGCGATATCTGCCGAACGAATCAATTGGAGTGCTGCGGTAATCGAAGAAAATGTTTTATTGAACCAGATGCGTCGCATGGGATGCCAGAATGGTTGTGAAGATGCGCGCAATTGTAACCCAATGCATGAAACAATGGGGACAACGGCGACAACGGAACAAAGAGAAGCGGGGACAGAAGCGGGAACAACCACGGCAGCGGGGGCTGACCTGCCGCCCCCACGCTTTGATGATAATGCTTAGAAATTAAAGCGCAAACCTGTGGAGAATGCATTGCGCCGACTGCCACCGCCATCGTCAGAAGGACCAAAACGCTCCAGTTCTACGGTCCAGCCAATGGTTTTGTTGAAATTGTATTGCACACCAATGCCCGCATACAAGGCGGTTTTATTGTCCGAAGCAGTGGCAAAAGCACCAGGTACAGCGGCCGATGCACTCGCGCCCAAATGATTGCGCGCAAAACCCAACTTGCCATAGGCTGAGAATTGATCATTCAACGGTACTGTACCCTTGCCTGCCAGATACCAGGAACTGGCATTGGTTTTAACACTGACTGGCACCCCCGAGAGAGTAAACGCATAGCTGGGCGAACCCAGATCAACATAACCCCCTTCTACTGCCCAAACCGGGTTGAGATTGTAACCCACCACAAACTTGCCCGTGGTTTTGGAACCGCTGTTACCTGGCACACCCGGTATGTCAAAACTATAACGGCTATTTACCAAATCAACGCCAACATAGGCATTTTGCGCATAAGCGGCAATCGACGAACCAGCCAATAAAACTGCGAGAACAATTTTTTTCATGATTTTCTTTCTTGGTTAAAAATATTAGTGCGACATCGGTAATCATTGAGTAAACTATCCTTCCTAAGATATGCCCAATACTTTAAAGTTCAACTTAATTTACAGTATAAATTATTTCAAAATGTAACAGTGTCTGATTTTATAACGATATCGTTTGTCTCGTTTTAAATTTCGACGAAGTAATTTTAAAAATGAAATATTTGTCTTATAAGCAGTATTATTCGCGGCTATTTTCTTGTTTTCGGGAAAAACACGGTATCTAATTGTTTCTAATAATATTGTATTTAAGATGTCGATCTTCTACTCAAGAATAGTTGCAAGACCGTTGCTGCATTCCGATTCAATGCAGCATCTCGGCGGGGCTACCCTGGCGTAAAATCCGGTCAATTGCAACCTCTTTTTTAGAGTATTCCCTCCAAGACATATTCCTCACTTACCCCTACAATGCCGGATCGACAAAATATCAAAGTGGAAAAGTAAATTTCCACACATAAAGTCGGACTGTTTTCATAGAAGATCCAATCACAATATATAGAGACTTACAATGATAAAAATGAAATCTGCCTTAATCGGTATGCTTTGTGCTGCCTCCGCTTTTGCTGCTACACCTGCCCTCGCCCTGGGCTCCAGCACTTACACTTATCTGCGCTGCTTTTACCGCGTGGATACCGCCATCAGCAAACCCAAAACCACGTATGTCTGGGCCACCACTTCCACCGGTGCTTACTACAAAGTGTATGGCAATTGGTGGAAAGATGGTTTGACCAGTTGGCAAAACATGTTTTACAGCAATACCAGCCAGGATACATTGAAAACGACTTGCCAAAACACCCTGGCGGCCAAGGGTATCAATCGCAGTGTGGTCATGTTTGCCGGGGCAGATAGTTCTTTATCACTCGATTACAGCATCTGGAGCAATGACAGCGCCACCCAGGCTGCAAAAATCAATAAAGTGATTGTGTTGGGCGACAGTTTGTCGGATAACCAAAACCTGTGGAATGCCACTCAATGGACTTTGCCCAATCAAAATAGTTGGTTTATGGGGCACTTTAGCAATAGCTTTGTGTGGGATGAATACTTTGCCGCCAATTTGCAATTGCCCGCTTATAACTGGGCGGTAGCGGGTGCAGCGGCAGATAGTTATTATGTGATTCCGGGTGTGAGCCAGCAAGTGGATTCGGTGATGACCTATATGCAAAGCGCGCCGAACTACCGTTACGCCAATACCTTGTTTACCGTCATGATCGGTGGTAACGATATCGTCAATTATGGCCGTTCGGTGGATTCGATTATTGCAGCCGAGCAGCAAGGACTGGAAAAATTGATTGTGGCGGGTGCCAGAAATATTTTGCTGATGAATTTGCCCGATCTGTCGCGTGCGCCCGTGTTCCAATACCGTAGTGATGCCGCCAATATTGCGGCACAAGTGGTGGATTTTAATCGCCGCTTGCCGCTCTTGCGTGACGCTTTGCAAGCCAAATATGGCAGCGCGCTGGTGATCCGGATGTATGACACCAGTACCTTGGTCGGTGATATTTTGGCCCATCCAGCCAATTATGGCATCACCAATACCACGCAAGCGTGCTTGAATATCAATACCGATTCGAGCAGCAATTATTTGTCCAGCCAATCGCCGCGTGCGGAATGCAGCAATCCGGATACCTTTGTGTTTTGGGACACGCTACATCCAACCACGCGCACCCACAAGATCATGGCTGACAGCGTCACCGCGTTTGCGCGCACCAACTTCCCGGCCTTGCAGTAATTTTGAACGCCAGCGCAGTTGGAACGGGCGCTGGCTACCTGGAAAACGGCCGACTCACACCTGGGTCGCCGCCACACTACGTTTCACAAAAAACAAGCCCGCGCCCACCATCACCAAAACCGAGCCGAACACCCGGTTCTGTATTGCCACCGCCCGCGCATTTTGGAAAAAGCGCTGCATTGACGATGCCGCAAACGCATAGCCATGCATGACCGTGATATCCACACTGACCATGGTGACGCCCAAAATCAGCAATTGCGGCAGCAAGGGTTGTTGCGTGCTGATAAATTGCGGCAGCACCGCCACCATGAATAAGATCCCTTTTGGATTGGTGACATTGGTAAAAAATCCAATCAAAAACCGTTTGCGCGCCGACGGCATGGCGCTGGCGTTGAGCGTATCACCCGTGGCGATGGCCGCCCTGGAGCGCC
>JBKJLF010000344.1:0-7588 GCA_046597185.1 Burkholderiaceae bacterium | reverse complement strand
TGGTGCATGAGACGGGGCAGACGTTGTATTGAGTGAACTGATGGGCGCATTTTGCTGCATTCAATTTATGAGAAACGGCCATGTCCACGGCTGCGCTACGCTTGTTTGACCTTGGTGGCGTCTTGATCGAAAACGCCACCTTCACGCGCTTAAATCAATTCCTGCCCCCCCTTACCGCTCACCACATTAAAAAACCGCTGGCACGCGTCAAGCGCGATGTATTATCGATATGGTAGATTACTTTTGCCATGAGCAATTTCATCCAATCTACCCGCAGCGCTTTTTTCCCGCCTTTTTTCCGCTTTTTTTCCGCTTTTCCCCTATCCCCGCCAACACTGGATGATTTGGTTCCGTCAGAACATATGGTGCGCTTCGTCGCCCTAACCATTGAGCAGACTGAGCTTACCAATTATTGTAGCTACCGCAGGTGACGGTACGTTGCCTGATCGCATGGTTGCTGGCCGTGGGGTATTTGGGATGCGGTCTTCGAGGGCGCTATTTTCTGGGGTAGAATTGGTTCCGACTATTGACCCAGGCAGGGCGGCGCAATTGGCTTTGAGATATGATTTAAAATTAATATTACTCAAGAAAAATGGTGGGATATGAATAAAAGTCTAAAACAAGTGCAATGGCTGGTTTTTTGGCTCAGTACCTGGCTGCCGTTTGCGATAATGGCAGCCGAGGTTGCAAGAGCGAGCACCACACCGATACCGCATGTTCAAGATTTTCCCTTCGCCGAACCAGAATTTGAAACCCTGGCCGATGCACAAGCGCTTGACAACCCAATCATCACTGCATTGGCACAGGATGCACGCGGCCTGATCTGGATCGGCACGCAAACCGGCTTGGTCCGGTATGACGGCTACCGTTTCCGCAAGTTTGCCCACAAGGCCGCGGCACCGTTTTCGCTGGCAGGTAATTATGTCAATGCTTTATCCGTTGCAAAAGACGGACGGATTTGGGCTGGCACCGCTAGCGACGGCATCTCGGTGCTTGACCCGGCCAGCGAGCGCTTTGAACATTTTCAACATGATGAAAAAAGGCCGGACAGCCTGGGTGGCGGCACAATTTGGGCCTTGGCCAATGACGAGCGGGGCGGGATGTGGATTGCGACCGAACAGGGGCTGGATCACCTGCCAGTTGGCAGCAGGCGCTTTACGCATTTCAGGCACAGCCTTGACCCGCACAGCCTGATGGACGACAAAGTCTACAGCCTGTTGCAAGACAAGAAAGGACGCCTGTGGGTGGGCAGCAGCGGCTTGCAAAGGCTGTCCCTGGATGGAAAAAGCTTTGAAACCGTTGTGGTAGGCAGGGAAGTGCGAACCCTGTTTGAGGCGCAAGATGGCAAACTGTGGTTGGGTACTACCGAACACGGTGCTGCCTGGCTGGATTCCTCACAGCAGGCACATTGGCTACCGTTAGCACAACTGAGCCAACGCAAAATTCTCGGGATCGCACAAGTGAACAAAGAGCAAATTTGGCTGGCCAGCTTTAGTGACGGCATGATTGTCGTTGCAGCCAGCAACGGGCAGATGCTGCAAACCTTGCGCCACGACCCGGCAGTGCCCGGCAGCTTGGCATTCGATAGCCTAAAACCCCTGCTCCTGGACCGATCTGGCCAACTGTGGGTTGGCACCTGGGGAAAAGGCCTGCTACGTATGAACGCCAACAACACCGCAATACATGTCCTCAGGCACAGTCCAAAACAACCCAATGGCTTAAGCCACCCCGATGTAAGAAGTGTACTGGAACTGGCCGATGGCCGCTTGGCTGTTGGCAGCAATGCCAACGGAATAGATATTATTGACAGGCAACGTGGCCTGATTGGCGGCTACAGAACTGGCCAGGGCAAGGTTGGTGCACTACCGAATGGGGCAATTTATTCGTTGGCCCAAACCAGTGATGGATCAATCTGGGCTGGCACATCGCAAACCGGGGTGGTGCGAAAATTTCCCGGCAGCACCACCTGGGTGGCGGTGCCGGGTTTGCCCAGCAAGCAAGTGTACCGTTTGCTCGCTGGCCGTGACGCAAGCCTGTGGGTCGGAACAGCACTCGGTGTGGCACGCTTGCGGCCGGGCACACTGTCACCACAACCTGCCAGCGCCCGAAATACCCATCAGGCAGCGCTGCCCGAACGCTTTGAAGTGTTCACGGACGAACTGGGCAATGCAATGGACGCCCGTGTCAATGCAATAGTCGAAGACAGGCAAGGCCGGATCTGGATAGGCGCTTATAACGGCTTGTGGCTACATGAACCGCATCGCCGTGACCTGATTCACATCGCCACCGAACCAAACCGCCCGGATAGTCTGGCTTCCGACTTTATTTTCGCCCTGCTGCTTGACAGCCATGACAGCCTTTGGGTCGCTACCGACAAAGGGCTGGAACGGCTGAAAAGCCGGGACGGCAAGCTAGCCCGGTTCGAGCATGTCAGCGCCCTGCTTGGCCAAGCAGGGCAAGCCTTGGGAACCAACCTGATGGAAGACCAGCAAGGCCGCATCTGGACCGACGAAGCGGTAATAGACCAGGTCAATAACCCGGCCCGGATGCGCATATTACCCATTACCAAGGCAGACGGTATGAATATTAGCGGCGCTTGGGATGGTTCCTATTACAAAACCCGTGACGGCTTGCTGCTCCAGGGCGGGTTTGGCCTGGCCATCATTGACCCGGCGCGCTTCAAGGCATATGACTATGCCGCGCCAATGGTCGTGACCGAGTTGAAAATCAATGGCGAAACAGTGCCGCCGGGCTGGCTGGCACATCCCAAGACCGATCTGGCCGCCAGCCCAACACTCACCTTTACCCCGGCACAGCGGAATTTTTCGATTGAATTCGCCGCCCTCGACTATTCGGAGCCAAAGAAAAACCGCTACCAATACCGCCTGAAAGACTATGAAAAAGAATGGATCAATACCGATGCAGACCACCGTAGCGCCAGCTATGGCAATTTGTGGCCGGGCCGCTACACGTTGCAAGTGCGTGGCAGCAACCGCTTGGGCGACTGGAGTGAACATGAGCTGAGTATTCCGATACAGGTCTTGCCCGCATGGTGGCAAACCTGGTGGTTCGCGCTGGCATTATTGCTGATGATGACGGCGTTGTTTGCATCACTCATGCAGATGCGCACCCACTACCTGCGCCAGCGCCAGCATGAGCTGGAACAACTGGTCGATAAACGCACCAATGAATTGCGCCAGAAGCAAGATGAACTGGTCGATGCCAACAGCGAACTCAATCATGCCATTAAATCATTAAATCAATCCAATGGAGCACTAAATGAAGCTATTGAAGCATTGAATCACTCCAACGCCGGTTTGGTGCTGTCGGTGGAAACCCTGCGCCAATTAGGCGACATTGGCCGCGAGATCACCGCCAACCTCGACGCCGAGATCGTATTCCAATCGCTTTACCTTTACGTAGGCGGCTTGCTCAATGCACCGACGATGACAATTTACCGCATGAACGCTACCGCGACAGTACTCGATGCAGTGTTTGGGCGCGATGACGACCATGTGATGCCAACCCGCAGCGTGGCGCTTGATTCACCCACCTCCAACGTAGCACGCGTGGTGCGCGAGCGGCAGGAATTACTACTCAACATCGACCCGCTGGCCGATTCATCCAACCAGGTGCCTGGCACCCGCAAAATGCTCACTGCCCTATTTGCCCCGCTGATTGTGGACGACCATGTGTTGGGTGTGATGTCGATCCAATCCGACCACGCAAATGCCTACGGTGAGCGCGAGTGCCTGATCTTTCGCACCCTGTCTGCCTATGGTGCGATTGCGCTGGCCAATGCCGCAGCCATAGCCGCCCTGCGGCAAGCCCAGCACCAACTGGTACAACAAGAAAAAATGGCCTCGCTCGGTGGCTTGGTAGCGGGTATTGCGCACGAGATCAACACCCCGCTGGGCACTACGCTCATGGCCATATCCGGTGCGCAAGATGCTTGGCAAACCCTGAAAAATGCCACTATCAGTAACGACCTTTCCAAAGCAGTACTCGATTCCAGCACCACCGATGGCATGGAATACACCGCCCTGGCCTTAAAAACCGCCACCCGTGCCGCTGAACTAATTGCACTGTTCCAAACCATTTCGATTAACGCCGACAGTGACTGCTTGGTTGAGATTGGACTGGCGGAGCATTTACAGGAAGTAGCCGCACTGGTGCACAGCCAGCTTGCGCAAAACGGTTGCCAGTTAGCGGTGGCTGCGCCCGCTGGTTTAAGCCTTCATGTTGTGCCCGAAGCACTCACCGAATCCTTGAGCCGCATATTAGTGAACGCGCTGGATCATGGCTTTACCGAAGGCCGCACTGGCACACTACGCCTAACTGCACAACTAAACGAGGAAGATGGCGGCGAAGAAGTGGTAATTACCATCAGCGACGACGGCCACGGTATTGCGCCAGAAGACCTGCCCAAGGTGTTTGACCCATTCTTCACCACCAAAAGCGGCATCCAAGGACACGTGGGGCTAGGACTACATGTGGCGTACAACCAGATAACGCAAAGGTTAAAAGGCCAGATTCATGTCACGAGCACCTTGGGTGAGGGAACCAATGTTGAGATACGACTGAAAAAACATGGTGCCATGCTAAAAAATGGGGAATAAAACATGAAAAAAAACCTGAAATATGTGCAATGGCTGGTTTTCTGGCTCAGCACTTGTCTGCCGTTTGCGATAATGGCAGCCGAGGTTGCCGTAGCTACGACCGCAGCACCGCTACCGCCAGCTCAAGACTTCCCCTTCGCCGAACCGGAGTTTGAAACCCTGCACGATGCCGAAACAATTGACGACCAAGCCATCACCACATTGGCGCAGGATGCACGCGGCCTGATATGGATCGGCACACCAGTTGGCTTGATCCGTTACGACGGCTATCGTTTTCGCAAGTTCACCTACAAAGCCGCCGATCCGTTCTCACTGGGGGATGATTATGTCACTTCTTTATCGGTTGCAAAGGACGGACGGATTTGGGTTGGCACACTTAACGCTGGCATTTCGGTGTTTGACCCGGCCAGCGAGCACTTTAAACATTTCCGCCATGATGAAAAAGCGCCGAACAGCCTGAGCGACGGTAGAATTTCAGCCATGGCCCATGACGGCCGGGGCGGAATGTGGGTTGCGACCGAGCAGGGACCCGATCACCTGCCAAATGGCAGCAGGTACTTGGTGCATTTCAAGCACGGCCTTGCCCCGCGCAGCTTAATGGACGACAAGGTACGCAGCCTGTTGCTGAACAAAGAAGGCCGTCTGTGGGTGGGTAGCAGGCGTGGCTTGCAACGGCCGTCCCCAGACGGCAAAACCTTTGAAACCGTCGTGGTGGGCAGGGATGTGCTAACCCTGTTCCAAGCGCAAGATGGTAAATTGTGGTTAGGCACCCATGACCATGGTACCGCTTGGCTGATGCCAAGTGGGGTTCGGGCCAGCGCTTCCCAGTCAAGTGTTGCCCCGGCCCTGATAAACTGGCTACCGCTGGCGCAACTGAGTCACCCCTGGATTGCAGGAATTGCGCAAGTGAAAACAGACCAGATCTGGCTGGCCAGCTATGGCGGCGGCATCATTGTCGTTGCGGCTAGCGACGGCCGTGTGCTGCAAACCCTGCACCATGACCCTGGACTGATGGGCAGCTTGGTGCCAGATACGGTAAAACCCCTGCTACCGGACCGGGCTGGTTGGCTGTGGGTTGGCACCTGGGGGGGGCGGCTTGCAACCATGAACGGCAACAACACCCTACTGCGCGTACTCAGGCACAGCGCAAAACGGCCAAGCGGATTGAGCCACCCCGATGTGCGTAGTATGCTGGAACTGGCCGATGGTCACTTAGCTTTTGGCACTGGCAGCAACGGAATTGATATTTTTGACAAGCAACGGGGCCTGATTGGCGGCTACAGGATCGGCCAAGGACAGCCAGCTGCGCTGCCGGATACGGCCATTTTAGCGTTGGCGCAAACCAGCGACGGATCAATCCGGGCTGGCACACATCAAGCCGGGGTGGTACGGCAATTTCCCGGCAGCAGCGCCTGGGTGGCGGTGCCGGGTTTACCCAACAAGCAAGTGTTCGGGTTGCTCGCCAGCCGTGACGGTAGCCTGTGGGCCGGAACAACTCGCGGTGTGGCACGCTGGCGACCGGGTGTGCCGCAACCACAGTTTAGAACCTCGCTCACACAGGCTGACGGCATGGATTTGGGCGGAACTTGGGTTGGCTCTTATGGCCAAACCCATGACGGTTTGCTGCTCTTTGGCGGCACGCAAGGTGTGGCCATTATTGATCCGGCACGCTTCAAGGCGTATGATTATGCCCCGCCATTAGCCGTTACTGCGCTAAAGATCAATGGCGAAACCGTGGCACCGGGGGTGTTAGCGAACCCATTGGCAAACCCGTCACCACAAGCTGGGGCAGGCAACGCCGCCAGCCTGACCCTTCTACCTGCGCAACGTAATTTTGCCATTGAGTTTGCCGCCCTTGACTATTCAGAACCAAAGAAAAACCGCTACCCGTATCGCCTGCAAGGCTATGAAAAAAACTGGATCAATACCGATGCCGACCACCGTAGCGCCGCCTATGGCAATTTGTGGCCGGGCCTGTACACGCTGCAAGTGCGCGGCAGCAACCGACTGGGCGAATGGAGTAATCAAGAACTAAGTATCCCGATTCGGGTTTTGCCTGCATGGTGGCAAACCTGGTGGTTTGCTCTGGCATTGTTGCTGTTGATGACGAGCTTGGTCGCGGCACTGGTGCAGGGGCGCACCCGCTACCTGCGTCAGCGGCAGCGGGAACTGGAACAACTGGTGAATGAGCGCACTGGTCAATTGCGCCAGAAGCAGGAAGATCTGATCGATGCCAACCATGGCCTGAACGAATCCAATGCAGCATTAAACGAAGCCAACACCGATTTGGCATTGTCAGTGGAAACCCTGCGCCAATTGGGCGACATTGGCCGCGAAATTACCGCCAATCTTGATGCAGAGATCGTATTCAAGGCGCTCTACCTGTACGTAGGCGACTTGCTCGATGCGCCCACCATGACCATTTACCGCATGAACGCTAGCGCCAAGTCGCTTGACGCGGTGTTTGGGCGCGATGATGATCAGGTCATGTCGATGCGTAATATTGCGCTCGATTCCCCCACCTCCAACGCGGCAAGGGCAGTACGCGAGCGCCAGGATTTGCTGCTGCACTTCGACCCGCAGGACGATTCAACGACTATCCCCGGCACCCGCCAAATGCTCACCGCCCTGTTTGCCCCGTTAATCGTGGGCGACAAGGTGCTGGGTGCCATGTCGATCCAGTCCGACAAGCAAAACGCCTACGGCGAGCGCGAGCGCCTGATCTTTCGCACGCTAACCGCCTATAGGGCCATTGCGTTGGCCAACGCTGCTGCACTGGCCGCACTGGCCGCACTGCGCCAAGCGCAAGGGCAACTGGTGCAGCAAGAAAAAATGGCTTCGCTGGGTGGTTTGGTGGCTGGCATTGCACACGAAATCAACACCCCGCTGGGCACCACGCTCATGGCCATATCCGGCGCGGAAAGCGCATGGCAAACCCTGCAAGATGCCGTTGCCAGTGGCCGTTTGAG
>JBKJLF010000301.1:0-4114 GCA_046597185.1 Burkholderiaceae bacterium | reverse complement strand
ATACCACCACCGCGCCCGGATGGCGCACATACTCGCGCGCAGTCTGTTTGCCATTGGGCAGTTGCACCGTATCGCGCGAAATCTTGAGAAAGGAACCTTGAAACGCCAGCTCGCTGTCAAGCCGGGTTTCTTTCAAGTGCATATCGTTGTCAGGTTCGCTCATGACGACGCTCAAGAAGCCAGCGTAACGGAAATGACCTTCATACAGGAAAACAGCAATTGATTCGGGAATAAACCCAACACCAATACTGCCAAGCCATTCGCGCCCAATACCAGGGCCATATCAAAATTCGGTTTAATCGGGCTGCGGTCTTTGGCGTCATCAAAATACATCAACTTCACGACCCGCAGATAATAGAAGGCCCCGATCAATGAAAACACCACTGCAAACACAGCCAGCCAGACTTGATTGGTGTCGATCACCGCCTGCAATACCCCAAACTTGGCCTGAAAACCCACCATGGGCGGAATGCCTGCCAGAGAAAACATCAATAACAACAGTAACAACGCATACCATGGGTTACGTTGATTCAAGCCCTTCAAGTCGTCCAGATTCTCTGCTTCAAAACCGGAACGCGATAGCAACATGATCATGCCGAAGGTGCCCAAAGTAGTCAACACATAGGTCAGACTGTAAAACATGGCCGAGCTATACGCCTGCGTCAGCATATTGGCCGCATTGGGCGATGCCTTGCCAACCACACCAGAGAGCAAACCCAACAACATAAAGCCCATGTGCGAAATGGTGGAATAGGCCAGCATACGCTTAAAATTGGTCTGCGCAATCGCCGCCAGATTCCCGACCGCGATCGATAATACCGCCATGACCATTAACATTTGCTGCCAATCCGCCGCAATCGGTAACAAACCTTCTACCAGCAAACGGAAACAAATCGCAAAGGCAGCCAATTTGGGCGCGCCACCCAAGAGCAGCGTCACCGCTGTCGGCGCACCTTGATACACATCCGGCACCCACATATGGAAAGGCACGGCACCCAACTTAAAGGCCAAACCCGCCACCATAAACACCACGCCAAACACCAGCACGCCTTTGTTGGCGGTAGCAGAACCCGCTACCTCAGCCATTTTGCTGACATCCAGATGCCCGGTCGCGCCATACAACATCGACATGCCGTAGAGCAAAAAGCCCGAGGCCAAGGCACCCAAAATAAAATACTTCATCGACGCTTCAGTGGAAGCCACATGGTCGCGCCGCAAAGCCACCAAGGCATACAGACACAGCGACATCAATTCCAAACCCAGATAAATGACCAGCATATTGGTGCCGGAAATCATCACCATTTGGCCCAGCAAGGCAAACAGGGCCAGCACATAAAATTCGCCACCCAAACCTTTGCCCAGCATATGGCGGTCCGTTGCATAACTGCGCGAATACACAAAGGTGATACCAACCGCCAGATAAGAAGCCATTTTCAGCAGGTTGGCGAGCGGATCAGACACAAACATATGATAGAACAGATAGTCTGAAGAATGCCCCAGCTTCATTTGGTTCCATGTCAACATGGCGCAACCGAGCAAGCTCAGCAGCGATAGCACATAAGTGATGACGCGATTTTTGTCGCTCAAAAACATATCGACCAATAAGATCACCGAGGCTGCGATGAGCAGAAATATCTCGGGATAAATTGCAGAGGTGATGACATTTAGATTATTCATTATTGCGCCGCATAGTTTTCATTGGTTCATTGGTTCGTTGGTTCAGCCGAAGTCGTCAGGTGTGCATGCTCATTTTGCAATCAAGGTGCTTTTTGCAGAGCGACATGTTTCAACAAATCTGCAACTGAGGTTTGCATGGTATCGGTAAAGGGTACGGGATACAGCCCCATCCACAGCACGGCGATTGCCAAAATCGAGAGCATAAAGAATTCGCGCGAATTCAAATCCACGAGTTTCGCGACATTGGCATTGGCGACTGGGCCAAACACCACGCGCTTGGCCATCCATAAAGAATAGGCAGCACCCAATATCAGGGCCGTGGCGGCTAACATGCCGATCCAGAAATTGTATTGCACCGCCCCCAGGATCACCATGAATTCGCCCACGAAACCGGAGGTGGCAGGCAAGCCGCAATTGGCCATGGAAAAGAAAATCAGCAGTGCAGCAAAACGCGGCATGGTATTCACGACCCCGCCATATTCGGAAATCAAGCGCGTATGCATGCGGTCGTACAGGACGCCAATACATAGAAACATGGCCCCGGAAATAAAGCCGTGCGAAATCATTTGCACAATACCGCCCTGCACCGACATTTCATTAAACATGAAAAACCCCAGCGTGACAAAACCCATATGCGCAATCGAGGAATAGGCCACCAGCTTTTTCATATCCGCCTGCACCAAGGCCACCAAACCAATGTAAATGACCGCGATCAGCGATAAGGTGATGATGACCCAGGCAAATTTATGGCTGGCATCGGGCGCAATCGGCAGTGAAAAGCGCAAGAAGCCGTAAGCACCAAGCTTCAACATAATCGCCGCCAACACCACCGAACCACCGGTTGGCGCTTCCACGTGCGCATCCGGCAACCAAGTATGCACCGGCCACATCGGCACTTTGACAGCAAAGGCGGTGAAGAAGGCAAAGAAAATCCAGGTTTGCTCGCCCAGCGTCAAGGGTGCGCGATGCCAAAACTCGATTTCAAAGCTGTCGGTTTTGGAGTACAGGTAAATCACCGCCACCAGCGTCAATAAAGAACCGGCCAGGGTGTACAGGAAAAACTTGAACGAGGCATACACCCGGTTGGCACCGCCCCACAAACCGATGATCACATACATCGGGATCAAGGTGGCTTCAAAGAAGATATAGAACAGCAAACCGTCCAGCGCACAAAATACGCCGATCATCAAACCCGACAAAATCAGGAACGCGCCCATGTACTGGAACACTTTTTTCTCAATCACTTCCCATGCTGAAATGACGACGATGATGGTAATGAAGGCGGTGAGTGGCACAAACCACATCGAAATACCGTCCAGACCCAAATGGTAGTGCACATTGAAACGCTCGATCCAACTGTATTTTTCAACAAATTGCATGCCGTGCGCCGCATTATCAAAATATTTAATCGCCGGCAAGGTCAGCAAGAAGCTGAAAATCGAGCCAAACAGCGCCAGATAGCGGGCAAACTTCGGATTTTGATCCGACCCCAAGGCCAATAGCAGCACGCCTATGACTATCGGACTCCAGATAGCGAAGCTAAGAAGATTGGTAGTAAGCGAATCGATGGTAAGTAAGGTTGACATCATGGTGGTGGTCTTATCTCTTGGTCAGCTTATTGGTCAGCTTATTGGTCATCTTAATGAGCAAATGAAAATGGGAATGGATTGGGCAAGAAATAAATCAAAAAGCCCAATACCCCCAATATCATCACGAACGCGTAATGGTAGATATAGCCGGTTTGGAACAAACGAACCAATTGCGCGAACCAACTCACTACTTTGGCACTGCCGTTGATCACCAAACCATCAATCAGCAACCTGTCGCCGCCACGGGACAAGCCGTCACCCAGCACGCGCGCACCCGCCGCAAACACGACGTCATTGAATTTGTCCATATAGTATTTATTGTCCAAAATCGTGTGCAGGATGCTAAAGTTCTTTTTAATCGCTGTCGGAATCTGTGGCATTTTCATATAGAACAACCAGGACAGGAATACCCCGGCCGCAGCCAGCCAAAACGGTAGCGTCGCAAAGCTATGCAAAGCCATGCCCAGCGCGCCATGATGCGCCACGAATTCACGCGCAAGTTCTTTCATCGCTTCATGGTTTTCGCCACTGGCAATAATGCCTTTAAAGAATTCGCCATACAACATCGGGCCGTCTGCCAAAAAACCGATAATGGCGGAAGGAATGGCCAGCAAGACCAAGGGCAAGGTCACCACCCATTTCGATTCGTGCGGTTTTTGGCCAGGGGCCAAGCCGTGATGATGTTCATCTGCATGCGCGTCATGATGATCGTCATCCGCGTGGGCATCATGGGCATGACTGTCATGTGCATCATGCACGTGGGCCATACCAAAGCGCTCATCACAGTGGAACACCAGAAAATACATGCGGAAGGAATAGAAAGCGGTAATAATCACGCCCGCTAATAC
>JBKJLF010000184.1:0-7831 GCA_046597185.1 Burkholderiaceae bacterium | reverse complement strand
GTCTGCCCGATGCCAGCATTCGCGCGCTGGCAAAGACGGCCGATGGTACGCTGTGGGCTGGCACCAAACAGGCGGGTGTGGTACGGCTCCCGTCGGCGAGCCAGATATGGCTGGATGTACCAGGCTTACCTGAGCAGCAGGTTACCCGTTTTTTGGCCAGCCGCGACGGCAGTGTCTGGGCAGCCACTGCGCGCGGGGTAGCACGCTGGCGGCCCGGCCAGACTATCCCCGGCCAGACTAATTCAAGCAGGCCGGCACAATTTGAAGCGGTGCCTGACGAAAATGGGGCCGCAATGCAAAGCGGCGTAAATACCCTGGCTGAAGATGGGCAGGGGCGAATCTGGGTGGGTAGTAATAACGGCTTGTGGGTAATGGAACCCGGTGCCAAAGGTTTGCATGGCTTTCACCCTGAGCCAGTACGAGCGGACAGCCTTATTTCTGACTATATTTCCAGCTTATTAATTGATAGTCACGGCAAACTCTGGTTGACCACCAACAAGGGTTTGCAACGCTTGCAAAGCTGGAATGGCAAAATCGCCAAATTTGAACATTTTGGCGTGGGTCTGGGGGCTGCGGATCAAGACTTGGGTGGAAATTTACTGGAAGATCATATGGGCCGAATCTGGACCGATTCTGCCATCATCGACCCCATCAAACTGCAACTGCAGCACTTAAGCAGCGCCGATGGCATGAATATCGGCCCCAAGTGGGACGGTGCCTACAGCCAAACCCGGGACGGCTTACTGCTCTATGGCGGTTCGCAAGGGCTGGCCATTATCAACCCTGCCCTGTTTCAGGCATCGACGGATATGCCGCCTGTGGTCGTCACCGAGTTGAAAATCAATGGCAACGCCGCCCCGCTGGGTTCACTCGCGCATGCCCCGGACACGGCAACCACCAGCAAAGCCCCGCCTGCGCTCACCTTAAACACCGAACAGCGCAATTTTGCACTGGAATTTGCCGCACTCGATTATGCCAATCCAAGCCAATACCGCTACCAATATCGCCTGCAGGGAGAAGACCGCAACTGGATCGATGCCGATGCCGGGCATCGCACCGCCGCCTACGGCAATTTATCGCCCGGCAACTATACTCTGCAAGTGCGTGCCAGCAAGCACAACGGCCCCTGGAGCACGCACCCCTTACACATCGACGTCCAGGTTTTACCCGCATTCTGGCAAACCTGGTGGTTTATGCTGCTGGCGTTATTGGCGGGCACGAGTAGCGCCTTGGGCATTCATCGCTGGCGCACCCAACGCTTAAAAATGCTGATTGCGGCGCGCACCAGCGATATTTTAAAATTGAGTAAGATCGGGCAAGAACTCACCTCAACCCTGGATACCGAACAAGCGTTTCGGCGCGTACACCAACAGGTAAGCGCACGCCTGGATGCGCATGTCTTTTTGATTGGCATGGTTGATCCGGCGACTGAGCAAATTTTATTTGTCTACAATATCGAAAATGGCAAGCGTCAACCCAATATCAGTTTATCCTTCCACGATCATGATCGCCCGGCGGTATGGTGTGTGCGCGAGCAGCGTGAACTGATTGCTGCCAACCATGCCCAATTACTCAATTATGTATCCCACATTCTCACGCCAAGATTTGGCAAATCAATGGAAACCGTGGTGTATTTACCCCTGATGCTGGAACAAAGCGTGATTGGCTGCCTCTCGGTGCAAAGTTTGAAACAACATGCCTACGACAAAGATCAACTCGAATTTTTGCGCGTACTGGCCAGCTATACGGCCATTGCGCTCTCCAATTCCAGCGCCCATGGCGCACTCACCAAGGCCCATTCCGATTTGGCAGCGGCGCACCGCCAATTGCAAGAAACCGAACAACAAATGGTCTTGCAAGAAAAAATGGCGGGCCTGGGCACGCTCACGGCGGGCGTTGCACACGAAATCAATAATCCAACCAATTTTGTGCATGTGGCCGCGCAAATCCAGCGCACTGAAATTGCGCAATTCCAAACCTTTGTCAACTCACTGATGGAGGCAGGCGAAGCGCCCGAAGTGGTCAAGGCATTTAACGAGCGCTTCAAGCGATTGGATGATAACGTCCTGATCATGCTAAGCGGCACCGAACGCATCAAAGGTATCGTGAACGATTTGCGCGCCTTTACTCGCCTGGACGAAGCGGATAAAAAATCGGTGCGCTTATCAGAATGTTTGCACTCCACGCTCAATCTGGTGCGCACCAGCTGGTTGGAAAAAATCGAATTCATCACCGATTTTAGCCTTGATCCCGAACTCGAATGTTGGCCCGCCCTGCTCAATCAGGTATTCATGAACTTACTGGTCAATTCCTGTCAGGCCATTGTCGAAAAACAGGATCGGGGCCAAGGCCCCCTCCCCGGCAAGCTGTGGCTGCGTCTGAACCTGGCGGCCGATGGCAAACATATTGAAATTATCTTCGAAGATAGTGGAATCGGCATCGAGCCTTCTATACAGGCGCGGATTATGGAACCGTTTTACACCACCAAAGAAGTCGGCTCAGGCACTGGCTTGGGGCTATCGATTGCCTTTGGTATCGTGCAAAAACATGGCGGCAGCTTGACTTTTAGCTCCGTTCTGGGAGAAGGTAGCCAATTTGTCGTCAATCTACCGCTAAGCAAACCGACTCAATAGCGAAAATGGGACAAACTCGACGCAACAGCGCAGCACCCGAGCCAATTCATGGCAAAATGGGGGCGGCACAATCATATTGATTACTGATCACTGATATAAATTACTTGGCTTTCGGGCGGCCTTTGTGAAGAAGATGAACAAAGATCTGATACAACATGATTTAACCAATCCTGCCAGCCTGAGCCATTCAGACATCCGCGCGATTCTGGAGTTGTCTAACGGCCAAATATTGGTAGGAACGGCCGGAAACGGGATTGATATTCTGGATCGGCGGCGCGGTCTGGTGGGCGGCTATCGGGCCGGATCGGGCATGGCCTTGCCGGATGCCAATATAACCAGCATGGCGCAAACCCCGGATGCCACCATTTGGGCGGGAACCAATCAATTTGGCGTGTTATTTCTCAAAACGGGTAGCAAGCAATCGGAGTTCGCGGCAAAATTAAAAGAATTTCAGGGCACCTCAATACTGGGCACCGTAACCAGTCGCAGCAAGAAGGTATGGATAAGTACCACGGCAGGTTTATACCAATGGGATAAGGCACTACAACAGTTTGAGCGCTCAAAAACACCGATCAAAGGAGCCATCTTTTCTTTGTCCGAAGACAAGCAAGGTAGACTCTGGATTGGCAGTGATCAAGGACGATGGCGTTGGACAGAGGCAACCCAAGAGCTGCACCAATTTTCATTTGAGCCTGGCCGAGCATCTAGTCTGAGCTCGAACCGGGTAAATGATCTGTTAATCGATAAGCAGCAGCTCTGGATTGACACCGATCAAGGTTTGGATCGCCTGCGCAATCTCAATGACAACTCAGGCGAATTTGAACATATCAGCGCCTTGATCGGCAGAGCGGGCAAACCCTTCGGCCCCAACCTGATGGAAGATAAGCTGGGGCGGATCTGGAGTGGATCGCGCATGCTCGACCCCAAACGCATGCGCGCGTATGAGCTGTCCAAAGCCGATGGCATGGATATTGGCGGCAACTGGGATGGCTCCGTTTACAAAACCCACGATGGCAAGCTCATCTATGGTGGCACCCAGGGTTTGGTCGTGATTGAAGCGGAGCAAACTTTCATCTGAACAGCGCAGTTTCACGCTCGAATTTTCTGCCCTGGATTACGCCGAGCCACAAAAGAACCGCTATCGTTATCGCTTGCAAGACTATGAAAAAGACTGGATCGATACCGATGCCGAACACCGCAGCGTCGGTTATAGCAATTTATGGCCGGGCAATTATCTGCTACGGGTTCAAGACAGCAATCGCGTAGGGGATTGGCGTGCCGATGAATGGGTGGTTCCAATCCGGATCGTGCCTGCTTTTTGGCAAACCATCTGGTTCCTGATACTGGTTCTATTATCACTGACAGGCTGCGCCTTCACCCTCTATCGCTGGCGTTTGCGCCGTTTGCATGCCGAGGCAATCCATTTAAAAATGTTGATTGACGAACGCACCACCGACCTGACCCAGGCGAACAGCAAATTGGCGGCGTCCCACAACAAATTGGCCACGGCGCACAGCCATTTACAGGAAACCCAATCTCAATTGATTCAGTCCGAGAAAATGGCGGGCCTGGGTACTTTGACGGCGGGCATTGCACACGAAATCAATAACCCAAGCAACTTTACCCATGTCGCAGCCCAAATTCAACGCACTGATATTGCTGAATTCCAGCAGTTTGTGATGGCATTACTCGATTCGGGCGAAGCCCCGGAAGTGATCGCCGCCTTTGAAAAGCGTTTTGAAAAACTCAATCAAAATGTCACCACCATGCTCGATGGCACAGAAAGGATCATCGCCATCGTCAAAGATTTGCGCGCCTTTACCCGACTCGATGAAGCAGAAAAAAAATCAGTCAGCCTGGCCGAGAGTATTTTCCAATCCAGGTATGAGCCTGAAGCTCGCTGCCGATGGGGACCATATTGAAATTACCTTCGAAGATAATGGAATCGGCATCGAACCTTCGGTACAAGACCACATCATGGAACCGTTTTATACCACCAAAGAAGTCGGCTCAGGCACAGGCCTTGGGCTATCGAGTGCCTTTGGCATCGTACAAAAACATGGCGGCAGCCTGAGCTTTGTTTCGACGCCGGGCGTGGGTAGCCAGTTCACGGTCAGTTTGCCCCTGACTAAAGCGCTGGCCTGAATCGCACAACCACCCAAATAGCAGCATGCCGTGCCCTGATTTTGCTCAGGCGCACTGGCTTGGTGCAAGTCAGATTGACAATGGTGCAGAGAAGCAAGTTTTTTGGTGCAATAGCCAGCCTTGCACCGCACCAATTGCTAACACCTGTCCAAAAAGGCGCATTCATAAGCTGGCACGCCAATTGCATTACAAGGGTATTGACAAAATTCAACCCAAAGGGAAAATCATGCAAAAGTCTTCATTCTGGAAAGCCGGGCATACGCCTACCCTGCTCGCTGCATTCTTTTATTTTGATCTCAGTTTTATGGTTTGGGTGATTCTTGGCCCACTGGGTATTCAAATTGCAAAATCATTGGGGTTGACGGCAGCACAAAAAGGTTTAATGGTCGCCACCCCCCTATTGGCTGGTGCCCTGTTGCGCATTGTGATGGGGGTGCTGGTTGATCATTTACGGCCTAAAAAAGCGGGCATCATTGGGCAAGTGATTGTGATTGCAGCCATGTTGTGGGCCTGGAAAGGGGAATTGACCACCTATGGCCACATTCTTACCCTGGGTGCATTACTCGGTTTTGCCGGTGCCGCCTTTGCGGTCGCTTTACCGCTGGCCTCGCGCTGGTATCCACCGGAACACCAGGGCACCGCCCTGGGTATTGCTGGCGCAGGTAACTCAGGCACGGCGTTTGCTGCCCTGTTTGCGCCGGCCTTGGCCCTGGCTTTTGGTTGGCAAAATGTGTTTGGCTGGTGTTTGATCCCGCTGGGCGTGGCCTTGATTGTGTATTGCGTGTTTGCCAAAGATGCACCGACCGCACCGCCCCCCAAAGCTATGGTGGAATACCTGACGGTATTGAAGGATAAAGATGCCTGGTGGTTCATGTTTTTCTATAGCGTCACCTTTGGTGGTTTCTCGGGTCTGGCTTCATCCTTGACGATTTACTTTAACGGCCAATATGGAATCTCACCCGTTACCGCTGGCTATATGACTGCCGCCTGCGTGTTTGCCGGTTCGCTGGTGCGCCCGGTCGGGGGGATTCTGGCGGACCGCATCGGTGGCATTAAAACGCTGTCAATCATGTATGTGCTGGCGGCTGGCTTTTTGTTTATCGCCAGTACCGGTTTGCCTTCGGTTGCGGCAGCGGTAGGTGTGTTTGTGATGGCGATGCTGGCCCTGGGCACGGGTAATGGTGCGGTGTTTCAATTGGTGCCACAGCGCTTTCGCAAAGAAATTGGCGTCATGACCGGTTTGGTGGGCATGGCAGGTGGGATTGGTGGTTTTTATCTCGCTTCCAGCCTGGGTTATTCCAAACAACTCACTGGAAGCTATCAGATTGGTTTGACCATTTTTGCTTCGCTGGCCGTGGTAGCATTGGTGGGGTTGAGTCTGGTAAAAACCCGCTGGCGCACCACATGGGGTAGCGCTGCCATGACTACCGCGAAAATCTGACCCATGTAGAAAAGGACGCCATGCCCCTCACCACCACCTTTGGCTACGCCAGCCTGACTGGCGTTCGCGAGCGCAATGAAGATTTTGTCGGCATGGTCACGCCCAATGAGCCAGAACTGGCCAGCAAAGGCTTGATTGCCGCCATTGCCGATGGCGTATCCGGTAATGATGGGGGGCGCGAGGCGGCCGAGTACACCGTACGCGGCTTGCTCTCTGACTATTACGCAACCCCCGACACCTGGCCTGTTACCCAGGCCCTGGATCGGGTGTTAAAAGCCACCAATAGCTGGGTGCAGCAGCAAGGCTCGGTACGCCGTGAGCTTGCAGGCATGGCGTGTACCCTGACCACCTTGATTCTACGCGGCAGCTTTTACTATTTTGCCCATGTCGGTGACACCCGGCTCTACCTGTTACGCGGCAAGAGTTTGACCCGTTTAACCAGCGACCATGTGTGGGATCGCCCCGAAATGCAGCATGTGTTGACCCGGGCGATTGGCTTGGACAAACACTTGACGCTGGATCATGGTATGGGGGAAACCAAAGTCGGCGATGTGTTTTTACTCGCCACCGACGGGGTTTGGGCCGCGCTCAAGGAATATGATATCGAGGCACTGCTGGCAGACTTTGCCGCCACCGATTGCGTCAAGTGCGCCGAACAATTGGTGGATGCGGCGCTCAAAGCGGGCAGCCAGGATAATGCCAGCGCCCTGGTGCTGCACGTAGCGGGTTTACCGGAAAAAGACTGGCGCGACACCCTGCTCGATTCAAAACATTTACCCCTGCCACCGAAATTAAAATCCGGGCAAATGATTGATGGCTATCTGGTCGATAGCCTGTTGCACGTCTCTGCGGCCACTCTGGTGTACAAGGTCAGCAATCCACGCCAACCGTTTGCCTTGCCGCTGGTACTCAAAACGCTGCACCCAGATCGCGCCCACGACACCCACGAGCGTAGCGCCTTTGCCTATGAAGAATGGTTGGCGCGGCGCGCGGTAGCGCGGTTTTTCCCGCAGGTGATTACCCCGCCGCAGCGCAATTATCTGTATTATCTGAGCACCTGGCATGCAGGCCATACCATGCAACAAAAGTATGATGCTGGCCATCATTTTTTAGTGCCTGAATTATTGGATCACGCTGAAAAATTGGTGCGCGCGGTGGCGGCTTTGCATCGCCGCTCGATTATTCATCGCGACATCAAACCCGCCAACGTCCATTTGGGCGATGATGGCCAGCTGCGCATTCTCGACCTGGGTGTGGCACAATCGGGTTTTGAAGTTGATTTTGAACCAAGTGCGCCGAATGCACCGCAAGCCGGTACGCCCTCTTTCCTGGCCCCGGAACAATTTAAAAACGCGCCAGCCTGCGTCCAAACTGATTTGTACGCGGTCGGTGTGACCCTGTATTTTTTACTGACCCGCCATTATCCGTATGGTGAAATCGAACCATTTCAGCATCCCCGCTTTACTGATCCGGTGCCGCCTTCACGCTATCGGCCGGATTTACCGCTCTGGTTTGAACTTGTGTTATTGAAAGCGGTAGCCCGTGATGTGGCGCAGCGCTTTGAAACAGCGGAAGAATTTTTATTGGCATTGGAGCGCGGCGGTGCATCACC
>JBKJLF010000520.1:0-3307 GCA_046597185.1 Burkholderiaceae bacterium | reverse complement strand
GTATTTTGCGCGATGGCCTGTGCGGCATTTTTATAGCTGTCGGCCCATTCATAGACGCCAAAAAAGAGCAGAATCGGAAAAAAGTCAAATAGAAATTTCATGGCATGGGTTTGATTTCAGAACGAAGGGAAAAACGCAGTGAGGCAGAATTGATACAGTAACGCCGCCCGGTGGGCTTGGGGCCATCCGGAAAGACATGGCCCAAATGGGCGTCACACACATTGCACACGATTTCAACCCGCACCATGCCATGACTCAGATCTCGAATTTCGCGTACATGTTCCGGGTTTAAGGCCTGGAAGTAACTGGGCCAGCCACAGCCGGAATCAAATTTGGCGTCGGAAGCAAATAAGGGCGTGTTACAGCACACGCAGGTATAGATTCCCGCTTCATGATGATCCCAAAACTGGCCAGTAAAGGCGCGTTCGGTGGCGGCATGGCGGGTAACTTGATAGGATAAACTATCGAGTTCGGCGCGCCATTGTTCATCGCTTTTGGCAATTTTTTGTAGGGTCATGATGGGTAGATGACGGTTAGGGTTGATGATAAGGGTTGATGATAAGGGTTGATTATAAAGGTTTGATTCTAAAGGGTAATTCAGGATGAACAGCTCACTTCCAAATGGCTGGCCCAATCCGGTGGTAATTGGGCATAGCTTTGGTGTTCCGGCTGTTCGTCAAAAGGTCGTTCCAATAGCTTGAGTAAATGCTGCACTTCAGAAAAATCCCCCGCTTGCGCTTTTTCTATCGCCACTTGGGCCAGGTAATTGCGTAAAACGTATTTGGGGTTCACCGCGTGCATTGTAATCTGTCGCGCTGCATCTTGGGTATTTTCTTGTTGCAGACGTTGGCGGTAAGTGTTAGCCCAGGCGTCAAAGGCCGCCGGGTTCATGAATAAATCACGCAAGGGCACATCAAATTCACCATCCAATTCACCACCCAAATGCGGGTCATTTACTTTTAAATCACCGAGGCGGCGGAAAAACAGGGTGAAATCGACGCTGTTTTCCTGCATCAGGGTCAATAGAGCCTGAATAAAGTCGCCATCACCTGGCAGATCAGCCTGCAAGCCCAGCTTGGCATGCCATAACTGGTTGATTTTATTCAGGTAAATATCCTGGTATTGAGAAATGGCGGCTTGCGTTGGCTCCACTTCGCCAATTAATGGCAGCATCGCCTGGGCCAGCGCGCAACAATTCCAATAGCCAATTTGCGGCTGCATTGCATACGAATAGCGTCCATGTTGATCAGTATGGTTGCAAATATGGCGCGGATTGAATGATTCCATGAAGCCAAATGGGCCATAATCGAGGGTGAGGCCCAAAATCGACATATTATCGGTATTGAGTACCCCGTGCATAAAACCAACAGCTTGCCATTGCGCGACCAATTCAGCGGTGCGGCGCGTCACTTCTTGCAATAAGGCTTGATATGGATTATTGGCCGCCAGCAAGTGAGGGTAAAAATTGGCCAGCACATAATCGGCCAGGGTTTTTAAGTGATCATGTTGTTTGCGATAATACCAATGTTCAAACGAACCAAAGCGCACAAAGCTTTGCGCCATGCGCGTCACCACGGCGGTGGTTTCGGGCTGTTCGCGCATCACATATTGGCTGGAGCCGATCACACTCAAGGCGCGCGAGCTGGGGATCGAGAGGCCTGCCATGGCTTCGGAACATAAAAATTCACGGATCGATGAGCGTAACACGGCGCGTCCGTCGGCCATGCGCGAGTAGGGCGTGGGGCCAGCCCCTTTTAACTGCAATTCCCAACGCTGGCCTTGATGCTGGATATCGCCTAATAAGATGGCGCGCCCATCCCCCAATTGCCCGGCCCATACGCCAAATTGGTGGCCAGAATACACGGCGGCCAAGGGTTGGGCACTGGCGGGTAATTGGTTGCCGACAAAAGCTTGCACAAAAGCATCGCGTTCAAATTCTTGCGCACCCAGGCCGATCAGGCTGGCGCACTGTTGGCTAGCCGCCACCAAATGCGGCTCCGGCAAGGGCGTGGGTTGCAGGCGGGTGTAAAACGCTGCGGGCAAGGTGGCAAAACCTGCGTCAAAGACCAGGGATTCGGTTTGGGCGGAGGGTAGATTGTCAGAAAAAGGTGCGTGTAGGGTCATAAGTCGCAAGAAAACCACATTAAAACGCTATTGTGACAGAGAAATCCAGATATCGGCGAATGCCCCCATACAATACAAGGTCGCAAAACAATGCTGCACGCATTAATTTAACCTTACGTTGATGACGCTGAGCTGATCTCTTAGTTGATATCTTAGTTGTTATCTTAGTTGATACATTGCCCAGGAGTGTTACATGTCTGCATTGCCGAAAAGCCCGCTAATGGGGCAAATGATGGATCAACCTTTGTTGATTTCAAACATTATTCAATTCGCGGATCGCCATTATGGTACGCAAGAGGTGGTTTCACGCCGGGTAGAGGGCGATTTGCATCGTTACACCTATCGCGATTGTCACGCCCGTTCGCGCCAATTGGCCAATGCCTTGCAAGCTTTGGGCGTGGTGTTGGGGGACAGGGTGGCCACCTTGGCCTGGAATGGTTACCGTCATCTGGAAGCGTATTATGCGGTATCGGGCATGGGTGGCGTGTTGCATACGATTAACCCACGTTTATTTCCGGAGCAAATTGCCTATATCGTCAATCATGCAGAAGACCAATTTTTGATATTTGATGCGACATTTTTACCCTTGGTTGAAGCGGTTGCGCCGCATTGCCCCGGTATCAAGGGCTATATTTTGATGTGCGACGCAGATCGCATGCCTGCCAGCAGCAAACTTCCCAATTTATTATGTTATGAAACTTTAGTGGCTGCCCAAAAAGCCGATTTTGTTTGGCCGCAGTTTGATGAAAATTCCGCCGCCACCATCTGCTATACCTCGGGCACCACAGGCCACCCCAAAGGCGCGGTGTATTCGCATCGCTCCACCGTATTGCACGCCTATGGTAGCGCTGTACCGAATGCCTTGAATGTGTCGGCGCAGGATACCGTGTTACCCGTGGTGCCGATGTTCCATGTCAACGCTTGGGGTTTGCCGTATTCGGTTCCCTTGAACGGTGCAAAACTGGTATTCCCCGGCCCGGCAATGGATGGTAAATCGTTGTATGACTTATTTGAAAGTGAAAAAGTGACCTTTTCGGCCGGGGTGCCCACAATATGGTTGGGTTTAATCACTTACGCGCAACAAAATAATCTCAAATTCTCGACCTTCAGCCATACGGTCATCGGGGGCTCGGCCTGCTCCCCCACCATGATGAATACCCTAATGGATGAATTTAACGTCAAA
>JBKJLF010000399.1:0-6681 GCA_046597185.1 Burkholderiaceae bacterium | reverse complement strand
TGTTTGGTAGTAATGGTGGGCATGTACAGCAAGCCCCTTTTATTTTTGGGCGTGATGCGTCGTTTGGCCTCAATGATGAGGCGTTGCGCAATTTTGGTTTTGAAGCCTTGAAAAAGACCCGTGATACTGCCATGCAGATTATTCAGGCGTACTATGGTGCTGCGCCGCAAAAAGCCTACTTCAATGGCGGCTCATCAGGTGGACGGGAGGCCATTATCGCACTGCAAAGGTGGCCGCAAGATTATGACGGCGTCATTGCTATTTATCCAGCGCTTGAATTTGCCGGGTGGTTGCAACAATTTGGCCGTATTAGTGAGTCTTTGACCCAACCCGGTGCCTACCTGAACAACGCCAAGCGGCAATTCCTACACGATGCCACGATTGCGGCATGTGATGCGATGGATGGTGTGGTTGACGGGATCATTAGCAATGTTGAAAAATGCAATAAGCACTTTGCGCCAGGTCATGCCGGGCAAGTCAATTTGCTTTGTCCCGGTGGTGCAGATACGGCAGATAACTGCTTCTCTAATGCCCAAATCGCCATGCTTAATACTATGAACACTGCAGCCAAATTTCCGGTCAAAATGGCGAATGGCAGCAAATCGCACCCAGGTTTTAATATTTTTGCTGGTGCTGATTTGGGTTATCCTGCCGATAATCAATTTTTGCTTTCAGTTTATGGCTTAAATAGTGTGCCACCCTCTTATCCGGTTGGCGTTGATCAACCAATTTTCACTGTGTACTTTGATCAATGGATGAAATACTTTGTGACGGGAAACGCCAATTTTAATTCTGTTGGCTTGAACTCACAGGCTTTGCTCGCGTATCAAGCGCGCATTGACGCCTTATCCTTGCTGCAAAATGATACCCAATCTGATTTAACATCATTTCAAACCAAGGGTGGGAAATTATTGATGCTGCATGGAACTGCCGATACGATTGTGAGTAATCGTATGACACAAAAGTATCTAAGCCGTGTGACTAAAAAGATGGGCGCATCGAAGGTGGCGCAATTTGTACGCTACTATGAAGTGCCAGCTTACGGACATTCGGTGAGCGCGGATTTCAATGCAGGATGGGATTCAGTCAGTGCACTGGAAAATTGGGTAGAACAGGGCGTGGCACCAGTGAATCAAATTGTGGAAGATAAAAATTTCCTTCCAGGTAGTCGTACTCGTCCTTTATGTGAATATCCAAATTGGCCGCGTTATAACGGCCAAGGAGATGTGAATCAAGCCAGTAGCTTCCATTGTGTCTCTGATCATGGCAATAATAGTCATGAGGGCGACGATGATTGATGTGGTTTAGCGACTGGTTGAGATGTTCTTAACTGGTCGCTTATCGATCGGGGAATTGAACCCGATACCCATACTTACCGGCATCCAAGGCATCAAATATCAGGGCCACCCGAAATTCATCAATGACCCTGATTTTAGGCTGCGGCAAATTGCCTTGCAAGGCTTCCACCAAAGGTAATTGCTTGCCTGGCATGGGCCGGGTAATTAAAAAGCTCACTTTTTTGGTCGTGCCGGGTGCCGCTACCTGAAACGCCAATTGCTCGGCGGGCAACCCGGCCGATTGCGTAATCCGGGCGCGCTCGCGCCACCAATCGCTGATTTCACTGCCGCTTGCAACCCAAACCTGCTCCCTGTGTTTTTGCAGACGCTGCAAGTAGTCTGGCACCACTTTGCGTATGAAACCTGTTTCATTGAACCAGTCGCCGCTGACATAGTTTTGTGAGTGAATCGAAAGCACGCCCAGGGCCCCCATTTCCAATACGTAATTGAACTCTTTTTCCATTTGAATTTTGATTTGTTCCGGCTGTTTTTTGAGTTTGGTATAGTTTAAATCGTCATTTTGCGTGCGTGGCAAGACTACCAACGCTTGCTCGGAAGACAGATTTTCTTCAGCGCGGGAAAAAAACGGCAGGCGCGCCTCGGTTTGCTCCGGTTGACTTACATGGTAACCAAAGCCATGTTGCCGCAACAGGCGCTCGGTATCGGCATCATACGATTCGGTTGGGGCGCGAAAACCGGGGCGGCGTAGTACATGGTTCGGCTCCAGCGTGGTCACCATGTCTTTTTGCATGGTAGCAATGCGCTGTTCTTGCTGGGCTGCAGGTTTGCCTTTGAAGCCGACATGGACATCGCCATGAAAACCGATTTCATGTTTGTCAAATAATTGATTGACCAGCTTTTTGTGGTTTTTGGCGATCGAAGTCAGACAGAAAAACGTGGCTTTCATGCCGACTTTTTCAAGATCCTGGGCAAACCATTCGGCACTCAGAAATCGATCTTCGGTATCCATTTCCAGCAAGTGGGCTGCAATATAGCCCTGTGGCCACGCCGCTGTATAGGCCCGCATCTGGTGGCGTAACCAGGCGAAGCTGGCGTCGAAAATCGGAATTAAATCGCTGTCCTGATCAAATTCCCAACTTACTTCAGAAAAACCCAGCATCACGCGGCGCGAACCATTTTTTTCGCTGTAGGCAATCGCACCGGTATCATTATTGGTTCCGGGATGGCGTCCCCATTCCATGTAACGCCCCGCCAGATGTGCCGCTTGCAGGCGCAACGGTGTTTCGGCCGTGCGGCCCAGATAAATGCGCTTGCCCGCTGGCACCGCGTAGGTGATGGGGCCATCGCCAAAGGGATTTAAAAACCATTCATTTTGTTGGCGATCCAGCGTGCCCATTACTTTAACATCCATTAATTGTTCCAGAAATTGGTAACCTGTCCAGCCACCCTTGCCATCGCGCGCACCCGTGCCCCAGCTTACCAGCAAGTTTCCGCCGTTGCTGGCATAGGCTTCAATGGCGGCACGCTCTTGCTCGTCCAACAGCACGGCGGAGCCCAAAACCAAGACGCCTGGCTTTAATCCTGCCAGTAATTCGCGTCGGTTGACTTGTTGAAAGCTACTGTACTGCTTTAAATATTCACGCCAGCGAAGTAAAAAAGTGCCGTAGTTTGAACCGTTGGCTTTAAAGAAAGCGTCGGTGATGGGGCTGGTGTAGAGGTAAATTGGCATCTCTGTCGATTTGGCCACTGGCTTGGTCGCTGGCTGTGCCGCTTGGGTTGCTGCTTGAGCCATTTGTGTGGTTTGTATTGGCAATAGCAAACCACACAGTAAAATAGGCAAGGCCAGCCAAGCCAGCCAGTTTTTGTAGCGCAGGCAAAGTTTCATGGGGTGGCTCCAATCCAATCGGGGTCGAGCAGGCCAATCGGGGCGATGGCGGGCGGTAATACAAAATCGGGTTTGATTTCGCTATCCTCGAAGGCGAGTAATTCAGCAAATTCAACATATTGGTCGAGTATTCCCTCCGGGGCAATGGCTTGTAATTGTTGTGCGGTGTGGTGGCTGCTGACAGCGCCAGTGGTGCCAGCAGGGCCAGTAGCGCCATCACTGGTAGGCTTATTGCTGGTATTGATGGTCAATTTGGGCATGCCCATTTTGGAGCCAAACAAATACCACGCCGAAGCGCAGCCAAGCAGTAGCGAGAACAAGCCAATTTTGAACCAGGTCGCGGGTGAGATTTGATAGAAAAAATGCATGGCCATCCATCTTTCGTTACGGTGCGCTTTGCGTTGCGTTTTAAGTATAGCAAGCCTTGGCCAGAATGGATGAATAGTCGCATAAAATCCTTGGAATCGGGTAACATAGCCACCTGTCGCATTATTAAATCGCATTCACTTCGCCTAATTAGCCATCAGGAAACTTTGATTATGACTGCTCCCGAATTTGCCAGCGCCGCTGCCAACACTGCTGCCAGCACTGTTTACCGTACTTGCCCCTTTTGTGAAGCCTGTTGCGGGCTGGAATTGAAGATGAATGGTCACCAAATAATCAGCGTGCGTGGCAATGCCAATGATGTATTTAGCCATGGCTATATTTGTCCCAAGGGCACCGCCATCAAAGACTTACATGAAGACCCCGACCGTTTGCGCCAACCCCTGGTTAAGCGCGATGGCAAGTTTGTGGCGGTGAGTTGGGATGAAGCCTTTGCCGAAATTGAACAACGGCTGTTGCCCTTGCGCCAGCAATATGGCAACGATGCGGTGGCGGCGGTGGTGGGTAATCCCGGTGCCCATAAAGCGGGTTTGTTGTTATATTACGCCAAATTGGCGCGCGCGCTTGGCACACGTAACCTGTTTTCTGCCTCCACGCTGGACCAAATGCCCAAGCAACTGGCCAGCGGCTGGATGTATGGCACCTTTTATTCAATCGCCGTACCCGATATCGAACGCACCGATTTATTGGTGATCCTGGGGGCCAATCCGATGGCCTCCAATGGTAGTTTATGGACCGTGCCCGATTTTCGTGGCAAGGCCAAGGCTTTGCGTGCGCGCGGTGGGCGCATGGTGGTGATCGACCCGCGCCGTACCGAAACGGCCCACCTTGCTGATAAGCATTATTTTATTCGCCCCGGTAGCGATGTGTTTTTATTGCTGGGCATGGTGCATACCCTGTTTGCCGAAAACCTGTGCCAACCGGGGCGTTTGCGCGAATGGTTGAATGGCTGGGATGAATTGCAACAAGCGGTGCATGCTTTTGCGCCCGAAGCCATGGCGGCGCGTTGCGGTATCGATGCCGACAACATCAAGCAACTGGCGCGCCAACTGGCAAGCAGCCCACGCAGCGCCTTGTATGCGCGCATTGGCAGTTGCACCCAGGAATTTGGCACGCTGGCGAGCTGGTTGGTGGATGTGGTGAATATTTTGACCGGTAATCTGGATCGCGAGGGCGGCATGTTATTTCCTCGTGCCGCCGGATTTGCTACCAATACCATGGGGCCAGCAGGCAAGGGGCGCGGGATTGTGGTGGGGCGGCGTCATGCGCGCGTGAGCCAGGCACCTGAAGTATTGGGCGAATTGCCCATCTCTTGCCTGGCCGAAGAAATTGAAACGCAAGGGCCGGGACAAGTGCGCGCTTTAATTACGCTCGCTTCTAATCCGGTGTTATCGGCACCGAATGGGCCGCGCCTGTCCAAGGCATTGGAGCAACTCGATTTTATGCTCAGTTTTGATATCTATCTCAATGAAACCACGCGCCATGCCGATGTCATCCTGCCCGGCCCTTCACCGTTGGAAGATGCGCATTTTGATGTGGCGTTTCAACAGTTTGCGTACCGTAATTTCACCCGCTTTAGCGCACCGATCTTGCCCATGCCAGAAGGTCAGCCGCCAGAGTGGCAACTACTGGCGCGCTTGACGGGCATGGTGCAAGGCGCGCCAGATAGCAACCCTTTTGTGCTGGACGATGGCTGGTTTGCTGACGACATTAACCGTTTGGCAGGTCCGTATGCTGAGGCGATTATTGCCGCTTCCAAAGGTTTAAGCGGCCCCGAGCGGCAAATTGATTTTGCCCTGCGGCTGGGGCCTTATGGCGACCGCTATGGCCAAACGCCAGAGGGTTTGAATCTGGAGAAAGTGAAAGCGGCGCAAAATGGCATCGATTTAGGGCCTTTGCAAGCGCGCGTACCCGAGCTATTGCGCACGCCTTCGGGCAAAATTGAATTGGCTGAACCCGCGCTGCTGCAAGATTTGGCACGGGTTTACGCAGCACTGCAACAAGCACCAGCTGATTTGGTCTTGATTGGGCGGCGTGACGTGCGTTCCGGCAATAGCTGGATGCATAATTTACCCGTGTTGGCCAAGGGGCCGTATCGCTGCGAAGCGCTGGTGCATCCGCAAGACGCGGCGCGTCACGGCGTGGCCGACGGCGCGCAGGCGCAATTGAGCAGCGCGCATGGCCGGATTGCGGTGCAAGTTAAATTTTGTGACGACATGATGCCGGGGGTGATCAGCCTGCCGCATGGCTGGGGCCATGATTTGCCTGGCATTCAAATGCAAGTGGCAGGCCAGCGCCCCGGTGTGAATATGAATGAGCTATTGGATGAAAACTGGCGCGACCCCTTGTCCGGCAATTCGGTCTTGAGCGGGATCGCGGTTCAGTTGGCAGCGCTGGCTTTAACGGATAGACAGCACAGCCCTACCCCCTCACGCAAAACATCGCGTTAATTTCCCTCACCAACTAGTGCTCTGATCGACGTCATCCCAGTTCGGCTCCGCCACACCCTCATCACTAGGCGCATCGCAGTCATCCCACAAGGGTGGCCCGCGGGCTGGTGAGATTTTTGGGGCCGTCGCATCCTCACCGATGTGCCCTAAAATCTTGCGCACTTCATCGCTGCTTGTGATGAAGGCGATGAGCCGCATTTGCCCGCCGCACTGCGGGCACAGTAGTGGAAAAACCTCATAGATTCTGGCGATCAGCATTGCCCACAGATAGTGCGCACGCGAATGTGGTTTCTCGTCTTGATCGGCGTTGCCATTGATCTTGGCCGATTCTGGTACATCGCCTTGATTGGTTGACGAAGATGGTGGCACAGTGCCTTGCGCCATCGCCGTGACGAAGGCGCGTTGCGGTGAGTTTGGTGCTAGCACACCGAAGTAACGATGACGATGGCTGCGCGGTGGCGGCACTAGGGCGGCGATGCGATCGATGAGTTCTAGTGGCGTTAAAATGAAATCCTGCTGTTTGCCGCCTGGTTGGGGTTTGGGGCAGTGGTAGATTACATTCTGCCCACGTTGGTGCAGCCGTTCTAGCGCAAAAGGTGGACGGGCGCAGTAGCGTAGCAAGCGCTCTAGGCCTGCGCGATCTTGTGCCGCGATGCACACACCG
>JBKJLF010000165.1:0-4093 GCA_046597185.1 Burkholderiaceae bacterium | reverse complement strand
CGTTTTCGGCGATCATCCGACGACCACGGCGCGCACCTTTACTACCGGGATGAACGGACAATTCCCCGGATGGGACTTTAACCCGCTAGATTTGCTGCTGTTACTGCGAACGGTCTGCCTCCTATTTATTAATCATCCATGGTTGTTAACACCAAGCGGCAGTTTTCAATATTTCCCGCCTGCAAATCTTCACGGCGAATCGCAATATGATGCCATACGAAACGCTCCTCATCACCAGGTAGGGAAACCAGTCGTTGCCAATCGGTATCCGGTGTCGGATCACGCTGGCCCGTCGAATGCACATGCCCGAACAAGCCAAAACGACTAATGCCACAATCCCAAATAATGTCTTCATGCACAGAAGAAAATTTGTTGCCATCCTTTTTGGCCAGGGCCATCTTTTTCGCCCATGGCCCGGCGTCATCTGGAATGGTCAAACAATACTCAAAGGAAATGCGGTGGCACGGGCGGCGCGAATTGTATTCATCTAAATTCGGATGTTTTACGCGGCGCAAGCTGCGCAAGTCGGGGAATAAGAACATGGCGACTTCGGAAATCCCGTATTCATCGTATTCATCATAGGCAAACACCGACAGCAAGCCCTCGGTCAAGCCACATGAACCAAACATCGTTAACCCCAACTCGGCAAGATTGAATTGCCCGACGAAATGACACTTCCTCGTCGAATAACTCTCTGGCAATTCTTCGAAAAACCGTTGACAGTCGGAATATTCAGGCCATTTAAAGCCTTCAGGCAGATCGGGATTGCCCCAGAAAAAAGTGGAACCGATGGGAGGAGCCTTTTTAGTGGGATTTTCATCGGCGGTCAAAGCAGGAAGAACAAACGGCATCCAACGCGGTACGTATTTGCTCAAGTTTCGCTTTGCCATCGCTACAATCAACGTCGCCCCAATCAAACGAGACCAGCCGATATGATGCGCCGGGAGTTGCTCAAGCAAATCATCAAGCGTACCAATATTTTCCAGCAGCAGTGCGCTACAAGTGAGCTTGACTATTTCCGCACGCAATACCTCGCCCTCCTGCGCCAACGCTTGTGCATAAGACTGTCGTGGAGATATTTCCGCTGGTCGCGCCAAAATCCGGCCCAACCATTCACGATCAAAAGGTGTCAAATCAAGAGATTTCAGCATAAATGTTCAGCTCCGGCAGAAAATGAACCCGAAAAAGAGGCCAAAGGGCCAGACCATGTTTTTGCCCCCACCCACCATCACGCGCTAACCCGCTTGCGCGAAACCCGTTTCACCATCTCCGCAAACCCTTGTGCCTCCTGCGCAAACGCCAACATACTCGCCAACGCCTGATCCACCGCCTCCGAAGTTGGAAACGCCTTCTGTATTTCCGGCTTCAACACCACGGCGTTGCTACCCTGCGGCATATGTTTCAAATACTTGCCACGCACGCCAACACCCAGTTGTTCGCGCTTCAACTCAGGAATCGCTTGGTCATCCTTGTTCGTAGATGCTTTTTTCATATCGTGTTGCCTTTCTTGCGCTAATAATTCGAATACTGGTGCGGCGATCCGTATGCACTACCAACAACAGCCGCCCGCAGTTAGAGAAGCCATAAGTCCGGCTACGTTCTTCGTCTGCGCTATGATCCGTGTCGGCAAAGGTCAATGTAAGCCCGTCTGCAAACACGGTAAGCGCTTCATCAAATGATACCGCCATGCTTTTGAATGTTGCTGGCTGCTTTTTGATCATCCCACTCAAATTTGAACATGATTAATTCCGGGCAAAGCCAGTTGGTCATACAACATTACCGACCAGCATAGCAAATTACAGCGCCCCATGGCTATCACCGCTCAAAAAAATTCAAGGTTACGCAACAATCGCCCACCGCCCAGCCCCATTCAGCCATCCCCACCAAAAACCTTCACCCCTCAACCACCACAGCGTTTGCATCGGTCAATAAGCCTAGTTGCGTTTCAGAATTCAATGGCAGGGCAATGACGATACTTTGATTAGCACTTTTGGCACTGGGAATACAATACAAATCATTGATCAACTCGCTATCAGAGTAGCCTATGTCTTCCAAGGCAGTGTTTCTATTGTAACTTGCAATCAAAGCACGGGCTTTTTCCATATTGGCTGAACTAGGACTTCCCCATGCGGTGTAATGCGCTCTGGCTTCAGCGATATTTTGCTCCAATGCAAGGGATTTATCAAACAACATACCTAACGAGCTACTAATAAGCGCATTTAACACATCTAATGAAAAATCCGGCACATCGCCATCGCGAGGGTCAGCTAAAACCAACGCGCCCAATTCATCCGGGTATTCAACTAATTCATCGTTGTCCAAGCGAATTAGCATAGAAAAATCATCCCCTTAAATCACCTCCCCGGCACCCTAACCCAACCCGCCATCAACACCCGCGCACTCCGGCTCATCACCGCCTTAGTCACGCCCCACTCCCCCCCCCAACCAACCTCCCCTCCGCGCCCACGCGCAAGGTGCCTGACGGGTGCCCAAAGCGCACCGCGCTTCTCGCGCCCCCGCCTGCCGCCAGATTTACCAATGTCCCCGGCACCGCCGCTGCCGTCCCTATCGCCACCGCAGCCGTGCCCATCATGGCGTGGTGCAGCTTGCCCATCGACAAGGCACGTACCAACAAATCAATCTCGCTAGCCTTAACCATTTTGCCACTAGAAGAAACATAATCCTGCGGCGCGGCCACAAACGCAATCTTGGGCGTGTGCTGGCGCCTGGCCGCTTCGGCCACATCTTTAATCAAGCCCATGCGCACTGCGCCCCAGGCGCGGATGGTTTCAAACTTCGCTAAGGCTTGCGCGTCACCATTAATCGCATCCTGCAATTCCGTGCCGCTGTACCCCACGTCCGCTGCATTCACAAAGATAGTCGGTATCCCAGCATTGATCATGGTTGCCTTAAACGTGCCAACGCCCGGCACCGCCAACTCATCCACCAAGTTCCCAGTCGGAAACATCGAACCGCCCGCCCCTTCTTCATCTGCCGCCGGGTTCATAAATTCCAACTGCACTTCTGCCGCCGGAAAGGTGACGCCGTCCAGCTCAAAATCGCCCGTTTCTTGTACTTCGCCAGCGCTAATCGGTACCTGCGCGATGATGGTTTTGCTGATGTTGGCCTGCCAGATACGCACTGTCACCACGCCGTTGTGCGGAATCCGCGCCGTATCAACCAAGCCACTGCTAACCGCAAACGAACCCACCGCGCTGTTCTGGCTCGATGCGGGCGAGCGATCCGGGCTTGACTTTGCCGTTTTCGCGCACCATTTCGTTTTTTAGGGTCGGATTGGCGAAGGTTTTCAAGGCGCTTTCCATTGAAATAGCGGCCGAAAAGAGCCGATCTCGTCATATTCCTGTGCCATTCCTTGACTATGGAACTTACCCATCGCTTCGTCGGTTATTTCGATACCTGCAATGGTCACACTCTTGCCGCCATCCCAGTTATAACGATCATAAAATTTGTATTCAAGTTCCAGCTTACAATCGTGGCCAGCACCTGTTCCTACGATAGTCGCTTTGCCTTTGGCCCAAGCCGAGTAACCACCGACGGCGAAAAACCAGTTTTTGCTCTCGCTCTTCCTATTGTAACCATTCACCGCATGAGTGGCCGTAACGTCAAAAACGCCAGGTGGCAATTGCTCGACATAATTCTTAATCCTTTCCACTTCAGTTTCAAAAAGCAGTTTCGCCGATGGCACATCGGCCACCATGCCTTCTAAATTAATTGTGAGCGCCGTACCTTGATTATTTAAATAATGCGCCATATGTTTCACTGCATCGGCGCCAATCAAGAGATATGCAGGGCTAAGCACCTCCACAATGCCAAGATATTTCACCCTAGTTAGTACCTCTTTCGATTTTGATGCCCAAGGCCCTGCCCCTTTATCTGACGTGATTTTCGGATCGTCGGTGCCGATTTTGAAATCGGTCGAAATTGGCATCGCTGGCACTTTCAGTGGCGTAGGCGACGGCGGGGCTACTGGCTTCTGTGCGGGTTTGACTGGCGGAGGAGGAGGAGGAGGTGGTGGTGGTGGTGGTGGCTTTGGTACTTCGGGAAGTTTTGGCCCTTTTGCGGCAGGTAGCAG
>JBKJLF010000094.1:0-5059 GCA_046597185.1 Burkholderiaceae bacterium | reverse complement strand
ACATCACCACTGGGGTTTTGCCCAATTTCCAAAGCCATGGTGATTGGGGCATGGGTATGAGCAGGCTCAACAGGTAAAACAGCAACTGACGCGGGTAGGGTTAAATCAATCATGATATTTCCTTAAAAAAGGGACAAAGGGTGCCATTATACCAAGGCAACCCTATTTTGTTGCTGCTTTTTTGCCCACCACCCAAACCCGTCATTTTCTTGCCCCATACCAGTAAAAATAACCCATTCCCCGCGCGCCATGCACCAATGCAAAACACGCAATTCTGCACGATAAATGTCGCATTTACGATTTTGCATTGCCTGCTAATGAATCATTTACTGATAAATAGGGTATGTATCATAACGCAACATGCTACTACCCAAATCGTGGATGGCTAAAAAAATTTCCGGGTAGCTTGGCTTTGTTGTTTTCAAACAAAGCAAGGCGTATGAAGTGATTGGGGTTTCAGGCACCTGCGCAGGTGCGGACTTGCCATTTGGGCGAACGGCGGTGGTTACGGCGTGGGTTGGGTAAGCGTGGTGAGGCGAAAATGACGAGACAATCAATTAATCAGCACGCCGTTGCGGGTGGTGCGAGGTGCTCCAATGTGATGCAAAGCGGCGTACAGGTCGCTTATTTGCGTAGCGCATAAGTCGAAAAATACCACGCTGACTCAATCAAACTTTACGCTACACACGTCTGTCACGGGCTGGTTTACGATTTCCCTGGCTAGTTCTTTGCCACTTTCCATATCAAACTGCACCACATGCCAGGGTGGGCGGGTGTTGAAAATGCGTAGCGTCAAGCGTTGGTTGCAAATTTTGGGTGGCACATCGAGCCAGTTGAGCGTAAAAGACCACTTTTTTTCAGGCGCATCGCATCCGCCTTCCTCTTTACCTTCTTTGGCTGATGAACGAGGATGACAGGCAATCAAGAACGGTTCTTTGGAAAAAATGTTAGAGCGTGGGCTAACTTTGAGTGGCAGCTTCTTCCAGTCTTCAGCAGTTTTAACGAACAAGTGGCCCTCGTAGTCTAATGCATGTACCTGATTTTTAAAAACAAAAAATTCGCTGAGCGGCACCAAAAAGCGCCAATACTGCTCTTGCTTGAGATCATTGGAAAGATACCCCACCAAATACACATCGTAAGTCCCGACCGGGCGCTTGTAGCCATCAAAATATACGCCACCTGGCACCTCAAACGTGCCACCCAGCGTGTAAGTTTCGAGCGTTTTCTTGTGCTTGCCCAAGCGAACCGTTCCATCAATGCGCAAATCAAGTGGGCTTGCGGCAAAAGCCAAGGTACTTGCCAATAGCAACGCGATTGCACAACTAAAATGTAAATTTTTCATTGTAGGCATGGATGATGAAATCCGTTTTAGGTTTAAATGCACCAATGGCAAATAGCTGGTCACGTTCCGCAGGTTTTAAATGGATGCAACCGTGTGATCCAACGAGGCGTACAGCCTGCTTCTTTGCATGGCGCATTTCATCATAGGCCGTCGTATGGAACATTTGGCCTGAAAGCCGCTCTTTGCCATCCAGTATTTTATTGCCATTAAGATCTTTAAACCAACGAATTGCAATTGGGCCAAAGTCGTTGAATATCCAAGTAGTTGGTATGGCTTTAACCCCATATAAATCGAAATTCAAAGCCTGAACTTGTGCATAACTAATATTAAAATCTTTTGAAACCGAACCCCACGCGCCGCTTGGTAATTGATACATCACATCGGTTTTGGCGTCCTTCAGGCGCGTACCCCATTTGATTTTTGAGCGCGGCCAAGTAGGTGTACGGTAAGCCTCTGCCTTTCCAATGATATATCGCCCCGGCCATGTTGGTTCTTCTTGCATATCACCGGGATGCAAAACAATGCTGGCTGGCCCACCCCAAGCCTCGAAACGACCTATGACAGCACGCTTGTTCCTGACGATCAATAAATGCTGACCTGGATAAAAATGTATTTCCATTCCTCAAACCCCTAATTTGCTTATTCATTAAAAAATTTAACCGGATCAAATTATAATCGTAAAATTGCGCTTCATGTAAATTTTGAGAACGATATCACAAAAAAACTGGTAACGACACATCAGTTGGTATTCTGCTACCATAAAAAATTCACCTGGCAAGTACTGCATCCAAGAATGCAGAAACAGCGTACTGAATCAATCAATGTCGTGCCATTTTGCCTGCCATGCTGCATTCATAAAAATCTTACTCGGCAAAACGGTTGCGTTGCATTTTCCGAAAACCAGTAGTTTGTACAGCGATGGTGGTAACAAGTGGGTGTGCGGCCGTGTAAATGCCATTTGGGTAGCCGGCGGTGGTTACAGCGGGGGGGCTTGGGTAAGCGGGTAAGGCGAAAATGGCGAGACAATCAATCAAACTTCACGCTACAGACATCCGTGACGGACTTCTTCACGCTTTTCCTGGCCAGTTCTTTGCCCGTTTCCATATCAAACTGCGACAAACGGTACGGCGGTCCGGTGTCGAAAACGCGAAGCGTCAAGCGTTGGTTGCAAATCTTGGGCGGCACATTGAGCCAGTCAAATGTGAAAGACCAATTTTTTTCAGGTGCCTCACACCCACCGCGTTCCTTGCCTTGTTTGTCGTGGCATGGCATTATCCAATGAAAAAGTTTGGTAGTTATTTGGCCCCCGGCGGTATGACATCACCACTGGGGTTTTGCCCAATCTCCAAAACCATGGTGATTGGATCATGGGTGTAAGCGGGTTCAACAGGTAAAACAGCAACTGACGCGGGTAGGGTTAAATCAATCTTGATATTTCCTTAAAAAAGGGACAAAGGGTGCCATTATACCAAGGCAACCCTGTTTTGCTGCTGTTTTTTGCCCACCATTCAAGCCCCGCATTGCCCATCGCCTTGGCCGTAAAAATTACCGCTTCCCCGCACAACACGCAGCAATGCAAAACACGCAATTCTGCACCATAAAATGTCGCATTCACGTTTCTGCATTGCCTGTTAATGCATCATTTAGTGATGAATAGGGCATGCATAATAACACAGCACATCACATCCCCACATCTTGCACCCATAAAATATTACCCAACAGTATCGGTGTGTTGTTTTTTCATCAAACCAGCAGATCGTGACTTGTGCCATAGAAGGACATACGGTACCATCCTCCGATTGCATTGTTCTGCTTGCCATTTTTATCCCCTATTTTTACCTGAACCGCCCATGCCCATGCTACCATCGCTATTGCTAATCGAAGATCAAATGATGCTCACTAACTTTTTGGTGCCCCATTTGGCCGACAAATTTCTGGTCGATATCGCCCTCACACCCAAGCATGCACGCGAGCAAATTGCAGCAAAGAAGTTTGCCATTGTGTTGTTGGATTTAAAACTGGATGACAGTGGCGAACTGGAAGGCTTGAACCTGTTACCCAGCCTGAACCAAACTGGCGCGTCTGTGATTGTGGTTTCAGCCTACTGCACAGGTGCGGCAAAAGTGGTGTGCCAGCACAGCGGTATTCGTGGTTTTGTGGATAAGGTGTATTGCCCCGATGGCCTGATGCCCACCATTGACACCGTGTTGGCGGGCGAACAAAAATTCCCACCCGAATGGGCAAGCATTAATCTGACCGGATTGCCGCGCCTGAGGCATTTGCCCATCAGGTTACTCGAGCTTTTAGTCGAAACCCCCGCCTATACCAATGAGGCGCTTGCAAAAAAAGTAAATCGCGCGCCGGACACGGTTAAAAAGCATATTTCCAGCCTGCTACGCGCTTTTAACTGTGATAGCCGCTTTGAATTAATCAATAAAGTCAACCGCTCTGGCTATATGGCGGCCCTGGAGTTGACGAGAAAACGCAGAAAATAAAAATGTTGGGCCGAGCAACCAAACCACTTTATTGCCCGAAGGCCAGCGCAGTAGCAGCGCCTATATCAAACCAAGGCGTATGGGGTGATTGGGGTTTCAGGCTATTACGTAGGCGTGTTGATCCCATTTGGGCGCATGGCGATATTTTTAGGGGTGGATTGTGCAACCAGGACGGTTGAAGGGCAACTCAGACAAAATCATAAATGCAGACTGAAATGCCCACTCGGCACAGATGCGTTTCAATCAGCGGTTCGATTAACTCCCATCGCCCACCCGCCAAACCACAACCAATTCGCGGCATATGGACGCTGGCATTTTGTTCAAGCGCGTACTCGGCCAAACTTGCCAAACAATCTTCCAATGCCGGGTAGCGAATAGGGGGTTCGCTTGCCTTGTCATGACGGGTCGCAATTTTATGCTGGCCAACCATATTGGCAACAATGATGCCGGGTGCCGCTGGGACAAACTGTACTTGCCCCAATGCCAGTCCTTTGCCATGCACAAAAGCTGACTTGAAAGCACGCTCCGGTGCGGGCCAACGCTTGCTGATGGCAAGCACGAAACCCTTGCCCCAGCGCCCTATATCATTACAGACGTGTGCAATAATTTTTGTGCCCGTGCCAACTGGCGCAGTGGCATCACCAGTCAGGTAGGTAATATGGGTTTGACTCATTTTCCAGCAATCGCCTTTTGCCACATTGTTTGGAATTCCAGTGCGCTGATTTGGCGGCTATCCAGGCCTTCGATTTTGAGAATCTCCGAAAATGGTGGCGCTGGCAGCAAACCAAGTTCAGTTCCAGGCGTATTTTTCCCTTGTACCGCGTAACCAATTCGCCCACCCGGATAAACCTCAACTTTCCGAATCTCATTACGAAGGGCATCAAATTCCACATAGTATTCGGCTGGTTCTTTTGCTGTATTATCCAGCGCTTTTGAGAAAACATAGGTCATCATTTTAATTTACTCCGTGGTTAGTGATTCTATCGCCAATTGGCATATCGCTTGAGTTTTGTACAACATAGACATGCACTCTACCAGATTCGACTTTGTAACCTGTCAAATCGCTGCTGAAGAGATGGTTTCGGATGAGAAAAAGTCGGTGCCGTCAAAGGCGATCAGGCGTGTGTTGCCAACCGAGCGGAACGATTCAAGATGGCCCTGCCGGTACAACTCGTCGCCAATGGCCGCGATCACCGGGAACAGCGTGGAGGCGGGCACTGGA
>JBKJLF010000656.1:0-2964 GCA_046597185.1 Burkholderiaceae bacterium | reverse complement strand
CAGTGTTAGTTGGCCTCCTCCGGTATCAAAATCACAATCTCATGCGCCACATGCACACGCAAGCGGGTGTCTACGCCAAATCCGGCCACCTCCAGCCAGCGCCCGCACAGGCGTATCTGCGGGACGGCGGGCACGCTCGCATGCGCAGGGCTGGCGCGCACAGTCACCCGCCGCCGGGGCTTGATGCGCGCGGGGCGGCCTGACTTGGGCGGCACCGGCACGGGCGCGGCGCTGGCGTGGCTGGCCAGCAAGGTTTGAAGTAGTGTAACTATTGAAGGGGGAAGCTGGGTAGTGTGGTGGGTAGTGTGGTGGGTAGTGTGGTGGGTACATGGTCAACTCTTTAAAGTTTACTTGATTGTGGTTAGCGGGTTGCTGGTGTTGACGCACCAGTAACCCGCGCTGTTTAATGTCTCGAAACTGGGGTATTATACAGGGAGAGGAATGAATTGTGAATAGAATTTTATGGAAATTTATAAATTTTTATGATGGCTTTTACCCGCTCAATTGAATTGCACACGGCAAATATCTTTGACATCTTTCACCCCATGCTTCCTGGCAATTTCTTTGCCCGTTTCCGGGTCGAACTGAACCACATCATTGGGTAGTGTTGCAGCATAAGGCGCATGGGTGTACTGCCAAATGGTTAGAATGTTGTTACACATGGTCGGCTTTATATAGGCCCAATCTATGGTAATTTCCCATTTCTTTTCTGGCGCAATACAGCCGTTTCGCGTGAGCGGTGATTCTTTCGCAATGGAACGTGGGTGGCAGGCGATGATGAATTTATCGCTATAAACCACATCCTAGGTGGCGGGAAAAGTCCATGCCCCCGGCTGCAATTGATCATTGGCGTAATAGAATGTTTTGCCCGCATAATCCAATGTGTACAAATCATTTTTAAACGTGAAAAATTTAAGCAATGTATTTTCCAGCGGCCAATATTTTTCCACGCTGAGATCATTGGAAATATACCCAATCGCATAGGCATCGGCTTTGGCATTGCCGCGCAGGTAACCGCCCATATAAATGCCCGTCGCGCTCTTATAGGTGTCGCCAATTTCATGTAACTGAAGTTTTTTTCGCTGCTTACCCACCCGCGCCATTCCCTCCTTATAACTGATTATTAAGTCAGTGGCGTAGACTAAGCCACCCAATACGGTCAGGCAGATTGCCAGGATAAATTTAGAAGCGTTCATGTCCAGCAGGTAGCGCATCAGGCGGCATCCTTGGCGTTTGCCTCAAGATCCCAATTCCGCTCTGCTTGCTCGTGAAACTCCCGCCCCTCAGCCATAAATTCCGGGCTGAACATGGCAAAAATATCGCCAAGGCCAGCCAAAGTTTGCGCGTGAACCGGCTGTATCCACAAACCATTGCCCTTGCGAACAATTTCAACTTCTTGCACGCCACCATCAAAGGCCAGCTCTTTGGGAATACGCACAGCAAGCGAATTGCCGCTTTTGAAAATTCGGGATAACATGACTACCTCCTTTGGGAATGACGGTGAATATATACCGTATATACGTCAATTTCAAGCGATTTTGCTGCGACTGGTTCGCCCACCCTGGAATGAAGGCGGCAAAAAGTTATTACCTCTATTTTTACCTCTATATAAGGGTAATTACCTCTACTCCTTAATACCACTACCCATCATTACCCACACAGCCCAATCGCAACTTTACAGCCCAGGTTTCGTACGCCACTTCGCCGCAGGCCCCCTGCCCTTGCATTCCAACTGCCCCAGCTTTTGCAGCTCCCGCAGCACGGTGCGCACCATATCACGGCTGACACCGGGGCAAACTTGTTCCAGCTCACTGATGGCAAAACCATTTGCGCCCATTTTTTGCACCAGCCGATCAATGCCCGCTTGCACCAGATCACGCTTGGCACCACGCGCCGGTTTGATTTCGCCAAGGTGGTCGGCAAATTCTCGATACGCGGTTTTCAGAATCGATAGCACGTAATTGATATACGGCCAAGGATCATGCTTGCCCTCGTGCCAACCTTGGGAACTGCGCTCCAGGGTTTCATAGTAGCGCTCTTTATTTTGCTCAATCACGCGCTCCAGACTGATATAGCGCCCGACTTCAAAACCAAGTTGATAACTTTGCAAAAGCCAAAGCAAGCGCGAAACGCGGCCATTGCCATCGCGGAACGGGTGGATACAGAGAAAGTCCAGATTAAAGGCGGCCAACGCAATCAAATGTGGCACGCCCCGCTCTTGCACCGCACTTTGCCAGGCGGCAATCAAGTCTGCCAAGGCGCGCGGTGTCTCTGCCGCAGATACCGTGCGAAAGCGCACCCGCTCGCGCCCGTCGGCATAGCGTTCAATGATGTCGCCATCTTTTTCTTTGAGCTTCCCGGCATCCCAAATTTGCCCGCGCGTGACCGCATGCAGGTACAAGATGGTGCTTTCAGAAATCAAGAGCTTACTCGCGCTTTCGTGAATGAAAGCCAAAGCGTCGCGATAGCCGCGCACTTCTTCTTCGTCACGGTCGCGAAACAGGGGGCGCGGCGTGGCAAGCACGGCTTTGATCCGCTCTGCCTCCACGGTAACGCCTTCTATCCGGTTGCTCGATACCGCACTTTCAATCATCGCATGCTCACGCAAGACCTTCAAACGCTGCGGCGACTGACGAGTAAATAGCTCTTGCATACCCTGGAACTGGCCAAGATCAGATAAATACCACGCAGTACTTGCAGGGATAGCAAGATCACTGGACTGGAACCGACGCATTGTGTTCATAGGAATTTGTAGGGAAGCGAAAAGCTAGATATTACCCCTATTTTTACCTCTATGTAACGGCGTCCTCGAAACTATTGACCGGAACCGTGGTGATCAACATCCAATTGCAATTTGCGATCTTGCATGGCGCGCACCAGCAATTTTGGGCTGGCCGGATCGTCCGCCGCTTCCTTAAATAGTTCGTAAATGTCTGCCTCACGGTCGCCTACGGAAACGAGCAT
>JBKJLF010000607.1:0-6439 GCA_046597185.1 Burkholderiaceae bacterium | reverse complement strand
CGATCAATAATTTGGAGGCAGCCACGTCTTATTCCGTCGATATTTTGGTGCGTGATAGTGTTCGCGGCGTCAATAGTAGTGTGCATAGTATTGGTTTGATTAGTGGTGGTGGTCGTGATGCACTGGCTTGGCCGTTTTCATCAAGCAGCATCTGGAATATGCCAATCGGGCGCAATGCCGTTTATGTGCCCGCCAATTTACCGCCCGTGCCGGGCTTACCGCCAGCCGGCGATGGCACGATGAGCCAATTTGCACCCATGCCTGGCGTTGATATCGAACAGATTATTCTGACACCGACTGCGCCATTGACGCCGTTACGGGAAAATACCGTTGGCTGGACCACTGGCAATCGTTGCTTTAACAGTCCCACCACCACCAATACCGTATTTACCAATGTGCCCATGCCGGCGGACTTTTTAATCGCAGAGAGTCGGCAAAACAATGCTACGGTATTTTTGGATGTGGACGGTCGCACCTTGATTCAATCCCAACCCACGGCGCGTTGTGCAGCAGGCGAGCCTGTCACCTCTTCAATCCTGTTTCCGATCCGTGAAGACCTGTATGGAACCGGGATTAGCGGCTCGCACGGTGGTTCCAGGTTGTCGGCTTTGGGCGGCACCTTGCGCTTGGGCGAATTGCGCCCGAATCTGGCACCGCCGCGCCATGCATTAAAGATTGATCTCGATACCCGGGAAGTGGTTGCGCCATGTTCCCCTCGTGCCAATTGTTTCCGTTGGCCGGCACTGAGTTCGGATTCCGATGCAACCACCTCCTACGGTAGCAAGGTAATCGCGAATGTCAGCCCCGCCATGCGGTTGGGGGCTTTATTGGCCTTGCCGATCAGCCTGGACATCAATACCATAGGCTTGGAAACCGATGCCGCGAAGCAAATTGCATGGGTGCTGCAAAATTACGGTGCCTATGTGGTGGATAGTACCGGTTTCCCGGCGTATTTGATTGCCACCGAAAACGGGCCGAACGGTTCGTTTCTCCAGCAATTCAAGTCAGATTGGGGTTTTGATTTTGTCCAGCGTGTGAGCTTTAATTCGGCGTGGGTGCGTGATTGGCAGAAATTAATTGCGGCCTTGAATGTGGTGGACAATAATAGCCCGACCAGCATCGGTGGCGGTGGAACACCTTTACAGCCGCTGGCACCGGCATTTTCACAGCAATCCAGACCCAAGCCAAAGGCCAAGGGCCGCTGATCAGCCCGTCTTGGTGGCAGCAGCGTATTGATTGCGCTGCTGCGTGCCTGAACTATTGTGATGTTGTGCTGGTGTTGTACTGTTGTACGGTTGTACTGTTGCAATGATGTGCCGGGGAGGCTAGCCCATTGTTTGCAGGAAGCCGTGTTGCCAAAACCAGCCCAACAGGCGTTGCGCTTTTTGGGCTGACATATCCAGGCCAAGCAAATCCAAAGCACTTGCGAGCGTTGGCTGCATATCCATAAAAGCCAGTTTTTTAACCACTTCTTCGCCATCCAAAAAGGCCAGCGGACGATCCATATCCGGGTGCATAAACGCCGCATGTCGATGTACCTTGTTATCAATCACGCATAAACTTTGCACAACCTTCAGTTCAGGATTAAACCGAATCCGGTGTTGTGGGCTGAGCATGCTGCGTGTACTGGGTGGGCGTGGGCGAAAGTTTTCCAGGCGAGACAGTTCTTGCTGTAGGGCAAGCCCGAGTGGCGCTGTGCCAAAATCAAACGCCCGGGCCTGGTTTTGCCAAAATGGCTGATCCGCACACCACGCAGGCTTATAGTGACGGCGCGTCCACAAAGTATGGCGGGCGCAGGTTTCAATCAGGCGCTGTTCATAAAATTCTTGCACCATTGCGCCACTGCTTTTATAGGGGTCGCTCAGTAAAGTATGCAGCGCAACGGCGGCATTGATCGAAAAACGCATCGCTTTTTCCACACCGGAGGATGAAATCGGGTCTAGGGTAAAGGCGGCATCGCCCAGTTTAAAGCGGTTGCTTTGATAGCTGGCCGAATCAAGGTAAGGGGTGGCGCTACTGGCGTGCAAACGGCCAGTGGTTACGCAGTCGGCCAAGGACGCAAACAATTGACTGGCGCGGCACTGGCTGCGCAGCAAGGCTTGGGCCTTGTGTTCTACATGGTGTGGATCGCAACACAGCATCAGGCGGAAATGTTGGTTAGGTAGAATGCTGCCCCATAACCAGCCAAACTCACAGGCTTCAACCAGGGTGGCCTGGGCCACGCCGACAGGCAGATCGGCAGGCGCAATGTCTATCCAGGTTGCCAATAAAGCGGGGGCACAGGCAATGCGGGTGGTGGCGCTGCCATGCCGCCCTTGCGCATCGAGTAAAAAATTGGCCAGCATGGTTTGTTCACCCTGGCCATCGGTAAAACGAATGCGCCAGTCGCCTGCATCACCGCCGATATGATCGACGTGGGCTGGCTGCCGTACCAGAATGCCGCGCTGCTTGGCCAGTTCGAGCATCGCATGGTCAAAAGCCGAGCGGTCTATCATGATGTTGTTATTGGCGGGCACCCACTCCGGCGTACTTTGTTGCCAACGCACTTGGGTTGGCAAATTCTTCAATTGCGGGATCTTGGCCAGAACTTCATTGGCATCGAGCAAATCGATGATATTTTTAATGCCCGGTGTGAATGCCTCGCCGATTTGCGCGCGCGGAAATTGACTACGTTCGATCAGTAAGACCCGATAGCCGAGTTGTTGTAAGCGTAGCGCCGCAACCACGCCAGCGGGGCCGGCACCGATAATGGCAACATCAACCAATTGACTCATGCTTCCCTCTCAATATTGGCAAATTTCTGGGCCAACCATGGGTTGGTATCTCATCCTACACCATCAAACCACGCAGGTGCAAATTGATCACACGTCTCTCCGGTTTGTCGTGGAAAAGCAACGATGACCTGAGGGTATCTCGAAATTTCAAATCTCACTGCCTGCGGCGGCAGCAATACCACGCCAACCCCGGTATCGGGCGTGTTCGTCGATTCTGCCGTCGAAGGGCTGGATTATTCGATAGCCAACTTCGATAGCCAACTTCGATAGCCAACGCCAGCAGAGGCAGCACCAGCGCCAGCGGCGGCTTTACTTGCAATACTGTAAGCGAATACTTTGAAAATACGCTGGCATGACCTGGATCAAGCCCTCTTTTTTATGGATGATGTATCGCGCCGGGTGGGGTTTGAGGGATGAAAATCAAAAGCGGATTTTGGCGATGGACATCAGCAGGGAAGGTTTTGAATGGGCCTTGGCGCATGCCTGTTTGGGCCATCAAAACCCTGCTTGAGCTTCGGTAGCGCATCGGCAGGCTGGCTTGAGCATATCAGCGCGTCGAATAGATCATCGCGAAATGTGATGCCATCCTCAAATCATTGCATTCACGTTAGCTTTTTGGTTTGAATATGCTCCTCAGAAAAAACGCTTCATCAGATTCTTTTGTCGCCCGCTGTCGGCCCTGCTTCCCGCAATTCCCCCCAGGTTTCGGCCGGGCGGCAAATGGCACATTGTCCAAATCAATTTAGTGTTGCTATTAAGCAAAAAAACGATGATGTCCTTTCTTTATTTCAAAAAATCTCTTAACAGCTACCAAAAAACTGATAGCATCGGTTAATCTGCATGCAAGCGGATCGCCAGAAAAAGACCGATGACCGCAAAAGTGGACATTTTAAAATTTTCCCATGAGACAATTAAATGGCTGATTTTGCAATCAAACTTGGAACACAATCCGATTTAACCGATGATGCCGCACCGATTGCCGCTCCCGATGATCAAGGCTCGAAAAAATCGGCCAAGGGTGACCTCAAATGGGGCTTGATCCCGATTCAGGAATTTTCCGACTATCATACCGCCCGGGCGGCGCTGGTCGATGCGATGGTGGCGCATCATGGTTCGCTGTATTATCCCGATCCGGCGGGTATGCTATTCGAGTTTAAAATTGCTTGCCCCGATTTTTCGGCGGTGTGAGCTTAAGTGTGAGACTGAAATTGAGCGAGAGGGGAAATCCAATCATGCTATCACCAATCGGAACAGTCGGCTTGGAAGGCTTGATGAGCCGGGCCAATATCTGGTTCACCAGCGGCTATCGATTCAAGGGCGCGGTCGATCCGGTTCGTCTGGAGGCTGCCTTTGGCGCGATACTCGATGTGCTGGGAAAATTGAAGTACCGAATGCATTTTGAGACGCAAGCCAAAATCGGATGGGTGCCGTGTGCCGCGCCGGAACGAAGGTTTGACGTGATTACAGCCGCCGACATCCATGCGGCATTTCTGGATGTGTGCCGTGCCAGTCTGGACCTGGCTGAAGCGGGACGGCATTGCCCGATGGCGCTTTGCCTGATTTCCGGCGAAGGGGATGAATTCATCATTGCCCAGACCTGCGAACATACCTGGGCCGATGCGCGCAGCGCCGAAGTCATTTTTGACAAAATGATCGACTATTATAATGGCAGCATGCGCGGCGACGATGCCGCGATGGCTGCTGCGCTCGAAGCCGTCGAGCGCATCAACACCATCGATAGCGCCCGGATGGTGGCTTTGCTGGCTGCGGACGGGGTTGATCGCGAGGGCAATGTCGCCTCGCTTCTCACCTACGCGCAAGCCGATGCGGGCCAATACGGTATCTCGGTGAGGGAGGTCGGCGCGGTGCTGGAGTGCTACAAACAACAACGGCACGCGCCGCTGGTGCAATTTTTTGACCTGAAACAATTACTGGCGCGGGTGCGCGCAAGCCACCCGGATGTGACGCGAAACAGCGTGGTGTGCGCCGCGCTGGCCAAGGGTTTTTACCACCTTAACCGGCAAACACGCAACCAGCCGGAGCAGCACATCATCAGCTTCAAAATGCTCTCCGATCTTCTGAGTCCGGCCCTGCGTGAGCAATATGGCGGCAATTACATCGCCTTTGTGCCGGTGACGGTACAAGGCGAGTCGTCGGTCGAAGACATGGCACTGCAGATTCACCAGCGCATCCGCCAGTTCAAGGCCACCAAGCTCGATTTGACCATTTTTGATTTGACCGAGGAAGCCGCCCAGGTGGGCGTGGTTGGCAGCGCCGATGAGCCGCTGTCGTTTGTTGTCACAAACTGGACCAATCACCGGTTTTTGCAGCCTGGCGAATATTTGCATGGTTGCCGGTCACTGCGGCACCAGAGCGGCGTCAATATTGATCCGCTCGATGCGCTGGGCGCGGCTCTGGTCAACCGCCCGGTGGCGGTGATCAATCTTTCGCCCGGTGACGAACTGTGTTTGTCGTTTTTTCCGTCCCTTCGCTCGCAACAGGAAACCATCGACATTGCGCAACGGATCAGCAAGGTGATTGGCGGGACTGATGACGCATGATGCAGACCCGAAGCCGAGGCGTCAGGCGTCAGGCCTCAGGCCTCAGGCCTCAGGCCTCAGGCCTCAGGCCTCATAACGGGGGTGAATGCGTGGCTGAACAAATGATTGTGAGGCGGACTGGACGCGGACAGGATTATTGTGAGCGATATTACTGATTTTCAAATCAACGGTGAAATTTTTGACGGTGGCAGTGCCCGGATTTGCCGCGCGACCCGGCGCGCCGACGGGCAAGGTGTTATTTTGAAAATCCTTGTGAACCAGCAATTGAACGATGATGGCTTTGCCCAGTTCCAGCGCGAATTCGATCTAACGCGCTCGCTCGCCGCGGTCGATGGCGTGATCGCAGTGCATGAATTGGTCAGTCTGCAAGATTCACTGATGATCGTGGAGGAAGACATCGGCGGCGCGGCGCTCGCCACGCTCTTCCAGGGCCGGATGGCCGACATCAAGGAGCTGCTGGCTCTGGCGGTTCGCATGGCCGACATTCTGGAGCGCATTCACCTGCGGCATGTGATCCACAAGGATTTCAATCCGGGCAACATCATCTGGAACCGCGAGAGCGGCCAATTGCGGGTGATCGATTTTGGCATTGCGGCCGAACTTGATGAGGAACAGCACGATTTTCAAAACGTCAACCAGCTCGAAGGCAGCCTGCCTTATATATCGCCGGAACAAACCGGGCGTGTCAACCGAAAGCTCGATTGCCGCACCGACCTTTATTCGTTCGGGGTGAGCCTGTACCAGTTATTGACCGGCCAATTGCCCTTTGGCGAGCGTGACGGCATCGAACTGGTGCATGCCCATATCGCCCTTGAGCCATTGGCGCCAGACCAGATCCGGCCCGAACTGGGCGTGACGCTCTCTAGCATCATCATGCGTTTGATGGCCAAAATGGCCGACGACCGCTACAACAGTGCCGCCGGCCTGAAGCATGATTTGCAGCGCTGCCTGAACGAACTGGAACAAACCGGACAGATTTCGCTCTTTCCCTTGGGTGAGCGGGATGCGTCATCCACATTCCGCATTCCGCAAAAGCTGTATGGGAGACAAACGGAGATTGCCGCCATCATGTCCGCCTTTGACCTCGCATCAGAGGGCCAAAGC
>JBKJLF010000534.1:0-5714 GCA_046597185.1 Burkholderiaceae bacterium | reverse complement strand
GTCAAACTGGGCTTGCATGGTTGCGACGCTATCAAAATTAACTTGAATGCTAGAGTCCGTCCCCTCGTAGCGCAGGTGCGCGCGCGCAACGGTGTCGATTCTCTCCGCAGGCACGCCCTGCTGTTGCAAAGCTTCGCTTGCGGCCTGACGCAAACTGGCAACTTGCTGCTGCAATTGTGGCAGCAATTCTGCCGCCATGCGCGCTTCAACGGCGGCTTCTTTCATCACGGTTTGATCGGCCAAACCCATGCCATAGGCCGAGAGCACCCCCGCCAGCGAATGCGCAAACACGCTGGTCATGCCCAGCGCGTCAGCCACCAAACAAGCATGCTGGCCGCCCGCCCCGCCAAAGGTGGCGAGCGCATAATCACTCACGTCGTAGCCACGCTGCACCGAAATTTGCTTGATGGCGTTGGCCATATTGAGCACCGCAATCTCCAAAAAGCCTTGCGCGACTTGTTCCGGGGCCGGAGTATGGCCAGTGGCGCTACCGATTTGCTGCGCCATTTGGCTAAATTTTTCGCGCACCACATCGGCATCCAGCGCCAAATCAGCCGTGCGGCCAAATAGTTTGGGGAAGTGATCCGGCTGCAATTTGCCCAGCATCACATTGCAATCGGTAATGGCCAGCGGCCCACCCCGGCGGTAGCTGGCGGGGCCGGGGTTGGCCCCCGCGCTATCCGGACCCACGCGGTAGCGGGTGCCGTCAAAATGCAAAATCGAACCGCCACCAGCGGCCACGGTGTGAATGCTCATCATCGGCGCGCGCATGCGCACTCCGGCTACCTGGGTTTCAAACACCCGTTCCAGTTCGCCCGCAAAGTGCGACACGTCGGTTGAGGTGCCGCCCATGTCAAAGCCAATCACCTTGGGTAGCCCCGCCAGTTGGCTGGTGCGCACCATGCCCACAATGCCGCCCGCCGGGCCACTTAAAATGCTGTCTTTGCCCTGAAAACTGTCCGCCGCAGCCAAGCCACCATTGGACTGCATGAACTGTAAATTCACCTTTGGCATTTGCCCGGCCACCTGATTGACGTAGCGCCGTAAAATGGGCGACAAATACGCATCCACCACGGTGGTATCGCCGCGCGCCACCAATTTCATCAGCGGGCTGGTTTGGTGTGACACCGAGATTTGGCTAAAACCAATTTCACGCGCAATTTGCGCCAGAATCGCTTCGTGCGCGCTGTAGCGGTAGCCATGCATTAACACAATCGCCACTGCACGTAAGCCTTGCGCGAACGCAGCCTGCATGTCGGCACGCGCCTTTGCGGCGTCGAGCGGTTGCACCACGTCGCCATGGGCACCGATGCGCTCGTCGATTTCTACCACTTGGCGGTACAGTAATTCGGGCAAAATAATGTGGCGGTCGAACAGACGTGGCCGATTTTGGTAGGCAATGCGCAAGGCATCGCGAAAGCCTTTGGTAATCACCAATAAAGTCGGCTCGCCCTTGCGCTCCAACAGCGCATTGGTGGCGACCGTGGTGCCCATTTTGACGGCGTCAATTTGTTCAACCGGGATAACTTGATCCGGCTGCAAACCCAGCAAATGGCGGATGCCTGCCACAGCGGCATCGGGGTATTGATCCGGGTTTTCGGACAGTAATTTGTGCGTCAGCAAGTGCCCGTCCGGGTGGCGCGCCACGATGTCGGTAAAGGTGCCGCCGCGATCAATCCAAAATTGCCAATCTCGCATGGTAGTCTCTCGTAAAATCTGGGGTAGTCATCAAGGATAATGGTTGCAAAAAGTGGTGCGACCCGGTTCTGGCTCGACGCAATAGTAAGGGTCGTAACGCCAGCCTTCGCGCACAAACGGGCGCGGGTGGCCGGTGATTTGCAGGGTAATTTGCGTCATAAAAAAATGGGTACGGGTGGGCGGCGCATAGGGCGTGGAGATAAAACCGAATAAACTGACCGAAGCCAGCCAAAAATTATAGGAAAATTGCTGCGTATGGCCAACCCGGTATAAAAACCAGGCCGCCAGAGCCAACCCGAATAAACTACCCCCGATAATGTCGGCCCAGGAATGGGCATGCACTTGAATGCGGGAATACGCCACCATGCCACCCAGCAGCAGCCCCAATAGGGTAAACAACCATTTCAAGGTGGGACGGGCGCGGTAAAACAAAAGGTAAGCCAAACACGGAAGAACCATGGTGGCGCGCATGGCATGGCCACTTAAACCGGTATAGTCCAGCGCCTGACTACCAATGCCCCAACCAATGAAGGCAAATTTGGTCAACGCTACCACGAACAAACCGCTGCCATATAATAAACACCAATCGCGCGCCAAGCCCCAACGCCGCTCGCACAATAACCACAGCGCAATAATCAGTCCAACCGGGCCAAGCACGTTGATATTGCCCAATTCGGTAATTTGATACCAGTTCAAACCCATCATGTTGATTGCACATCCCTTAATTGTTGAAACGCGTTATCGATGCGGTCTACCGCAATAATTTGCATGCCTTCTATCGGCTGGCGCGGTGCATTCGCTTTGGGGATCAAGGCCATCGAAAAGCCCAGCTTGGCTGCTTCACGCAAGCGCTCTTGCCCGCGCGGCGCGGGGCGAATTTCACCCGCCAAACCGACTTCGCCAAATACCACCATGCCACGCGGCAGGGGTTTATTGCGCATGGATGAATTAATCGCCGCCAACACCGCCAAGTCAGCGGCGGGTTCAGTAATTTTGACGCCGCCCACGGCATTGATAAACACATCCTGATCAAACGCCGCGATGCCGGCATGGCGGTGCAATACCGCCAGCAACATCGCCAGCCGATTTTGCTCCAGGCCGACCGAAAGCCGCCTGGCATTGGGTAAATGCGAGGTATCGACCAGGGCTTGAATTTCCACCAGCAAGGGGCGCGTACCTTCTTGCGTCACCATCACGCAAGAACCGGGTACTTGATTGTCATGCTGCGACAAAAACAGCGCTGATGGGTTGGAGACACCCTTCAAACCTTTTTCGGTCATGGCAAACACGCCCAGTTCATTGACTGCGCCATAGCGGTTTTTGACCGCACGCACCAGGCGAAAACTGGAATGGCTGTCGCCTTCAAAATACAACACGCTATCGACGATATGTTCCAGCACACGCGGCCCGGCCAGTGCGCCTTCTTTGGTGACGTGGCCAACCATGATCATGGTGGTACCCGCCTGTTTGGCCACGCGCGTGAGCTGCGCCGCGCATTCGCGCACTTGCGCCACCGAGCCGGGGGCCGAGCTTAAGGCGTCGGAATACATGGTTTGAATCGAATCGATAACCACCACTTGCGCTTGCTGTTCGGCCAGCGTGTGCAGGATTTTTTCGAGTTGGATTTCGGCTTGAAATTGCAGGCCGGGCAAGCCCTTGATTTCGGGTGGGGCCAGCATATCCAATTGCAGGCGGCGCGCGCGCAGTGCAATTTGCGCGCCGGATTCTTCACCGCTCACATACAATACTTTTTTCACCCGCGCCATATTGGCCAGCGCTTGCAACAGCAAGGTGGATTTGCCAATGCCGGGGTCACCGCCAATCAACACCACACCGCCTGCCACCAGGCCACCGCCCAACACGCGGTCAAATTCATCCATACCGGTGCTAAAGCGCGGCACGTCCTGGGCGTCGATATCGGCCAAACATTGCACCGGGGCGCTGGCCACAAGACCAGGGGTGGAAAATCGATTGGCCGTGGTTTCTACCAGGGTTTCGAGCAAGGTATTCCATTGCCCACAGGCCGGACACTGCCCGACCCACTTATTAAATACGCCAGCACATTCCGAACAGGTATAATTGGTTTTTGCTTTTGCCACGGTCAACCCTTGTTTGCCACGCTATGAAATATTAATTATCAATTATTATAAAGCCCGTTTTATGCATCTTGCGCAAAATCGGGCAATTTGAATAACCCGCTATTGTCGCATACCGACACGCGTTTGCTGTTTAATTCAAAAAAATATGGCATCCACCTAATGCAACTTTCCACCTAATGCAACTTTCCACCCAATGCAACTTTCCACCCAATGCAACTTTCCACCCAACGCAATTTTATTACCTGAAAGAATGCAATGTTGCGTAATCGCACATCAGGTATCTTTTGCCAAAAAATCGCGCCATTTCCTTTGACACGTTGTCACTTGCCTCCGATAATGCCTTTTGGCAGGCAAAATCCATCCAATCTGACGAGGTTTTTTATGAACGATCGTATTTGGCTTTTAATTTCCCTAAGAAATCATTCATTCGCTGCCTTCATGGCAACGCTCTTATGCTTATTTTGCACTACTGCAATTGCAGCCCCAGTGCCCGATAAGACACCAACAACCATTTATGCCGAAGTCGTTGCACTCGATCAGCCCTGGTGGTTTAATCGTCTTGGCACCTCGCAACCCAACGGTATGATGTTTGCCTTGAAGCGTGACGTGGTGTCAACCGACGGCGCAAGCCTTCAAGCGGGCAAGGTGGCACTGCGCTCCGACAAGCGCCCACGCCCGATGGTGTTGCGCGTCAACGTGGGCCAGTTTTTGGAGATTCAATTCACCAATTTGCTGGCACCGGCTGGCACGAGTGCTGCCAAAGCATCGGGTGTGGGCACGCGCTCGGCGGGGGTGCATATCACGGGTCTGGAACTGGTTTCCGTTAATGATGTCAAAGGTCAGCCTCAGCCGGGTATCCATAGCGACGCCACCTGGGTCGGCAAGAATGCCAATACCTATGCCAGTCCCAACGAAACAAAAATCTATAAGTATTATGCCAAGGCAGAAGGCACTTTCATGCTCTACAGTGCCGCCGCAGACTGGAACGGCCAGTTAGCTGCAGGTTTATTCGGCGCGACCGTGGTAGAACCGGCCAACTCGGAGTGGTATCGCAGCCAGGTCACCAATGCCGATATGCTGCTGGCCTCATCCAGCATCCTGCCGGATGGCCGTCCACTGATCAATTACAACGCGGTTTTCCCCGCTGGTAGCGCCAAAACCGGCACACCGATTTTAAGAATGACACAAGCCCTGGCCGCTAATCGGCACGAATTGATCTATACCGACCTGGCCGCCATCATCACCGGGCCCGGGGGCGGCGCGTTTCCATTCACTGAAAATGGCCCCGGTTTCTACGCCAACCCAACTTACCCCAACCGCCGTCAACCGTTTCGTGAATTCGCCCTGATGTACCATGAAATTTTTACCGCGCAACAGGCGTTTAGTCAGTTCAATAGTGGCCCCCTGGTCAGTGTTCTGAACGCGGGTGGCGATGCGTTTGCCATCAATTATGGTGCGGCAGGGATTGGCGCGGAAGTGCTGGCCAGCCGCCTGGGTGTGGGCCCGATGGGGGGCAAAGATTCGGTCGATCTGAAATTTGAAGAATTTTTCCTCAGTTCCTGGGCCAATGGCGACCCTGCCATGGTAGTGGACGTACCCGCCAACGCCACCACCAGCACGCCGCCCAACCCTGCTGTGCTCCCCACGCCGGGCAACACCCCAAGCAACCCGCCCTCGGGCCTGAAGGCCACCAAAGCCTTTTACCCGGATGACCCATCCAATGTCTACCACAGTTATATGCGCGACCACGTTACCATGCGTTTGTTGCATACTGGCCAGGGTATCAGCCATGTGCATCACTTGCACGCCCACCAATGGTTGCGCTCACCCAATAGCGATGACTCGTCCTACCTGGACAGCCAGTTGATTGCACCGGGTTCAACCTATACGCTGGAGATCGCCTTCAATGGTAGCGGC
>JBKJLF010000349.1:0-20811 GCA_046597185.1 Burkholderiaceae bacterium | reverse complement strand
GGCCTGTTTGGTACGCGCTTTGTTGAGGCGGGGCAGGGTTTGATATAGGCGCTGCTACTGCGCTGGCCTTCGGGCAATAAAGTGGTTTGGTTGCTCGGCCCAACATTTTTATTTTCTACGTTTTCTCGTCAACTCTAGGGCCGCCATATAGCCAGAGCGGTTGACTTTATTGATTAATTCAAAGCGGCTATCACAGTTAAAAGCGCGTAGCAGGATGGCGATATTCTTTTTAACGGTATCCGGGGCGCGATTTACTTCTTTTGCAAGCGCCTCATTGGTTAGCCAGGCTATTATTTCTATTGAAGGGAGACTGCGGGGCCAGCCTCCCGATCTGCTTGATCCTTACTCGGGCAAAGTACGCGCCTGGGTATCATAAAACCATGCCAACATCGCTGGCTCGCCCTCATACTCCATGCGCGAAAACGACGCCAATACCGATAACGGTTTGCGGTCTCGCGTCAACAATTGCAGCGGCTCGTTAATGATGGTTTCCCCTTTCATCAAACGCACCAGCACCCCATCATGCTCTTCCTGGTTTTGATAAAACTGCAGCGGATCAGCCCCGGTGACCAAAGCCAACGTAGTATTAAACATGTCCGCAAAACGCTGATTGGCAAACACCCTTTGCTTGGTAGACAAGCGTTCAATGCTGACCGCAATCGGGCTAACACTGAGCAAATGGCGCATTTGCGCTTCACTGGCTTGCAAACTGGCTTGCGCTAATTTACGCTCGGTAATATCGGTATGGATACCAACATATTGCATCGAATGCGATTCGGGGTTAAGAAACGGCAAGATCGTGGTATCCACCCAAAAGAAAGAACCGTCACGCGCCCGGTTTTTTATTTCCGAACGGAAAATCCGACCCTCGGTAATAGTGTTCCATAAATTGGCAAAAAACTCTTTCGAATGATAGCCCGAATCAAAGATCCGATACCCTTGCCCCATCAATTCTTCACGTGCATATTTGGAAACATTGCAAAAATGGTCGTTAGCGTAAGTTATTTTACCAAATTGATCAGAAATGGCCACCAACGAATGTTGATCCAGCGCCGACTTTAAGATTTTAACCTTGGCCAACGATGCCACCAACTCGGTCTTGCCGCGTTCGGCTTGCATTAAACTATCGTAAGCACGTAACGATGACACCACCGTGGTAAACAGTTTTTGCGCAGTCAGTTCCGTTTTTGATTTGTAGTCATTGATATCATATTCCATGACCACGCGCTGTTCGGGTGCCTGCCCCGGTTGCCCGGTGCGCAACACCACCCGCACACTGTGATTGTTCAAGTCTTCGCGAATTTGCCGCGCCAAATTCAAACCCGCGTCATCGGATTCCATCACCACATCCAGTAAGACCAAGGCAATATCGGGCGTATCACGCATGACCGCGTAAGCTTCTTTGCGGCTATAGGCGCTCAAAAACTTCAGGCCACGGCCCTTGAAGCGGATTTTATGTAAGGCCAGACGGGTAACGGCATGGACATCGAGATCATCATCAACGATCAAGACCAACCAGAGCTTTTCTTCCACACCTTTTTCGTCACCACCCTCAATCACGTCATCGTAAATGAGCCATTCATCCTCTTCTGCGCCTTCTATTTCCGTAGAGACTTCCGAATTCATACTCACTCCTGGTTTTGTCTGATTAGTGCCGAATTCATCAATTCGTTTGAACACGCTTATTTTCTCATTACCTGAGATGCGCTGTATTTTCTCGTTACCTGATGTTGCATATGGTTTTATTGTATGCGATTGTGGGCGTAAATAAACCAACTCGACTCATTCTTTGCAAGATGTTTTCAGTTGGGCGTTGCAAATGCCCCAGCAGCATGGGATAAAGACAGTCGCAGCAAGCCAATTGCGGTTAAACTATACATTTTTATGACTTGCCGGAACCGAACGCTTGCTGACCTGTTACCGCGACCTTGTCGCAGAAATGACAGCATCATGTCGGCTGGCACCACAACCATTCATGAATTCACATTTTTTCAACAAACATATGGCGCGCATTTTGGGCGTGATTGGTTTAGCCCCTTTTGTGTTTCTCACATTGGCGACCTGGATTTTTCCTACCAACTGGCAGGCAAGCCTGATCCGGGGCCAAATTGGTTATGGGATTGCCATCCTGTCCTTTTTGGGCGGCATCCATTGGGGTGGCGCGCTGGGTGCCGAAAGTTTATCGGTGGTGCAAACCAAAAAAGCCCTGGCCTGGGGTGTGATACCGTCCTTTATTGCATTTTCTTCCTTGCTGGTGGAACCGGGCTTGGCCTTTCTGGTGCTGGGCATTGGCTTTTTGGTCAGTTACCAAATCGACAAACGCCTATACCTTTGGTATAAAATGCCGGAATGGTTTTTGCGGCTGCGCTTTGCACTCACCTGTGTCATTTTGCTGTCCCAACTGCTCACCCTGATCGCCGTCAATGTAAGGACTCACTGAAATGAAAAAACCCATCCAACGTGATGCCTCTGCTGCGCTCGCTGCTGCACCCGCTGCTGCGCTCGCTGCTGCACTGCAATATCAAATTGGCTCGCAGCACCCGGCCAGCCACGTGTTTCAAGTACGCTTGGTGATAGCGCAACCGGATGTCAAGGGCCAGACGGTGGCCTTACCTGCGTGGATACCGGGCAGCTATATGATTCGTGAATTCGCGCGTAACATCGTGCAAATTCGCGCCAGTTGCGACGGCAAACCAGTAGCGCTGCACAAGCTGGACAAACACAGTTGGCAAGCCGCCCCCTGCCGTGGTGCGCTCACGCTCGATTACGACGTGTATGCCTGGGATTTATCGGTACGCACCGCCCACCTGGATCAAACTCACGGCTTTTTCAACGGCACCAGCGTATTTTTACGGGTGTTGGGGCAAGAGCAGGCGCAGCATATTGTCCATATCGAGCGGCCGCAAGGCGACACCCAAGCATGGCGGGTTGCCACCACGCTGCCGGAACTGGATGCCAAACGCTATGGTTTTGGCAGCTACGTGGCCAGCGACTATGATGAATTGATCGATCACCCGGTTGAAATGGGTGAGTTTGAACTGGCCAGTTTTAAAGCGCATGGCATCAGCCACGATTTTGTGGTCACCGGGCGGGTGAATAATCTCGATTTGGCGCGCATCTGCGCCGACCTGAAAAAAATCTGCGAAGCCCAAATTGCCTTCTTTGAACCCAAAACCAAACGCGCGCCGATGCAGCGCTATGTGTTTTTAACCATGGCAGTAGACGACGGGTATGGCGGGTTGGAGCACCGCGCCTCGACTGCCTTAATTTGCAATCGGCGCGATTTACCGCTCAAAACCCGGGCCAAGCTGCCCATGGATGATGGCTACCGCAGTTTTTTAGGCCTGTGCAGCCATGAGTATTTTCATACATGGAATGTCAAACGCATCAAACCGGCGGCCTTTGTGCCCTACGATTTACAGCAGGAAAACTATACGCCGCTACTCTGGTTGTTTGAAGGATTTACCAGTTATTATGATGATTTGTTCCTGGTCAGAAGCGGTGTGATTGATGAAGCCGCTTACTTTACCTTGCTCGGCAAGACCATCAATATGGTGCTGGGTGGCAATGGACGCACCAAACAAAGCGTGGCCGATTCCAGCTTTGACGCCTGGGTCAAATATTATCGGCGCGATGAAAACACCCCGAATGCGGTGGTCAGTTATTACACCAAAGGCGCGCTGGTGGCGCTGGCGCTGGATTTAACGATACGCAGCAAGAGCGCTGGCAAAGCCTCGCTGGACGATTTAATGCGCGTGTTGTGGCAACGCCATGGCCGTGATTTTTATCAGGCAGGGGCCAGCCAAAGCGGCGTGACCACGGAAGAAGTGGAAGCGCTAGTCGATGAATTATGCAACGCAAAACAAAAATCCTTCTTTGAGCAATATGTGCGTGGCACCGCTGATTTACCGCTGGCCAAGCTGTTTGCGCCGTTTGGCGTGCAACTGACTGATCAGCGCGCCGACAGCCGTGCCACTTTCAATGCGACCCTGGCCTTTGACGGCACCGATTGCAAACTGAGCACCGTGCATGACGGTGGCGCGGCGCAAAAAGCGGGCTTGTCGTCGGGGGATACGCTGGTGGCCATGGGCGGCTTACGGGTTAGCGTTAAAGGGGGCAAGGCCAATCTGGAAACGCTGCTGGCCAGCTATAAAGTAGGAGAGAAGGTGACGATTGTCGCCTTCCGGCGCGACGAGTTAATGGAATTTGGCGTCACCTTGCAAGCCAATGTGACGCCCGCCGTCCAGCTTGGGCTGGCTGCTGGCAAGCGCACCGCGCGCTTGCCGCGCCCAAGCTGTTAGCCAGGGCTGACGATCAAGCGGCGGATTTTTTCGTCACTGGCCGCTTGGCTACCGGTTTTTTTGCGGCAGCGGCGGCTGTTTTGGCGGGTGCCGCTTTTTTGACGGTTGTGGTTTTAGCTACAGCGGCGGCTTTAGCTGGTTTGGCCTCCTGCACCACGCCGTCCTCATCCACCTCCTCTGCGGCGGCTTTGCCTTTGCCCTTGACCGCGCCCGCCTTGCGTGGTTCGAATTCAAAGCTGATTTTGCCATCCTTACCCTTGACCAAATAGGCTTTAAATGGCCGCCGGGTACGCTGGGACACAAAGCCCGGCAACAAATCCGTTTTACCTTCGCGCAATAATTTGGCCATTTGCTCAGGCAGAATTTCTTGCTGCAAAACAATGCGGCCACTGCGGAAATCACAGGTTTTGGGTTTGGCCAACTGGCCTTCGCAAGAATAAGCCAAACCGACTTCATACACGCCTTTGCCGCATTTCGGGCAGGTGCCAGTGAGCGGCAGTTCGCTCAAATCCAGCGCTTCGCCGTCTTCGCCTTCACCATCGTTTTGGCCAAAATCAAATTCCAGCTTGCAGTTTTTGATTTCTTCATCAAACACAATGCGCAAAATGGCGGCGAACGGGCGGCCCATTTTTGAGCGGAAACCTTGCAACGGCCCAATGGTGCGATTTTTTAACAAGTCTTCCACTTCTTCCAGTTCAAACTGACGGCCCGCCGGGGTTTTGGTCATGGAAAACTCGCACTTAGTGCAGGCAAAACGCCGATAGTTTTCTTTCACCACGCTGCTACAATGCGGGCAAGGCGTGCTCAAGGTGTGATAATCACCTGGAATAGTATCATTATCATATTCTTTTGCGCGTTTGACGATAATCTCCGTCATTTGCGCAATTTCCCGCATGAATTCTTCACGTGAGATTTTTCCACGTTCCATTTGCGATAATTTATATTCCCATTCACCCGTCAATTCGGGCGCGGTCAATTCATTCATGCCCAAACCGCGCAACAAGGTCATCAATTGAAAGGCTTTGGCGGTTGGAATAAGCTCCCGCCCTTCGCGCAGAAAATAGCGCTCGGATATCAAGCCTTCGATAATCGCCGCCCGCGTGGCAGGCGTGCCCAAGCCCTTGCCCGCCATCGCATCGCGCAATTCATCGTCATCAATGAGCTTGCCTGCGCCTTCCATGGCCGACAATAACGAGGCTTCGTTATAGCGGGCCGGTGGCTTGGTGGCCAAGCCATTAACGGTAATCTCTTCGGTTTGCACTTTTTCGCCCTTGACCACGGGCACCAGATTACCGGCATTGTCTTTATCGTCCTCCGCCGCTTCCTTGCCGTAAATGGCGAGCCAGCCCGCCGCAGTCATCACCTTGCCTTCAGTTTTAAACTGATGGCCGGACACTTCGGTATAGCGCGTGGTAACTTGAAATTCTGCCGCCGGGAAAAACACTGCCATAAAGCGGCGCGTAACCAGATCATACAATTTTTGCTCAGGTTCCGACAAGCCTTTGGGCGCGATGGTGGTGGGGATAATCGCAAAGTGATCCGAGATTTTAGTGTTATCAAAAATCCGTTTGTTCGGCTTGACCCAACCCTTATCCAAAATCTGCTTGGCAAATTGGTGATAATTATTGTTTTGCGCCACCGTGGCCAAGGCTTGCTTGACGGTATCGTGATAATCTTCCGGCAAATGGCGCGAATCGGTACGCGGATAGGTTAATACTTTGTGCTTTTCATACAAAGCTTGCGCCAAACCCAAGGTGTTTTTGGCGGAAAAGCCAAAACGCGAGTTGGCTTCACGCTGCAAGCTGGTTAAATCGAACAGAGCGGGCGACATTGAGGTGGTTGGTTTCGATTCTTCCGTCACGCTACCCGGTTTATTACGGCAAGCGGTGACGATGGAATCGGCTGCGGCGCGGCTCCACAGGCGTTCGGCTTTCTTTTCCGGGTCGGTTTCGTCTTTTTTAAAGGCTCTATCTTGCCAGCGGCCTTCGTACACGCCTGCTGCGCAGGCAAACTCGGCGCGCACCTCCCAAAAATCACGCGAAACAAAGCGTTTGATTTTTTCTTCGCGCTCGACCACAATCGACAAGGTAGGGGTTTGCACCCGGCCCACGGTGGTCAAATAAAAGCCGCCTTCTTTTGAATTAAAGGCGGTCATGGCGCGGGTGCCATTGATGCCGATCAGCCAGTCGGCTTCGGAGCGGCAACGGGCCGCATCGGCCAGCGGCAACATTTCAGCATCGCTGCGCAAATGGGTAAAGCCGTCACGAATCGCGGCGGGCGTCATCGATTGCAGCCACAGGCGTTGAATTGGCTGTTTGGCATTGGCGTTTTGCACGATCAAGCGGAAAATCAGCTCACCTTCACGGCCCGCGTCACATGCGTTAATCAGTTTGGTGACATCTTTGCGTTTGATCAGCTTATTTAATACCTTCAACCGTGATTCGGTTTTGGCGATCGGGTTGAGCGCAAAATAGGGCGGAATCATGGGTAATTTGGCAAAACTCCATTTGCCGCGTTTCACGTCATGTTCTTCAGGCACTGCGATTTCCAACAAATGGCCTACCGCCGATGAAAGCACGTACTGTTCGGATTCGAAGTACTCATCGTGCTTGACAAAACCACCAAGGGTCTTGGCGATATCATTCGCAACCGAAGGCTTTTCCGCGATGATGAGGGTTTTGGTCATATTTAATTCTCAAAAAGTGCAAGTTATGCAGCATGTGCAATAAATTATCCAATACAAGCGGCCAATGATAAGCTCCTTATACAGTTATCTGCAAGCATACGCACTAAAAAAGTGTGGTAAATTTCCACCAATCAAGCAAAATCACTCATAAAGCACTTTTTTGCTTCATTTTGGCACATACCATCGTTGTATTTTTGCCAATATCATCCTGGTTGATATGGGTTGCATGATCGGGTGAATGCGGTATTTGCGCGACAAAGGTAAAAATCGCTTGCAAAACCCACAAAACCAAGTCGCCACACCCGGCGGCAAAGTATGACACACCATGGAAAATTGCGCTGGAACAGCATTTCCAAGCCTTCATGGCTTTTTACTTCCCCCACGCTTGCACCCAAATCGACTGGGCCTGCCCGCATGAATTCCTGGATAAAGAACTGCAAGCCGTCGCCAAACATGCTCTGGTTGGTACGCGCCATGTGGATAAATTGGTGAAGGTAAAGCGGCTTTCGGGGCAGGAAGAATGGATTTATATCCATGTGGAAATACAAGTTGCGCGTGAGAAGAAATTTGCCCAGCGCATGTTTGGCTACAATTATCGCTTATTTGACTTTTACCAGCGCCCCATTGCCAGCATGGCGGTGTTGGGTGATAATAACGCAAAATGGCTGCCGCAGACATTTGGCTACGAGTCGCTGGGCTGTGAAGTGGGGTTTCGCTTTCCGGTGGCCAAGCTGCTAAACTATGCTGAACAGGAAGCGCAATTGGAAGCTGATCCCAATCCATTTGCTTTGCTGACGCTGGCCTACCTGCATACCCGCGCTACCCACTCAGACATGAATGCGCGCTATCGCGTAAAATGCCGATTGATGCGCTTGCTGTATGCGCGCCAGTGGGACAGGGAGTCGATTCACCAGTTCTTTCTGGTAATCGACTGGATGATGGCCTTGCCGCCTGAACTGGAAACGCAGTTAAGTTATTTTATTAGTGATCTGGAAGAGGAACAAGAAATGGAATATGTCAGCTCAATTGAACGAGTCAGATCTGCCTTGAATCGGCAAGAAGGTGAGAAGATGGCCTCTTTCAAGATCAAGAATTGGCGCACTGAATTCACCTGTCCATTTGCCTGATGTTGCCATTACCCGAAATGATTGCTTCTGGGCAACCTGGACTGCATTACTCTACAATCCTTCCGCACACCACCTTACTTCTTCGCACATTGCACGCCGCTGCGCCATTTTCAGCGACATTTTTGCCAATTGTTGCTCAGACTATCACACCTGTTTACGTTTTTTTGTGCTGGGGTATTTCAACTGATGATACCCGGAGGAGCAAGAAATCCATTTCGTATCGGTTAGCAATTCCCTTATACTATTTTGAATGTTGAGCGAGGAAGAAATGGACGAAAACATATTTAGGACTCAAATCAAAGCAAAATTGGCTAGGTTATCTACTGCGGAGGTGGTAATTATTTCTGTTCGTTCAGTGTTACGGGCATTACCGTTGCTCGTAGAAACTAAGAACGATAATCAAGAGGCATTTTGGTTCTGGTTTTATCATGATCGAGCAACCAACCTATGCGCTGTTTTTGACTGCTGCAATATCGCATTATTGCTTGCATTTGGAAATAACGACTTGATTGATTTAGCAAAGCGCAGTAAACGTGCTGTTCAAGAAGCCGAACGTGTTGCAGGGTATGCACCCGGGGCTTATGCGTATGCAAATGTACTTTCATCGATCACATATACAATAACGGCTGCTTACACACCTGTTTTTGCATATGCCAACACGGCCTTTGCGGGCGCGGCAACTGTAAGTGCCTACAATTACAAGGCTAATTATGATTATTACTACCCTATACTTATTTCAAACCAAATAGAAAATGACATTGAGCAATTAATGACAAACAAATTTAGTTTGACAGAATTCGCTAACAGGCCATTATGGTCGGTTGAACTGCCCGATTTTTTGAAAAAGTTGATTGCCAATATGAATTCGGCGATACGTGAACTTGACTCGGGATTTGTCTTCTGGTTGGATTTTTATCGCGATAGGCTAGAGGGCAAACCACTTGATCTATCCTTAATGCGCCAAGCTGCATTGATACCAGAATCAATCCAAGCCCAAAGCGCCGAGCAAATTAACGCCTACCTACTCAACCTGCGCGAGCAACTCGCCATCAAGCCTCTCAACCGCGTCCGCGCCATTTTCCTCGGCGATGGCGAAGCCGGCAAAACCTCCTTGGTCAAAGTCCTATTCGGCGAACCCATCCCCGAAGGCAAAGAACCGATGACCCCCGGCATAGACATCCGAGAATGGCCCGTCCCCAACACCGACATCACCGCCCATTTTTGGGACTTCGGCGGCCAAGTGATGATGCACGCCACCCACCAACTGTTTCTGCGCGAAGCCTGCCTGTATGTACTGGTCATGAACAACCGCAGCGAAACCAACGCCACCGAACAGGCACAATACTGGCTGGAACATGTGAAAAGCTTCGGCGGCCAATCTGCCGTCATCATTGTCGGCAACCGCCTCGACCAAGCCCGCCTGAACCTGGACATGGGCCTGCTGAAAAAGAAGTACCCCAACATCGCAGGCTATTTCCCACTTTCCTGCACTCATGCCTTGGGCAAATACCAGACCCACGCGCAAGATTTTAAGGATGAATTTTGCCACCAGTTGCAAAAGCTGGAAACGCACCAAGTCAAATTCACCCTGGCCCAATTTGCGGTATTGGAAAACCTGCGCCGCCGCACCCCACTGGCCGCATTTTTATCGCAAAGTGAATTTATCGCCCTGTGCGCCGAGCAAAACATCACCGAAACTGGCACCCAAAACCGCGACTGGCTGCTGGACATTTTTGACAAGCTGGGCGTCATCATCCACTTCAGCAAATTGGCCTGTCTGGACGGTTTCGTACTCAACCCGCGCTGGCTCACTTACGGCATTTACACCGTCATGTGCCACCAGCACCCACGCGTAAGCGAACGCGCCATCGTAGCCCTGCTACGCGAAAAGCAAGTGCAGGACGAACAAGGTAACGTACTCGACTACCCCGCCGATAAATGCCGCTTCATCATGGACGCCATGTGCCAGTTCAAGCTCAGTTACCGCCTGGGCGATACCGCCAACACGCTGATCATACCCGGCCTGTTATCCGCCACCCAGCCCGATCATCAGTACGACACCCGCGCCGCATTGGCGTTTGAATTGAAGTTTGACGTATTCCTTCCGCGCCACATCATGCCGCAACTGATTGTGCAAAAACACCAGGAAATTGCCACCCAAACCACCCAGCAAGAGAAAAACCAGCAACTGGTATGGCAAGCAGGCGTGGTACTGACCGCCGCCCGCCTGGATGCACGCGCCCTGCTGGTGGCGGACTACCACGAACGCAAAATCCAGTTATGGGTGACAGGTCACGAGGCGCGCGACTACCTCACCATCTTGCGCGATGAAATGCAAGCCATTTTGGATCAAATTAACTTGCGCTACGAAGAATTGATCGCGCTCCCCGCCCACGCACGCATCAGCGCAGCACGCGCATGGCTGCCCTTGCGTGACGAGGGCACGCCCGAGCAAGCATCCTACCAACAAGTGTTGGCGCACGCCAGCAAAGGCATAAAACATTTTATCGCCAAATCTGGCGATACATACGATGTAACAGCGCTGCTCCAGACCTTTATTACCGAAGCCAAGCAAGCGCAAGAAATCAAGCATTTTCACCAGCATCAATACAGTGTTTTTACCGACAAGGAGGCAAACATGGACAGCAACAACGTCAATATCATCAACAGCACCACGGGCGATGTAACCGTCGCCAACACCATCAAAAACAGCTTCAACAAACTGGCCGACTCCCCCGCCGCGCCGGATGTCAAAGCGTTGCTGGCGCAATTATTGAAAGAAATCGAAACGCTGAAAACGACCGCCACGCCAGCGCAACAAGAAGCCATCACCGATTTGGCCAGTGATACCCAAGCCATAGTGACCGAAACCGCACGCGCCACACCACGAAAAGACCGACTCGGCATTAGTCTCAACGGTATCCGCGAAGCGGCACAAACAGTAGGGGAAATCGGCGCAAGCGTGCTGGCAACCGCGCAGCAACTTGCGCCTTTGCTGGGCCTGTAATGACGTGATATTGCCGCAAACCAAAAACGCAGTTAATTTACTTGATTAGTGATCTGTACTGCAATGGCCCGGAACAACCATTTCCGGGCCACCTGAACACCACGCCAGCTTACCCCGCCCGCTTGGCCGCCAAAGCATTGCCCACCCGACTGGCCGACTTGCGCCCCAAATGCTGGGAAATAAATTGCCCCGCATCGACCACCAAATCCAAATCAACCCCCGTCTGTATCCCCAAACCCTGCATTAAATACAAAACATCTTCTGTCGCCACATTCCCGGTCGCGCCCTTGGCATACGGACACCCGCCCAAACCCGCCACCGACGAATGGAAAATCGCCACGCCCACTTCCAAGCTGGCATAAATATTGGCCAGCGCCTGCCCATAAGTATCATGAAAGTGCCCCGAGATTTGCGCCAAAGCAAAATTTTGCCCCACCCGCTGCATCACCGCTTGCGTATGCAAGGGCGTGGATACCCCAATCGTATCGGCAATATCAATCTCATCGCAACCCAGTTCCGCCATACGCGCCACCACGTCGGCTACCGCATCCAAACCCACCGCGCCCTGATACGGGCAACCAAACGCGCAACTGACGGACCCACGCAAGCGCACCCCGCTTTGCTTGGCCAGCAACGCCACTTCACGAAAGCGCTCTATCGATTCGGCAATCGAACAATTGATATTTTTCTGCGAAAATGCTTCCGAGGCCGAGCCAAAAATCACCACTTCGTCGGCTTTGGCTGCCAAGGCCGCTTCCAAGCCCTTTAAATTGGGCGTCAACACCGAATACAGCGTGCCAGGGCGACGCGTAATGCCCGCCATCACCTCGGTACTGGTCGCCATTTGCGGCACCCACTTGGGCGAGACAAAGGCCGCCGCTTCAATATTGGGGAAACCGGCCTGACTCAAACGATCAATCAGCGCGATTTTTACCTCGGCGGCGATGGTTTCTTTTTCATTTTGCAAGCCATCCCGTGCGCCTACTTCGACAATTTTTACTTGTTTTGGCAGCGTTGCCATAGATTAATCCCTATCAATAATTTGGCCCACCGGGCCTGATCAATAACCTTTGCTACGGTCAACCACACCCGTAATGGGCTGGCCATTTTCCAGCGCATGAATTTTACTGGCGATTTGCCGAATACTTTCATTGTGCAAGGTCAGGGCGGCAATATGCGGGGTGATCGCCACGCGTGGTTCTTGCCAAAATGGATGTTGCTTGGGCAAGGGTTCATTGCGAAACACATCCAGCGTGGCATGCGCGATTTGGCCCGATTTGATAAAGGCCAGCAAATCCGGCTCGGCCACATGCGCACCGCGCGCCACATTGATTAAATACGCGCCATCCGGCAATTTGGCCAAATTGGTACGACCCAACATATTGCTGGTTTCGGATGTGAGCGGCAAGACGCACACCAACACCCGCGTTTTACGCAAAAACTCATCCAGCCCATCTTTGCCGGCATAACAGGCGACGCCCGCCACATCCTTCATGGTATGGCTCCAACCCAATAAAGGGAATTCAAAATGCGCCAGCGAATCGGCAATCCGCCGCCCCAACACACCTAGGCCCAAAATCCCAATCGTGAACGATTCTTTATCAAACGGCTTGAGCACATGCCATTCGCCACGCTTGGCCTGGGCTTCGTATTCATCAAACCGGCGATAGTAACGCAACACCGCATGGGTCACGTATTCCGCCATTTGCACGCCCATGCCGGCATCATCGAGGCGCACAATCATCATTTCGTCCGGCAGCGCATCGCCAAATTTCAAGATGGCATCGACCCCGGCACCGAGATTAAAAATCGCTTTTAAATCGGTGCGATCACGCAACATTTCGACCGGTGGCCGCCACACCACGCCATAATCACCCGTTGGAGAATTGACCAAATTATCGCCCGGTTGCCAGCAATAAACTTCCACATCGGGCATGATTTCATTAAAGCCCTTGACCCAAGCCTCTGAATCGCCTCCGTGGCTGTAAAAAATAATGCGCATGAAGTTACCCTTCAATCTGTCAGATCAATATGAATGAGATGTTTATCGTACTGCTTGGTTCGCTTTTCCAAACCAAACACCACTATCACTACCACTATCACTACCACTACCACTACCCGGCAATCTTAAACGCCAATAGCGGCGCGCCGTCAGCAACCTGGTCGCCCACCGCATATAACACCTGTTCCACCATGCCATCGGCTGGTGCGGCAATGGTGTGCTCCATTTTCATCGCTTCCATAATCACCAACGGATCACCTTTTTGCACGCTTTGCCCGGCCTTGGCCAACACCGCCACCACCTTGCCGGGCATGGGTGCGGTCAAGCGCCCGCCTTCGGCTTCGACCTCGCCCGCATGGGCCATAGGGTCATGGAAGTGCAACACATAATGCTGACCTGCATAAAACACATGGAAGCTGTCGTGCGCGCGAATCACCGTGCCGCGCACACTGTTCAAGCCCAATACCAGACTAAAATCATGGCCCTGGCGCGACTTGAATTGTACGCTGGCCTTGGCATCGTACACCGTCAATTGATAGCCGTCATGCTGATAGGTGAGTTGGGTTTCATAATCAAACCCGTCCGTCACGCTGGCCGAGTACTCATCGGAAAACCCAAGTTTGCGCTTCATGCTTTGATTCAAACGCCAACCCATGGCATGGCTCCACGGGTTTCCCGGCTGGCAATCACCGGCTTGCGCCTGTTGCCGCTCATCGTCCACCAAGGCCAAGCAGGCCAGCGCAATAGCGGCCATCGGTGCTGCCTGCAGGGGCGGGAACAAGGTGGCGCGATGACGCTCGATCAGGCCGGTATCCAGATCGGCACTGGCAAAGGGCACGCTCTTTACCATGCGCTGCAAGAAGGCGATATTGCTCGATAGGCCCACCACCTGATATTGCGCCAAAGACTGGGCCATCTGCGCCAAGGCCGCCGCGCGATCCGGCCCCCAGACGATCAGTTTGGCAATCATCGGGTCGTAAAACGGTGAGATGGCGTCACCTGCGCGCACGCCGGAATCAATCCGCACCGCCGCAGGGGTGCTGCCAGCACCTGCCACCGCCACCATGCCGTTTTCAAATTCGACCGCAGCGGGCGTGCGCAAATGCTGCAATTGCCCGATCGAAGGTAAAAAGCCTTTTTCCGGGTTTTCGGCATAGACCCGCGCTTCCAGCGCATGGCCATGGATTTGCAATTGATCCTGGCGCAAAGGCAAGCGCTCGCCCGAGGCCACGCGCAACTGCCATTCCACCAAATCTTGCCCGGTAATCATTTCCGTCACCGGGTGCTCCACCTGCAAGCGGGTATTCATTTCCATGAAATAAAACGAACCATCCTGGTTGGCGATAAATTCCACCGTGCCCGCGCCGACATAGCCTACTGCGCTGGCCGCCGCCACTGCGGCTTGCCCCATGGCGGCGCGCCGCTCTGGCGTCATGCCGGGGGCGGGCGCTTCTTCCAATACTTTTTGATGGCGGCGCTGCACCGAACAATCGCGCTCAAACAAATACACGCATTGGCCATGGCTGTCAGCAAAGACTTGAATTTCGATATGGCGTGGCCGCACCAGATATTTTTCCACCAACACCTTGTCGTCACCAAAGGAGTTAATCGCTTCGCGCTTGCAGGACGCCAATGCTGCGGCAAAGTCGCTCGATTGTTCCACCACCCGCATACCCTTGCCGCCACCGCCAGCACTGGCTTTGAGTAATACCGGGTAGCCGATGCGATCCGCCTCAAGTTGCAAAAACGCCGCTTCCTGATTCTCGCCATGGTAGCCCGGCACCAGCGGCACCTTGGCTTGTTCCATCAAGGTTTTGGCGGCGGATTTGGAACCCATGGCGCGAATGCTGGCGGCGGGGGGGCCAATAAACACCAAACCCTGGGCCGCGCAAGCGTCGGCAAAGTCGCTGTTTTCGGATAAAAATCCATAACCGGGGTGAATTGCCTGGGCACCCGTTTCCAGCGCCACGGCGATGATTTTATCGGCACACAAATAACTCTCGCGCGCTGCTGCCGGGCCGATCAAGACCGCTTCATCACACACCGCCACGTGTTTGGCGTTGGCGTCGGCTGCGGAATACACGGCCACGGTTTTGACCCCCAGGCGACGCGCGCTGGCGGCGACCCGGCAGGCAATTTCGCCACGGTTGGCTATCAGGATTTTGGTAAACATTGCGTTCTCTCTGTCTTATTTTAATAATCTAAAAATGCTGCAAAAATCATTTCCTCTACGTCGATCATGCCAATCAGGCCAATCAGACCAACACGCTGCCAGCACGAGTTTGCAAGCCCAGCTTGGCCAGCAAAGCACGATCATCGCCTGCTTCAGGGTTGCTGGTAGTTAATAATTTATCGCCATAAAAAATCGAATTCGCGCCCGCCAAAAAGCATAGCGCCTGCACCGCTTCGCCCATTTCGCGCCGCCCTGCCGAAAGCCGCACCCGAGCCTTGGGCATGGTGATGCGCGCCACCGCAATGGTACGCACAAATTCCAGCGGGTCGAGCGGATCAAGCCCGTGCAAAGGGGTGCCCTCAACTTGCACCAAATGGTTGACCGGCACCGATTCCGGGTAAGGATTGAGATTGGCCAATTGCGCAATCAAGCCAGCCCGCTGCAAGCGCGATTCGCCCATGCCAACAATGCCGCCACAGCACACTTTCAAACCGGCCTCACGCACCCGGCCCAGGGTATCGAGCCGGTCCTGATATTGGCGGGTGGAGATGACGTTGCCGTAAAATTCGGGCGCGGTATCGAGGTTATGGTTGTAATAATCCAGCCCGGCTTTTTTCAGTGCATACGCCTGCTGCTCGGATAACATACCCAGCGTGGCGCAGGTTTCCAGCCCCAGGTCATGCACCGCGCCGACCATGGCTTCGATTTTTTCCATATCGCGCTGCTTGGGTTCACGCCAGGCTGCGCCCATGCAAAAGCGGGTTGCGCCATTGGCTTTGGCATCACGCGCGGCTTGCAAGACTTCATCCAGTGGTAAAATCTTTTTCGCTTCGACCCCGGTATCATAGCGCGCCGCTTGTGGGCAATAACCACAATCTTCTTCGCAACCACCAGTTTTAATCGATAACAGCGTCGCCAATTCCACATCCTGCGCGGGAAAATGGCTGCGATGCACTTGCTGCGCATGGAATAGCAAATCGTTAAATGGCAATTCAAATAAAGCCATAATTTGTTCGACGGGCCAAGTGGGGTTCTCGGGCAGCTTGATCGGCTCCGGTTGCGGGTGGAAGGTCATTGCCTGCGGCGTCGCTAATTGGGTAGTCATGGTTTTCCTTTTTTCCAAAACAATCTAAAACAATTTCATTCAAAATAATTCACAATAATTCAATATCATTCCAACTTATGCGGGCCAATTGGGCAAGCGCGAAAAATCAAGGCAAGCCGCAGCAGCAGGCGCACCGGGGGCGGCCATGCGCGGCACCCAACCCAGCAAGGGCGCATCAATCCGCTCGGCCAGGGCGGTGCAATTATCGAAGGCAAACGCCATTTGTTCATCCACCAAATTGGCCACCCAGCCCGCCAAATGCAAACCGCGCGCGGCAATCGCTTCCACCGTCAAGAGCGCATGATTCAAACAACCCAGCCGCATGCCCACCACCAGAATAATCGGCAAAGTCAGCCGTTGCGCCAAAACGGCACTGTCGCACGAATCAGAAAACGGCACCACAAACCCGCCGACCCCTTCCACCACCACATTGGGGGTGATTTGGCGCATGGTTTGATATTGTTGCAAAATCAAATCCACATCAATATGAATATGCTCGCGCTGGGCCGCGATATGCGGCGCGGCGGCGGTGCGCAACACATACGGGGCCACGACTTCGGTCGGTAATTGTACACTGCTATGGGCACGTAATAAATCCACATCGTCATTATGCCAAACCCCGTCCCGCAGCACGGCACCCGCCGCCACCGGCTTCATACCGACTGCCACCTGGCCTTTTTGCGCCAGCGCATGCAACAAGGCGCAACTGATCAGGGTTTTGCCGATTTCGGTATCGGTGCCCGTTACAAAACAAGAAAATCCCTGGCTTAGTGTGGTCATTGGTATGGTCATTGATGTGGTCATTGATGTGGTCATTGATGTCGTCATCGCAAATTCTCCCTCTCCTGTTGCGCCAAGTGCGCGGTTTCCAATTCGTTAATGGTATCGATCAGGCGCTGTACCTGGCTTTGGCTATGCGCGCTGGTGAGTGTGACGCGCAGGCGCGCCGTGCCCGCAGGCACCGTGGGTGGGCGGATTGCGGGCACCCACAAGCCACGTGCACGCAAGGCCGCCGCCAGCGCCATCACATCGTGATTGCTGCCAACAATAAGCGGTTGAATCGCGGTGTTGGACGGCAAGCGCTGCCAGCAGCGGCCGTGAATGCCTTGCTGCCACTGCGCCACCAAAGCTTGCAAATGGGCGCGCCGCTCACGCCCTTCGGGGCCTTCAATAATATCCAGACTGGCCAACAGTGCCTGTGCCAGTGCAGGTGCAGCCGCGGTGGTGTAAATATACTGCCGGGCGCGCTGCACCAGCCACTCGATCAGCACGCTGTGCGCCGCCACAAACGCGCCGCTGACGCCCGCCGCCTTGCCCAGCGTGCCCATATAAATCAAATTCGGCGAGCGCAGGTTCAAGTGCTGCAAAATGCCATGTCCATCCGCCCCCAACACCCCAAAACCATGGGCATCATCCACGATCAGCCAAGCCTGGTATTGCTCGCACAAAGCCAGCATGCGCGCCAAGGGGGCCAGGTCGCCATCCATACTGAACACGCCATCGGTGACCACGATTTTTAATGGGGCCGAACTGGTTTCCAGCATGCGCTGCAGCGCAACCACGTCGGCATGGGGAAACACCTGTACCTGAGCGCGGCTTAAGCGGGCACCGTCAATAATCGAGGCGTGGTTCAAGCTTTCAGAAAAAATACAGCAGTCAGGCAGCGCCACGCTGCCAGCCAGCGCCGTCAACACGGCCAGATTGGCCATATAGCCGGTGCCAAAGTACAGGGCGCGCACATCGGGAATGTGGGCATCTTGCATGGCCGCCAAGCGCTGTTCCAGCTCGCCATGCACCGCATAATGGCCGCTGATCAAGTGCGATGCACCGCTGCCAACGCCATAGCGATCCACCCCCGCATGCATGGCTTGCGCCAAAGTCGGGTGGCTGGCCAAACCCAAATAGTCATTGCTGGCAAAGGCCAGCACGGTTTGCCCGTCCACACTTAATTCGGCACCGCAGGGGCTGCCTACGCTGCGCAATACCCGGCGCAAACCCTTGTCATCGAGTACGGCCAGTTGTGCTTCGAGTGCCTGGATTAGTTTCATTGGCCGTCCTTTTGCTGCGCCTCTTGTTGCAGCACTTGTTCCAACACCTGGGGAATACGTTCAGCCAGCAAGGCAATATCGCCGTCGTCCAGAATATAAGGCGGCATCAGGTAGACGGTGCGGCCAATCGGGCGCAGCAATATTTCCGCCTGCTGCGCCAGCGCAAAGAAGCGGCGCGAAAAAGCGGGGTCGCTACCTGCCACATCAAAGGCCAGTATCATGCCGCGCTGGCGTAGATGGCGCACTTGCGGGTGGCTGGCCAAGGGCGCGAAAGCGTGTGCCAATTGGCTGGCAGTACGTTCATTGCGCCGCAGGATGCCCTCATCCTGAAAAATCGCCAGCGTCTCCAAAGCCGCGCGGCAAGCCAGCGGGTTGCCGGTATACGAATGCGAATGCAAAAAGCCGCGCCGCACATCCGGGCTATAAAAGGTTTGATACACTTCAGGCCGGGTCATTACCACCGAAAGCGGTAAATAACCGCCGCTAATGCCTTTGGACAGGCATAAAAAGTCCGGCCACACGCCCGCTTGCTGGCAAGCGAAAAAGCTACCGGTGCGACCGAAGCCGACTGCGATTTCATCCAGAATTAAATGCACCTGATAGCGCTGGCACAGGGCATCGACAATACTCAAATACAGCGGGTCATACATCGCCATGCCGGTGGCGCATTGCACCAGTGGTTCGATGATGACGGCGGCAATATGCCCGGCCCGTTGTTGGAGTAAGGTTTCCAGTTCATTGGCCGCGCGTCTGGCCACGTCTTGCGCAGTTTCGCCCGGCTGCGCCTGCCGGGCGTCGGGCGAGGCCACCACATGCGCCGGGCGCAGCATGCCGCCATACGCAGCACGAAACAGGGGCACATCGGTGACACCCAACGCGCCGATGGTTTCACCGTGATAACTGCCTTGCAGACAAACGAATTCTTGTTTGGTGCTTTTGCCTTGATTGAGCCAACTGTGAAAGCTCATTTTCAGGGCGATTTCCACCGCAGAAGCGCCATCGGAAGCGTAAAAACAATGGCCCAGCACGTGGTCGGTCAGAGCCGATAATTTTTCTGATAATTCCACCACCGGTTCATGCGTAAAGCCGGCCAGCATCGCGTGTTCCAACACATCGAGCTGTTGTTTCAGGGCAGCGTTGATGCGTGGATTGGCGTGGCCAAATAAATTCACCCACCAGGATGAAATCGCATCCAGGTAACGACGGCCAGCCTGGTCATACAGCCACACGCCGCGCCCGGATTTGATGGCAATCAAGGGGATGGTTTCATGCTGCTGCATTTGGGTGCAGGGGTGCCACACGCTATGCAAACTGCGCGTGACCCAATCAGGAGCTTGAAACGGTGGCGCGCTCATGCACCCGCCAGCCAGGAAGGCTTACGTTTTTCCAAAAACGAGGCCACGCCTTCGCGCCCCTCGCAGGAAGAGCGAATCTGCGCGATGCGTTTGGCGGTACCGTTCTGCAAGCTAATGTCCACAGCTCGCCCCACCACCTCGCGCACCAGCACTTTGGCTTGTGCCACCGCATGCGGGCTATTGGCCAGCAGTGCGTTGGTGATGGCGGCCACGCTGGCATCGAGCGCATGCGCATGGTTGACAAACCCGTCACAGTCCAGCGCCGCGCTTTCCACCAATTCATGCACCATGCCAAAGCGATACGCGGCAGTGGCAGAAAAGCGTTCTGCGGTAAGAAAATAACGGCGCGCCATTTGTTCGCCCATGGCTTTGATCACATACGGTGAAATGGTGGCGGGAATCAAACCCAGTTTGACTTCGGACAGACAAAAATTAGCATTCGACACGGCCACGATCATATCGCAAGCGGTCACCAAACCCATGCCGCCGGCATAACAATCGCCCTGCACCCGTGCCACGGTCGGTTTCGGGCATTCGTAAATGGTGCACAGCATTTGCGCCAGTTGCAGCGCGTCGGCAAAATTCTCGTCATGCGAGTAAGTCGCCATTTTTTTCATCCAGTTTAAATCGGCACCGGCGCAAAATGCCGGGCCGTTGGCGGCCAGCACAATGGCGCGCACGCTGGCGTCCTGGCCCAGCCCGGCGAAGGCTTGCGTCAATTCCGCGATCATGACTTCATTGAACGCGTTGCGCACCTCGGGGCGATTGAGCGTGACCGTGGCCAAGGCACCCGCATGGCTGATTTCCAGCGTGGTGAAGTTTGCGGTTTGCACTGTATCTTTCGTCATGACTGATCCTTACATGCGGAACACGCCAAAACGCGTATCCGGTATCGGCTGGTTTAACGAGGCAGACAGGCCCAGGCCCAATACCATGCGCGTGTCAAGCGGGTCGATCACGCCATCGTCCCACAGCCGCGCGGTGGCGTAATAGGGGTGGCCTTGTTC
>JBKJLF010000122.1:0-9572 GCA_046597185.1 Burkholderiaceae bacterium | reverse complement strand
TAACAGTTCTTTCTCCGGTAGAGCGTTTCAATCCTCGCCCGCGATCACCTGCGGGCGTAACCGCCTGGCCAAACCCATTAAATTCAGGATCATGGGTTTCAATCCTCGCCCGCGATCACCTGCGGGCGTAACCAAGGCTTCGACAGGCTTTGCTGCACAGTCATGCTGTTTCAATCCTCGCCCGCGATCACCTGCGGGCGTAACCGGGCACCGAGCAAGAGTTTATCTGGCTTGATGAGGTTTCAATCCTCGCCCGCGATCACCTGCGGGCGTAACCCTACGCCAAGCGCGCCGGCGTCAGCCGATGCTGTGTTTCAATCCTCGCCCGCGATCACCTGCGGGCGTAACCTTAACGCTGTGGATAACTCGATTTTTTTCAATGTTTCAATCCTCGCCCGCGATCACCTGCGGGCGTAACCCCCTTACGCGCAAGCGCTTGGGGCAAAAGGGATTTTACCCCATTTTGCGCGAACCTCCGAAAACTTAGTTTCTTTTTCATGATTTTTTCCACAAACTAAAAATTTTACCCATAAAAACAAGCACTTAGCCTTGCGCGAACCTCAAGGGGAATGCGCCTGCACTTGGGGTTCGCGCACAACAAGCTAATTGATTACTTAAATTGCAATAATAAGCGCCTCCACATTTCTTTTGCCAACAAATCATATCACCAGCGGCGCAGTGAAATCGGTCGCACGAAATGTCCCGTGTTCCTTTACCTCAAAGCCGCGCGTATTGGGCAAGCGATACAGCCGAATATTATCCAAGGCCAAATCCACCTCTGCCAACAAGCGCCGTTCCAATTCTTCAAATTCTGCCAAATCCACTTGACATTCAAACACCGAATATTGCACCCGTTGCCCCACACTTTCACATACCTTGGCCACGCGCCGTAAGCGCTTGCGCCCGGCCTTGGTTTCCGTGTTCACATCATAGGTTACGATGGTTAGCATTTGTCCCTACCTTATCAAAAATGGCAGATACGCCTCAGCCTCACCCCGCACCACGCGCGCCAAAAGCCGCGCTTGCAGCATCGGCATCAAGCCCTGCTCCACATTGGTTTCCAACAAAGGGTGAACCAACAACTCTTTCTTACGCTCCTGATACGCTACCACCACCGTGCGCCGCGCATCGCCTTCCAGCAACACCGCACCACCATCGCGCAACACAAAATCCGCAGCCTTAACCTGCCCCCGGTTAATCAAACTCAGTGCCAGCCTGTCTGCCACCACGGCACGAAACTCTTCCATGGCATCCAGCGCCAAGGCCGCACGCCCCGGCCGCACCGCATGCAGCCAGCCCAGTTGCGGGTCCAGCCCCACTGCCTCCAAGGCGGAGCGGCAATCATTCATCAACATGCTGTACAAGAACGACATCAACGCATTCACCCGGTCGCGTGGTGGCCGCCTGGTGCGCCCATCAAAATAAAAATCCGCTCGCATTTCAGGGCGAATCAAATAATTAAACCGCGCAAAGTATTGCCGCGCTGCTTCGCCTTCTACCCCGCGAACCTGATCCAAATCCTGCGCCCGCTCCAAGCTGCGCAAACTGGCCGCCAGATCAAGCGCACCACGGCTTAAATCGGCTTGCTCTGCCTCGGCTTTGGCTTCCCGCGCGCCACGCAACAATACCTGTCGTGAATTTTTGATCTTGCCCGCAATCATCGCCTTGGCCATGTCCAGCGCAAAAGCCGCATCATCCGCCCGCCGAAACTGTGCCTGGCGCAATAAAATATTCCCGCTCACTGCGCCTTCCAGCCGGGCTTTGAACCGCCCGTTGGTATCCAACATCACCAAGGTTTTGCCTTCTTCTGCCAAGCGATGCATCAAACCGGGCGAGAGCATGGTGTGGCCAAAACAAACCACGCTCGATAAATGATGTAAGGGCACCTGCAAACGCTTTTCACGTTCCACTTCGATGCGGATGGTGTCGTTTTCCAGTTTTAAATACGCGTCCGGCACGGTCACGTACAAGGTGTTGAGTAGGGTTTGCATGAATCGTTAATCCTCCACCGTAAATAATTGGGCGCGCAGGGTGCGCAGTTTGGCCTGGCCAGTCAACATTTCCGGCTGGCACAGGTCAATGAGCGAACAATGGCGGCAGCGCTCGTCCCACACGGGCGCGGGCAGGGTGCCCGCCTGCACCATGGCGCGCACCGCAGCAATGGCGCTGATGGTAGCAGCGCGCAAGGCCTCATCCAGCGCCACCTCGCGCCGCCGTTTGGACGTGGCGTGGAAGATGGCACCCAGCGGCACAGGCTGGCCAAACATTTCTTCCAGACACAGCGCTTGGGCGCAAAGCTGGATATTGTCATGCAATTTGTCGCGCTTGGCTCCGGTTCGCCGGCCGCCATGTTTGTATTCCACCGGGTAAGGCTGGCCGTCGCTGCCAAACTCGACGATATCGCACTTGCCGATCAAGCCGTAACGCTCGCTCCACACGGGCAAGGCGCGCTCGGCGCGCACCCCCGCACGTGAGGTTTGGTAGCCAGGGGTATCCACGGTATTGTGTACCGCCTGCCCGCGCAAGGTGTAGACATTTTCAGAAAACGCTTGCTCAATGTGAATGAGCGCGCATTGGCGCGGGCAGTAAGTGTAGTGTTGCAGCGCGGAGAGCATGATGGGATCGGGCGGGTCGGGGTGTTTGATTTGATCCATCATGCGCTCCAGTGGTTAAACAAATTGATGCAGTTTGATGCCTGCGGGCAGATCGGCATCGTTGATGCTGACATTGTAATCGCTGAAATTGCGCGGCAAACCGACATCGGGCCGACGCTCAGCCTTGATGCGCTCAAACAACTTATGCGCATGGGCATTGCCCAGTTCCGATTCATGTTCAAACACATACAGCCCACGGGTCACCATTTCGCCACGGGCGGCGGAGCGGTCATGTTCAAACATTTGCCCCAGCGCTTGCCACAGCAAGGCCAAATCCTCATCCGAGAAGCCGGTTTGTTTGGCTAAAAACGCGGAGACAAAACCATGTGCCACATACAAACCATACGGCACCGTATTTTTGCGCCCCATGGTGCGGTTGTCGCCGCTTTGTTTTTCGGCTTCGGCTTCGGTGGTGACGGCCATACGGGTGATGGAATGCTCTTGTGAAGCAATGCGGTCAATCGAACGCGCAAACGTCAGTTGCACCGGGCCGCGTACTTGGCCACAGTTGGCAATGCCGGTAGACATGACCGCGCCAAAGGTACGCACGTCAAAAAAGTTGTTGCACATCCAGTTGCGCGCCTCACCCACGTTGTCGCCGCCCTTGCGCTTTTTATCATCGCTCTTCAAACTGTCGTTGCCCCAAAGGCTGATATAGGCTTTCTCGTTTTGCTTGTTGAGAATCGCCTTTTCTTTAACATAAATATCGTAAGGCGGCGTGTCACCCTTGACCATGCTGACAAAATTGCGCACCTTGCGTTTGAGTGATACATCGGTTACCAAGCCTTGCCCGGTTTCTGCATCCAGGCGCGGCAGGTTGCCTGCGTCCGGGTCGCCGTTGGGGTTGCCGTCTTTTACGTCGAACAGCAAAACAAAATCATAACGATGGGTAATGGGCGTGCTCATGGGTTGTCCTTTTCGGCAAGTGCTGTGATGACTGCGGGTGCAGTCGATTTACTGGTAAAGAAGTCTTGGCGTTGGTGGTAGTAGCCGATAAAAAACAGCCCTTGCTCATCCAGTGCCATCTGGTTAGGGAAGGTGCCCTTGAATGGCGCGATGATCTCGCCGATCAGGTTCTCATAAAACACCGCCGTGCCATGGGTTTTGTTGCTGAATTTTTTCAGCTTCGATACATGGTGTACCTGCAATTTCATGAGTGTGGTAAACACCATCAGCGGTGAGGTGGCAGCGGCACCAAAATAACGGTCACGGATGGTGGCGTTGAGTTTGGTATTGGGCAGGTCTTCGGGGTTGGACGCTTTTTCCTGCAAACGCTCCAACACCGCAAACAGCCGCCCCAGCAGGTAGCCTGTGGTTTGATTTTGTGGGTCTAACATGACGCAAATTTCCTTTCCGGTTGATGCACTTGGTGAAGCACTGGGTGATGCAAATGAGCAATGATGCCGGGTTTGGCGGTTGATATAAGCTTTGATAATGGCGGCGCGTAAATAGCTCACTTCTTGCTCGGCATGGCAGCGCCGTATTGCCGCATTAAACAGCGTGGCAGGGTAGGGCGTACCTGCCAGCACAGCACGCATGATTTCGCCACCCAGATTAGGCGGAATATTCTCCGCCTTGCTTTGCACAGCACAGGCAGTGAGTAAGCGAAATAGCGATGGGTATTCCGGCGCAAACGGCGGTTGGGCGATTTTTAAGTCGTCAAAGTGTTGCACCATGCGCGGTGCCAGTTCACGCAGTGGCAGGGTGGCCCAAAAACGGATGGCAATGCGTGCCGCGTTGGGGGCCAGGCCGAGTACAAAAAATTGGGTGTCGCCCTCCAGCGCCACCGCTTTGCCATCGCGCACCCAGTTGTACAGCTTTCTCACCGCGCTGGCCCCGCGCTCCCACTCGTCTTTGGGAAACTCGCCAAACGCATCCGGGATGGCGCTTTCAAATTCGCTCTCTTGCGCTGCCCAAAACACGGTGGACGAATCGCCCACTTGCACGCGTTGGCCGGATTCTTTTAATAGTAAAGTGTTGAGCGCGGTAGTGTATGCAAAAGCCGCCCGTTTGCTAACGGGCGCATTTTCACCTTTTTCTTTGCCATAAGATAAATACGCATCAGCATTGAATGAAACAATATTCGCCCCCGAGCTTTGCGCACCCCACACACCCTTAATGGAACTGTGGAAGCGCTCCAGTGGGCCGGTTTCACCGGTGATCAGGCAAAGCGCCTGCGCGCTGGCATCGTCACTTTCCGGGTCGGGTTGGCAAACTGCGCTGACCGCCGGCCGCTGGCAAATTAAATAGTCTTCCTTATGCAACTGAAAGCTCATATTGGGGTTGGTTTCCAGCAGCTTGGCCCATTCCGGCAAACTGGCGGCACGCTCGGCGCTAAACTGATCTAAAAAGCGGTTAATCGCCACAATACCGGGGTCCGCTTGCGCACTCGCGGGTAAGGCGCGGATGCGTGCACGGAACGCGGCGTGTTGCTCGCGCACGCGCTCGGGCTTGCCCTTGGTATCGACCCCAAGTACGTACTCAAAAGTATCCCACAGCAAGTTGGCGGCCACACCGGAAGTCTTTTTCACGCCTTGCGGCACCAAGTATATTTTTGCCACGGGCTTTTTGGCTTCGTTATGGGTTGGGCGGATGCCCACCAACTCGCCATCGGGCGTAATTTCGATAATGTAGGGTATTGGCTTGTCTTCAAAACCGTAAGGCGGCAGGCGCTTTTTGGGGTCGCTGTCGGCCATGCGGCGCTGGTATAAATCGTACAGGGCGTGCAATATCATGCGCGCACCTCGACAGCGCTTAAATCGAGTACGCCGCGTTGCAGGCTGGCCTTGAAAAATTGGGGTTGCGGGCTGGCCGGGTCGGTAAAATCCATGTCGTATAACATCCAACCCAGTTCCATGTCGTCTGAAATGGGCGCGGGTTCTTGTTCTGGCGTGTCGATCAGGCGAAAACCGCAGGCAAACTCACGGCAGCCAAGGTAGGGTTGATTCACGCACTGGCCTTTTTCGGCGCGGCGGGTAAACATTTCGTGAAACTTGGCGGGCGTGTTGTTTTCGCCCGCATCCGGCAAGATGTGTAATTGCGCGTGCAGCCGATATTGCACATCGCGCAAAAACAGGCTGGCGCGTTGTTGGCGATCATCTTCCACGTAAATACCGAGTTGGCCACTACCATTTTTCATGGCCGTTTGTACGTTGCGGGTAGATACCACGCTGGCCACTTCGTTGCGCCGTAAATTAATCCACCGCAGTGGTTTCAAGACTTCGATTTTAAGAATTTGCCAGCGTATGGCAGGTTTCCACAAAATCGATTCAAACACCGCACGCGCGGCTGAGGGGGTAATCACGTCATAGCTGACGCGCTCAACCTTCATTTCGGGCCGGGTAAAACAGGCAAATTCGCCTGTCACTTCAAGGCAATAGGTTGTATTCATGGTGCTGTTTTCTCCGCTATTTGCTTCGTTCTGTTCTCATTACACGACCAGTGATGCCGCATCGCCCGGCATTTCATTGACATTGACGCCAAACACCGCGTGGTACAAAATATCACCCACCTGCACATACAGGCCAGGAAATAATTCTTCGGCGTCGCCTTGCGCCAGCAAGCGCGCCATATCATGCGCATACAGGGTAACGCCGTAGCGCTGCAATTTACGCATCAGCCAGCGTTGTGGGCCTTCTTTCTTTAGCAGGCCCAACAAGCCCGCCAGGGTGTTATCCTTACCATCCAACCCTTTGTAATGAACCAAAATAGTGGCGCTGTCGCGCTCATCAATCAATTTGAACTTGGCCGCTACGGTGCGAAACAACGGCGCGCTTATCTTGGCAGCGCATTTTTCTTGCAAATCGTGCATGATCTCTTTGTCGTCCAGGTTGCAATCCGCATACAACCGCTGAAAGTAAGTTTGGAACAGCGGTAGTGCCAAGGGGTCGGGCACATCGCCATGCAGCGCACTTTTACAACTCTCGGCGGCCATGGTCAGCAGGCCGCGTGGCGGGTTAATTTCCGGTACAAACACATGCACCTGCCCCTTGTCCGGCAAAGTACCTTCCCTGTTGCAGCGCCCTGCGGCTTGGGCAATGGAATCCAGCCCCGCCAGTGCGCGGTACACCACCGGAAAATCAACGTCCACCCCCGCTTCAATCAATTGGGTACTCACCACGCGCAGTGGTTCATGGTCTGTCCCGGCGCGCTTGTTGGCCAGGCGGGCGCGAATTTGCTTCAATAAATCGCTACGGTGTTGGCCGCACATTAATGCTGACAGGTGTAGTGTGCCAGCGGGCAAGCGTGACCACATCTCATAGGCGCTTTTTTTTGTGTTGACGATGGCGAGCACGCAGTCATGCGCGGCCACGTCTTGCGCAATCGCATCCCAAGGGCGTTTGGCGTTCAAATCCGCAGGCAGATGGACTTTGACGCGTTGCAATTGTTCGTATAGCTTTTGCGGCTGGTGAATAATTTCGGTCGGTTCAAAGCCATCAAAATTGCGCCGTGGGTCGGGGTGTTCGCGTTTGTTGAGCGCGGGTTGGGTGGCGGTACACAGCACCAGCGTCACGCCGTAGTGGGTGGTGAGCAGCTTGAGCACGTCGATAATCGGCTGCAAAAAATTGGGCGGCAGCAGTTGCGCTTCGTCCAGCACAATCACCGAATTAACCAAATTATGCAGCTTGCGGCAGCGTGAGGTTTTGGCGGCGAACAGCGATTCAAACAATTGCACATTGGTGGTGACGACCAAGGGCGCATCCCAGTTTTCGCAGGCGAGGCGGGTGCGGTGGTCTTCTTTGGTCTGGTCGGCATCGGCGTTGCTGTGGTGTTCGATAAAACTGTCTTCACCAAATACCTTGCGGAACACATCGGCGGTTTGTTCGATGATGCTGGTGTAGGGAATGGCGTAGATGATGCGGCGTTGCTGGTGGCGTGCGGCATGTTCCAGCGCAAAGGCCATGGAGGACAAAGTTTTGCCACCGCCCGTGGGCACGGTGAGGGTAAATACGCCCTTGGGCAAAGCGGCTTTGGCGCGGCATTGTTGCAAAATGTCGGCGCGCAGGGTGTTGACCAAACCGGGTTGGGCTTTGGCGGCCACATTGGCCATATGGGTTTCGAAGCGGCTTTTTAGTTCGGCCAAGGCCGGAAAACCATAGCGGGCCGCGTGTTTGCCTTGATCCATAAAGATTTCGGTATCGAGGAAATCGGCATCGACCAAGCAAGAGAACAGCAAGCGCAGCCACAAGTGAAAGCCGTTTTTGCCGCCCGGCACGTGTGCCAGGTTGAATTGGGTGTCGCCATGGTCAAATAGTTCTGGCGGGGCGCTTTTCAGGCTTTCGTCCAGTTCGCAGGCAATGTCTGCGCCTTCAAGCCGTGCGGCGAGGTCTTCCCAATCATATAAACCGGCGTGGTGGCTGGCAATGAGCAGGGCAAATACGCGCCACACATAGGGCTGTTTGGGAAAATGCTGTTTGGCCCACAGCGCACCTGCGCCTGAATGGGTTTTTTCACGCGGGGTAATGTTCTTTTTACCGCTTGGGGCATCAAACACTTCGCAATGGGCGTCGGCAAATTGGCGGATGTAATCTTGAAAACCGGGGCGATATTTGCCAAGGTCGTGCCACAGGCCGGCAAATTTGGCCCAGTTGGCGGCGTTGAATGGGGTGCCAGCAGTGGCGGCGCGGGTGGCGACGCCATGAAGATGATCGATTAACAGTTGAGGCGTGCCATCCGGGCGCTGGCGGGCGATGAGCAAATCGGCTGCTATTGGCGATGAAGTCTTGTTATTGGTCACGCCATTGTTCCTTTAAATTGAATCACGCAATTATGAACACAGTCATTACACCAATGGTGGTGGGCTATACAACGAGAAGGTGGTAATGAAAAGGGGTAATTAAAACATTTCCATGATAAAAATTCGTTAATTGACGGGTATTAATTTGTGGGTGTTGTTTTTTGTTGCGGCTAACACCAGTGCTGCAGTGCAAGATTCAAGGGTAGTAAAGCGGGCTGCAACAAAAACTTATTGCGCATTAATGCAGTATCGCCTATACTGCAAAAATTCCGTAAAATATTAACACTTCAGATGTAATACAGGAAGATGTTTTTATGTTTCGGGAGAAGCCGGAAAATTCCGGCTTCGGAACAGTGTATCCGGGGAAGCACTGTCCATTTGCGGCGCAATTTATTGTGGGATCACGCCTGTCTTGGTGGACTGGTGGATTATATCCTGTGATGGAAGGCGGGGCAAGTGAAAACGCCTCATCAATGATATCTTAAAGGAATAACTAATGAAGTATAAACATTTTTGCAATTTGGGTAATCTGACGTTCCGGCGTTCTTATTGGCCCTGTCGAAATAGCCATTACCCAAGCTGGTATCGCCTTAAACCGCCCATGATTGTTGGGAATTTTGAGAAGCGGCAGCAGGAGATGCAGAATTTGCAGGTTTTAAACTGATTTTTGTGCCATCAGCACTTTCGTGCGGATGGCATACTTCTCAATCACATCAGTTTGTAAACTCAGGTTTCAATCCTCGCACCCATTTGCATAAGCGCGTAGGCGGTATTCTACCGCAGTTCTTCAAGTGCTAAGCTGTGCATATGTCGGCAACTTATTGATGGGTGTTGGGTGCCAGCCATATTTGCCTGCCATTTATTTCTGATGAACTGACCACGCAGCAACAACTGGCGCAATTGCATCAAAGTAAGCGTACCATCGCCAGCGTGAACTGCATATTTTGCTGAAACAAAAAAACACTTGCATTGATGTCAAAACACCACTGGAAAGCCGCTTAAAAACAGCCTTGCAAAAAAGCGAGTAGATGTTTTCCGGTAAGGTTTAATTCAAGCCGAACACCTCGTCAAGACTGCTGGCAACAAATAATCGTTTACCCCATTCCACTAATTGATCTGCGCTGGCAGCAGCGATTTGGGCGGCGATGTGTTCAGGTACGCTGCCAAAACGAATGGTGACC
>JBKJLF010000011.1:0-12595 GCA_046597185.1 Burkholderiaceae bacterium | reverse complement strand
ATGGTGCGACACGAAGTCGCTTGTTAAAGTTGTTCCACTTAATTGAAAGGAACCACCCGTATCACCGGGTGAATCTAGGGGCCTGAATAAAGAGCGGCTCTGACAAAGTAACAAAACACCGCAAGGTGTGGGGTGCAAATCGCAAGAGGCGCACCTTTCTGGCAGCCATAAGCCGGATAAGTGCTAGATAGTCGGTATGGTGAAAGTATTTGAATCTGTGATAAAGATCGTAACTATGAACAAGCGGAAGTGGCTTTTACGCTTGAACCAAAATGGTAATGGAGGGGGAACTGCGTCTCATTATTGCGCTGTCGTGATCCACAATCCTCCCGGTCGAGAGCAGGCACCTAACCCGACATGCTTTGCAAGCGGAACGTGGTAAGCCCGTATCGCTCCCCTCGGGGACAGCAGGCCGCAAGGTTTGCCCATGGCGGTGCGGGTAAAGGAAAGGGGGAAAAGCGAGTGCCGCCTTGTAATGAGGCGGCCAAGGGTTGCAACATCATCCCACGCGAAAGCGGGCAGACTTCCCTATGGTCTCTCCTCACAAGAGAGTTTGTAGAACCATTTTAACGGAGGGAAAGCAAATGAGTGCAGCAACATTGGCGCGTGCGCCTTCTGGCGTGTCGTGGCCCGGTATCGACTGGGCAAAGGTTCAACGGCAAGTAAGAGGGCTGCAAGCGCGTATTGTGAAGGCAACACAGGAAGGCAGACACAACAAGGTGAAAGCCTTGCAATGGCTGCTGACCCACTCATTTAGCGGCAGCGCATTAGCCGTGAAAAGAGTGACTGGCAATAAAGGCAAAAATACACCGGGTGTTGACGGCGTTATATGGAAAACACCGGGTGCGAAGGCCAACGCGATAAGGTCGTTGAAGCGGCGGGGTTATTCGCCGCTTCCCCTTCGGAGGGTACTGATTCCGAAGAAAAACGGCAAGACAAGGCCACTGGGCATACCCGTCATGAAATGCCGCGCCATGCAAGCGCTGTACCTGCTGGCGTTGGAACCGATTGCGGAAACCACTGCCGACCCGAATTCTTACGGATTCAGGTCGGGCCACGCTGGCCGGGGCGTGCTACTGCCGACGCTCAGACACAATGCTACATCGTTTTGGCTCGCAGAAATCATGCGCAGTGGGTGCTGGAGGCCGACATCAAAGGCTGTTTCGACAATATCAGTCATGACTGGATGATTGCTAACATTCCGATGGACAAAGCAATATTAAGGTTGTGGCTTAAAGCGGGATACGTGTATCAAAACAAGCTCTTTCCCACAGAGACGGGTTCCCCGCAAGGGGGTATCATCAGCCCCGTCCTGGCAAACATGACACTGGATGGCCTTGAAACAATGCTTTTGGAAAAATTCCCCAAGGCAAAGAACCAAGGCTTGAAAATGAACATGGTGCGTTATGCAGATGATTTCATTATTACGGCCAGCTCGAAAGAATGGTTGGAACAGGAGGTCAAGCCCATGGTGGTTCAATTCTTGGCGGCACGGGGGTTAATCCTGTCACCAGAAAAGACCCAAATAACGCATATTACGAAAGGATTCGACTTCCTTGGGTGGAACATCCGCAAGTATAACGGCAAATTTCTTACTAAGCCGTCGAAAGCGAATATCAAGGCCCACCTTGATAAACTCAGGGGTATCATCAAGGCCAATGCAACGGCGAAACAAGCAAATTTGATAGGGTTACTCAATCCGGTTCTAAGGGGTTGGGCGAACTATCACCGCCATGTCGTCGCGAAAAAGGCCTTTGTGCGGATAGATAGCATGGTCTGGTCAATGCTGTGGCGCTGGGCGGTACGGCGGCACCCAAACAAGGGTGCATGCTGGATCAAGGACAAGTATTTTAAAGTCCGGGGTTCAAGAAATTGGGTCTTTGCCGCCAGAGAAAAACAAGAGGATGGAACCATCAAAGAAATGGTCTTGCTAAACGAGGCAGACACGCCAATACAGCGGCATGTCAAAATCAAAGCCGCCGCCAATCCGCACGACCCCGAATGGGAACCGTACTTCGAGAACCGTTGGGTTCAGAAAATGCGTGGATCATCAAGGGGAAAAGCAAAGTTTTACCGCGTGTGGCAAAGGCAGGACTGCTGTTGCACCATTTGTCAGGAACCGATCACTTTTGCCAGTCCTTGGACTGTCAGTCGTATTGTGAAAGAATCTGAAGGTGGGACAGATGCTTTAAGTAATCTGGAAATGAAACATCTCAAGTGCCATGAAAGAGAAAAAGAAAAAACTGCCACATCCAAAAACAGTTGTAAAACCGGGTGCTAACAAGTGCTTTCGTAGCGACTTGAGCCGTGTGCGTTGAAAGGTGCATGCACGGTTCTTAGGGGAGTCCCTGCCAGTAATGGCAGGGACTTACCCAACCCTTTCTACAAGAGTGCGGGCAAAGCCACTTATTAACTTATAACACCTACCACCGATCAAGCACATTCATTGTGTCCGCAGGTGAACCGCCACTGTGCGCACCAGTTCAATTGTTGAGTTTGCGCTTCTTGGGCGTACTCTGCGCCAATTCTTTATAATTCTCCGGGGTTACTATTTTCGCGCCAGTCTGATGCTCCAACGCTCGCCGCGCATTGCCAGCTACTGCCCCACCCGCTTGTGCCGCACGCTTGTTGGGTGCAAATCCTTGGGCGTCCTTCTTTTTGGCGATCTCCGTGGTCGATGCCTCACCCAGCATGGTAAAAATCAATTCCAGATCGGTCATATGGTCACGCAAATTATCCTTGGGATTTTGCAGCTTTTTGAACGCCTTGTATTCGGAAGGGGACATCCCAAACGTAGCCTTGCTGATTTCTGCAGTCAAGATAGCAAATTCCAGCCGCTCTTTTACGCCACGATTGCGCCATTCATCCGTCAGTTCGTCCCGCACAGCAATGCCACGCATGCGCTTTTCGATCCATTCTTCGGAATAGCCTTTTTGCTGATAAATCTCACGCATCCGCCGTGCGGCCAGTTCGGGGTTTTCGATCTCCTCCAAGCGCTCATGGCCAACCTTGGCCAACCAGCGTTTGAAAGGTTCTGCTTTGGGTGATGGCACAGACTGAATCAAACGCAGCAACTGCTGGGCATCGCCCACATCGGTAAAGCGCATTTTGCCGTCAGCGGCCTTCATTTTCAACCCGTGACAATTTGTCACGGTTTCATTACCCTCCTTTTTCAAGCGCTCCTTAAGCTTGCGCCAATACGAGGCAGGGTCAACGCTGTCAGTGAGGACTGCAATCACATCAACAATCGAAAAATACCATTTTTGTGCCGATTCATCCCAAACACGCCGAACCAGCTTTTCCTCGAACAAAAGTAATGCACTCATTTACCATCCAATACTTTAACGAAATAGACAGGACTAAATTAAACCAAAGCCGATAATAAATCAACGCGCCTTGATTTTTAGAAAATCCAAATAAAAAGAATGCATTTGCCCGGAGTTGGTGCTGCGTGGATTGGGAAGTGATGAAAATTGGCAGCACGCCGCAAAATGTATTAGAATTAGTTACATTCGTCTCCAAAAACACTACACTATGCTCGCATCCTTACTTTTTGGCAATTACCGTGGCAGCGTACTGGGCTTGTTGCTGCTACATCCGGATCAGCACTACCACGTGCGGGAGATTGCGCGCCTGACCGCCACCTCAGCGGGCACGCTACACAAAGAATTGGACAAACTGGCGCAAGCAGGCTTGCTGCTGCGTGAGAAAGTGGGCAACCAATTACATTTTCGCGCCAATCAGCACAATCCGATTTTCACAGAACTGGCCAGCATTTTACGCAAAACTTCCGGCTTGGCTGATGTGGTGCGCAATGCGCTGTTACCATTGAAACAATAAATCAACGCCGCCCTGATTTTTGGCTCGGTGGCGCGCGGCGAAGAACACGCAGGCAGCGATGTGGATGTGCTCTTGACCTGTTCGCACAGGTCTTAAGTCACTTCATCACTTCCCTCATATTCAAAACCATTGCGCACGTCGTATGCATCGGCCAGAACCCGCCAATATCGCTTTATTTGACCGCCATGCTTTCAGGAAGCACACCGAGGACAACGCCAACCGTAGCGTTTTCAATGCTGCACTTTGGGATGTCATGGCAACAGTGATGGCAACTCGTTCCGAAGCGGTGGTGCGAGCGCACGCATCGGACTTCAACACCGCTTTCCAGACTCTGATGGCCGACAGCAAATTCATTTCTGCCATTGGCGATGTGGTTGACAAAGTGCATGGCAGGCACACAATTGAAATCGGGATTGTGGATGACGACCAGCGCTATCACTGGTCGTTTTCCTCAAGCGAGCGTGCGGAAATGTCGATGGCGGTGGATCATGTCACGGTGAATGGATCAAAACAAAGCCAGCCAACGCGCTTGCAATACCTGCTTCCGGCTCCGCTTGACGGTCAGCCACCCAATGTGATCGATTCCACATTACCATCCCGCCTACGCCGGCTGAGCTACATTACCGCCGAACGAATTGGCCCACGTGAATTTTACCCCCCTCGACGAAACTGCCACGGTAGTCGGCCCCGCTGGCGAACATGCATTAAGCGTCCTGCATTTAGGCCGCGACCAGCGGGTTCTGGATGATTTGATCCTTGCGGATGCGCCGCCAACGCGCCTACGCCAAGTAGAAGCGCGCATGCGCCAGTTTTTCCCCGGTTGCGGCCTGGAAGTATTGCAAATCCCTCAAGCCAATGCCGTCACACTGGGCTTACGCACCTCGGACGATACCAGCTTCCACCGCCCATTACATGTAGGGTTTGGCCTGACCCAAATCTTGCCCATCATTATTGCCGCACTCTCTGCAAAAGTGGGCGATATTCTGTTAATCGAAAACCCGGAAGTCCACCTGCACCCTGCCGGGCAAGCGCGCATGGGGCAGTTTTTGGCAGAGGTAGCCAAGGCGGGTGTGCAAGTAATCGTGGAAACCCATAGCGACCACGTGCTAAACGGCATTCGCCGTGCCGTCAAAGACGCGCAGCTCGCCCCCGAACAGGTAGCACTTCATTTCTTTCGGCCACGGGCTGACAATCAGGCACAGGTACTCAGCCCACAGTTGGACAGCACAGGCAATGTCGATACCTGGCCAGACGGCTTTTTCGATCAGTTTGATAATATGACCATGCCACAAGCCGTTGCCGCACTTGCTGCCAGCGAACGACGGGCATTAATGACCTGGCTCGGGAAAAACGGCCCATTCAAATGCGTGCCGTACTGGAAATATTGAATCGGTTTAAAGTTTGTTTTGACGAAAAAGGCCAGCGCACCGCCGAAGGCAATACCATTTACCAAGATTTCTTTACTGGCAAAAAGGAAGGCGGTGGGCACGGCGCAATGTTTTCTGACTCGTCAGATAGCGAAAAAAATGAATTCGGCAAAGAACTCACCTTCAACCACCCTGGCGCCCCCACCCAAACACTGTTTTGTCCTTGGCACGGCAAAGTGCAAACACCCCAATTGCGGGTCCATTTTTCCGATCCGATTCGTGCCAATGAACCACTCTATGTTGTGTATGTCGGCCCCAAGCTCACCAAACGCTAACACAAAAGATACCCAAGAATACCTATCACTACTTACTTCCACTCATTGCTACTACTTATTGCGGCTTCAAGGCCGCAAACCCGGCAATGACATCAAACAATTCCGCATCAATACTGTTTTGCCGCACGCTATGGAAGGCATGATTTAACTGGATCAATAATTCGCGGATGTTTTTTTCGGCGCGCTGCATGGCCGCCAAACGGCTGGCGTTTTCACTCACCAGCGACTGCACGCAGGCGCGGAACAGCGAGACGAATAAGTGTTCATGCATTAACTGCGGCATGGTCGCTGGCGCACCGCCGATCACTTGCGGACGCTGCCGACCGGGCCAGTGCAAAGCCAATAAATCGCGTCGCCATTGCTGATCAAATGGCAGTAAGCGCTCCATCACCGGCGCATAAATCGCCCCCGGTTCGGGCCGATGATGAAACACCAGCACCTGACTCATGCCCCCACGCTCTCGCAGCGCCACAATTTGGTGCAATATTTGCGTCAGCAAAGGCGTAATGGCGTGGATGGAGGCGGGCAAATTAAAACCAGCTTGCAGGGTAACGCCGCCTTGCTGTTCACTCATTTGGTCATTTATGTTCAAACTCATTTGCAGATTTGCCTGCATGCGCTCACCGACCACCCATAACACTTTTTTGCCGGGTAGCGCGGCCAGTTTGGCCGTCACAAAGTCGCCCATCACTTCATTAAATTGCCCGACCAATCCTTGATCGGAACCAAACACCAACACCCCGGTGACGCCGTTTTCCAGCACAACGTCAGGCGCGACTTCCACTTCGCTCAAACAAGCCAACAAACCCAATTGCACGCTACGGTAATAGTCATCCAGCGCATGGGTGGCTTGTTCATATTGGCCGATGCTGGCCGCTGCCATGGTTTTCATGGTGCGCACCACGCCCGCCAATTCGCTGGCGTTGGCGATGGTGTGGCGTAAGTCGGCGCTGCTCTCGCTCATGGGGCCACCAAGGCCTTGCGCGCCAGTTCCAGCAACTGCGCGTGCTCGTCGGCGCTTAATTTTTCTGCACTGGTAAAACGCGCCAACATGGCAGGTTCTATCTTGCTGGCCGCGTCGCGTAGCGCTTCTATGGCGTGCGCCATCGCTTCCAGCGCCACGGGTTCAAATAATTGGCCCGCCAGCGCAATCAAGAGCATGATTTGTTCCGGCAAAGGCACGGGCGCAAACGCAGGCTGGATCAGGCACGCACGTATTCGCCGCCCATGCGCGATCATGGCGCGGGTGTGCTCGTCCAGGCGCGCGCCAAAGCGGGCGAAGTTTTCCATTTCTTCAAACTGGGCATAGGCTAATTTTAAATCCCCCGCGACCGCGCGGTACACCGCATGCTGCGCCTTGCCGCCCACGCGCGAGACTGATTTGCCCACATCCACCGCCGGCAATACGCCCAGTTCAAACAAGGTGGGTGACAGGTAGATTTGGCCGTCGGTAATCGAAATTAAATTGGTGGGAATATAAGCCGATAAATCCTGCGCCTCGGTTTCAATAATCGGCAAGGCCGTGAGGGAGCCGCCGCCATGTTCGGCATTCAAGTGCGTGGCGCGTTCGAGCAAGCGCGAATGGATGTAAAAAATATCCCCCGGAAACGCTTCCCGCCCCGGTGGCCTTTGCAATAACAAAGACAATTCGCGATAGGCGCGCGCATGCTGGGTCAGGTCGTCATACACAATTAAGGCATCGCGCCCGGTTTGCATGAAATATTCCGCAATGCTGGTGGCGGCATACGGGGCGATATAGTTTAAACCGGGGGCGGCATTGCCTTCGCTCACCACCACGACCGTGTATTCCAACGCGCCATGTTCACGCAGGGTGGCAATGGCCTTGGCCACGGCGGAGGCGCGCTGGCCGATGGCGCAATAGATGCAAACCACCCCTTGCCCACGTTGGTTGATGATGGTATCGAGTGCGATGGTGCTTTTGCCGGTTTGGCGGTCGCCTAAAATTAACTCGCGCTGGCCACGCCCGATTGGCACCAACGCATCAATCACTTTCAAGCCCGTTTGTAAGGGCACGCTCACCGGGGCACGCGCCATAATGGGTGCGGCGGGGCGCTCTATCGGCAGGCGCTGTTTGCAGCGGAGTGGGCCTTTTTCATCCAGGGTGTTACCCATCGGATCAATCACCCGACCCAATAATTCATCACCCACGCCAATATCCATCACACGGTGGCTGCGCTCCACCTGTGCGCCCGCATGCAACTGCGCGCAGTCGCCCAGCAGCACCACACCAATTTCATCCCGATTCAAATCAAAGGCAATGCCAAAACTACCATTGGCAAAACGCAGCAGCTCGTCATAGCCGACACCGGGTAAGCCTGCCACATACGCAATGCCGGTGGAAACACGGGTAATGACGCCAACTTCACGTGCGGTCAGTTTGGGCTGAAATTGCTGGCAGGCTTGCGCCAGCGCGGCAAAAGTGCCGTCCAGCGCGGTTTGCAGGGACGGCTGGGCTGGTAAATTCATGCGCTGGCCTGGGGTAAGAAGGGTGCGACACTTTTTTCCAGTTCGGCCAAATAGTCATTCACATGCCAGGCCAGTTTCCAGCCATTGATATGCAATTCCATGCCGTTGCATAGCGCGGTGTCGAGCTTGAATTCGATTTCGCGCCCGGCTTTAGTCTCGGTTTTAGCCTCGGTTCCAGACCCGGCCCCACATACCGCTGCCAGCGCGTTCTGCAGCTCAGCGCGTTGGGCTGCCGGTAACGGGAAGGCGCTCAACACCAGCACGGGCGTACTGGCACTGCTGTACGCCTGTTGCAAGCGTTGGTGGGCATCGGCATCCAGCGTGGTCAGGCGTTGCACAAATATTGCACACATGCGTTGTTCCAGGCTGCTGGCAGCCAAATCGGCCAACACCTGGCGCGCCACGGCAAATACCTGGGCCAGGCTGCGTGCGCTCAACTCTTGTTGCAATTGGTCGCGCTCGTGTTGCCAGGCCGCTTGCCATTTGGCCTGCTGCGCAGTTAAGGCTTGCTGGTTTTGCGCATTCAGGCGCTGCTTTTCCTGTTCGGCATCGCTACGTGCAGTTTGCAGGATGCCTTCCCGCGCCTGATCGATTTCAGCATTTTTGCGCTGAAATTGTTCTTGCTCTGCCGCCGCCGCTTGCTTTAAGCTGGCCGCATCACGCAATTGGGTGGCGATTTTTTCTTCTCGGGCGGCAATCGCCTGCAAAATGGGCTGGTACAAAAAACGCCGCATCAACAACACCAAAATCAAAAAATTGACGATTTGCGCAATGACGGTAAACCAATCGATTAACATGGCTTACTTTCCTGCCACGTGGCTGATCATCTGGTTCCAGAATGGATTGGCGAAGATTAAAATCATCGACACCACAAAGCAATAAATCGCAATCGATTCCACCATCGCCAGCCCCACAAACAGGGTGCGGGTAATGGTGGCGGCAGCGTCCGGCTGCTGGGCCAGCGCGGTCAGGGCCGCTGCAATAGAGCGCCCTTCCCCCAGCGCGGGGGCAATGCAGCCGATGCTGGTAGTCATGCCAGCTGTCATGATTGAAACGAGGGCAATTAAGGTAGCGCTATCCATGATTATTCCTGTGGAGAAGGTAAAGAAGAGTCGGCTTCAGAACGGGTAGCTGCTGCAATATACACAGCGGCCAGAATACTGAAGATATAAGCTTGCACCATGCCCGTTAGCAACCCGAGTACGGTAATGACCAAGGGGAAAATGAAGGGGGTAATGCTCAGCAAAATCGCCACGATCATGGCCCCGCTCATCATATTGCCAAACAAGCGAATCGCCAGCGCTAGGGTGCGTGAGAGTTCGCTGATGATGTTAAATGGCAGCATGATCACGGTAGGCTCAATATAGGTTTTTAAATACCCGCCCAGGCCCTGCCCGGCAATGCCAAAGATCGGCACCGCCGCCAGCACGCACAAGGCCAGAGCGGTGGTGGTGGAAAGCGAACCGGTGGGCGCTTCATACAGCGGCAGTACGGTCAATAAATTGGCCACGGCCAAAAACAAAAACAGGGTGCCGAGAAAATCAATATATTTTTTCGGCTGCGCCAGGCCGACTTCGGCAATTTGCTGCATGCTGGCGGTGACGATGATTTCCAGCAGATTTTGCCAGCGCGTTCTTTGCAAATCAAAACTCAGGCGGCGCGTGATGAGTTTGGCGGCGACGGCCATCAGCAACATCACCAGCCAGGTGAAGACGATGGTGCCATTGAGTTTGATCCAGCCGTGCTGCCAGAAAATAATTTCATCAGGGCTAAGGTGCATGGCTGGCTCCGCTTAATTTTTCTGCGGCTGATTTGGTGCCAACAGAAACCAGCACGCGCGCCAGTGTAAAGCCAATCAGGCAAGCCAGCAGGCGTTGCCACGAAGCGCCCTGCCCTGCCCCCGCTGCACCACCTGCACCACCTGCACCACCTGCCACACCCACGCCGACCCAATAAAACCCACCCAAAGCCAGCCCCATGCGCAGCAACGCGCTCCCGACAAACCACAACGCCGGGTGGCGCGCATGGAGTGCATGGCGTACCGTCCACCACAGGCCACCAAAAAACATCGCCCCCAAAACCACGCCCGCCAGCGCAGCCAGTGAAATACCCCAAATACTCCCGATAGCGGATTCAATCATCATGTTTTTCCTCTTGTGGCGCATGGATTGCGCGTTCTTCCTTGGTCACCCAATGCCAGGCATTAAAACAACCCAGCACCAAACCGGCTACCAGCAAAGCCAGCGTCCACGAATGCTGATCCCAATGCTGGTGGTCGATCCAACTGCCCAAAGCCAGGCCCAGCAGCGTGGGCACCACTACCGACCAGCCCACCAAACCCATCATGCCCAAACCCAGCCAAACATGGTGGCGTGTGCCTTGTGCGCGCAGCTTGCGTGCGGCTTTTGCACCCACTTGCTGCGCCAATGGCGGCGATGGTGGCGATGGTGGCGATGGGGGCTTCCGCTCAGGCTTCTCGCTCATGGCCGCGCTCCCAGGCACAAACCTGCCAGCCTGTGTACCAATCCGGTTTCCAGCTTGGTCATCAAGGCGCGGGTGCTGCGTTCCTGTTCATCCAGCGTCAAAAATTCTTTTTCCACCACGGCGTGCAATTGATCCAAACTGCTACCCGCCAAGGCACGCCGCACCGACACCGTAACAACTTGGCCCGCCTTGACCAGCACGCCTTCATCAATCGCCACATATTGCTCAGCCCCACCCGCGCTTTGAAATACTAGGATGCCGGGCACCAGCGCGGCCACGCAATCGAGCCGATGCGCCAGCAAGCCGTAGCAACCCTGGCGCGTTTCCGCCACAATCCGCTGCACCCGGCTGTGCTCGGCAAAAACTTGAAAGGGCAGTAAAATTTTCAGGCTCATTTCTACCTGGGGCAAGCCTGCCGACGGTTTATTGGGATTCATTTCGCACCCGCCTTGGCGGCGGGGGGGCTGCCTTGTTTGACTTCGGCAATGCTGCCTATCATATACAGCGCGCTTTCGGGCAGATGATTAAATTCATCCCGCAAAATGCGCTCGCAGCCGTCCAGCGCATCGGCCAAACTCACCGACTTGCCTTGCATGCCGGTAAATTGTTCGGTGGTGAAAAATGGCTGGGTTAAAAAGCGTTCCAGCCGGCGCGCACGTGCCACCACGGTGCGGTCTTCGGGCGATAATTGTTCCAGCCCGAGCATGGCGATAATATCTTTGAGTTGGTCGTACTGGCTCAGCGTTTGCCGTATCGACTGGGCGACTTGGTAATGGCGCTGCCCGACAATGCCGGGGGTGGCCATTTTGGAGCCGGATTGCAGCGGATCGATAGCAGGGAACAGCCCCTCGCTGGCGCGTTTGCGCGAGAGCACGATGGTGCCCGAGAGGTGTGAAAAGGTATGCACGGCGGCGGGGTCGGTAAAATCATCGGCGGGCACGTACACGGCTTGAATCGAGGTAATGGCTCCGTTTTCGGTATTGGCGATGCGCTCTTCCAGGCTGGCCAATTCGGTGCCCATGGTGGGCTGGTAACCCAAGCGCGAAGGCATTTGCCCCATCAGGCCCGATACTTCTGATCCCGCCTGAATGAAGCGGAAGATATTATCCATCAGCAGCAACACATCGCGCTTTTCATCGTCGCGGAAATATTCCGCCATGGTCAAGGCGGCGTGGCCGACCCGGAAGCGGCTGCCGGCGGCTTCATTCATCTGGCCAAAAATCATCACCATATTCGGCAACACGCCCGCTTCCTGCATGTCGTGGTGCAATTCTTGCCCTTCGCGGCAACGCTCGCCAATGCCGCAAAAAATACTCACCCCTTGCTGGTGCCCTATCATGTTATGAATCATTTCAGTCAACAACACGGTTTTGCCCACGCCCGCCCCGCCAAACAAACCGGTTTTGCCGCCGCGCTCCAGCGGCACCAGGACGTCAATCACTTTAATGCCGGTTTCAAACACTTCGGCATGGGTGCGCCGCTCGGCCAGGGTGGGCGGCTCGCGGTGTACCGAGCGCCATTGCACATCGCCCAGCGCCGGGCCATTGTCGATGGTGTGGCCAAACACGTCCAACATGCGCGAGAGTATGGTCGGGCCAACCGGGGCGAGTAAGGGTTGGCGGGTATTTTCCACCGCCATGCCGCGCGCCAGGCCTTGCGTGGGCGTGAGCGCGATGCAGCGCACGCTGTGCGCGTCGAGCTGAATCAATACTTCCATGACGATTTGATTTTGCACACCGATTTGCAAGTTGATGCGCAAGATGGTGTGAATGGTGGGCAAGTCGGTGGCGAAAGACACATCCACCACACTGCCGCACACGGCCAGCACGGTGCCGGGGCCAGTTGAGCCAGTTGAGCCATCCGATAAACTTTGCGTCGCGTGCATAGGCCTCAATCATTCAATTTTGCAACCAATTTATTAAATTACGAATCTATTATGCATGAATTGACGCATTGTATCATCATTAACTCAAGTTTAGACATTCCCTTGGCCTCAGCAGCCGCTGAAAAGGTAAAAAAACAAATAACAACTGATTGATTATCCACCAAAAAGCAGGCAGAAAGCGCAATTTCTGACAAATG
>JBKJLF010000780.1:0-2794 GCA_046597185.1 Burkholderiaceae bacterium | reverse complement strand
CATTTGGGCGATAGCCAAACCCAAATTGGTCAACGTCAAATTGCATTGCATAGCCCCTTGCGCCATTATTACATTATTCGCAATTCGTTACTATTGTTACAGAGTGCAGATATCAATTGGCGTTGGAAGTGTGGTGATTTATTCAAAACCTTACGGCGCTTAATCCTCTATCCTTTGTTATGTTCTCATCCCTGGGCCCATATTCGCGCCATGAGCCAAGGGGTATGGGATGGCTTGCGAGGTAAAGCCGGGCCAAGATAATGATTGTCTTCATGGGCAAAAATCGCATAAAATGTCAGCAGTATTAGCAGGCGCAACAGGCTGGAATCGCTTACACTCTCAATGATGGAGAGAAATTTAAGCGAATAGACCAATATGAGATTGAATCAATAAAAATCGGGAGACGCAGTGTCCGCCAGTAAGAAATTAAAAATGACGCTATCTATTGTAAGCCATGGACATATGCATTATGTCTGTCGTTTATTGCAAGATATTGCGCGTTTTGAGCGTGACGACCTCGAAGTGATTTTAACCTTGAATTTACCTGAATCTATTGGCTTCGATTTAAAAAGCCTTCCATTTAAAGTGCAATTAATACAAAATACCCAACCAAAAGGTTTTGCTGCCAACCATAATGGCGCATTTGCCTTAAGTCGCGGAGAAAATTTTGTTATTCTTAACCCGGATATTCAATTACTGGCCGACCCATTTGGCCCTTTGTTGGTGATGCTGGCGCGCCACCGCAAAAGCATCGTCGCACCACTCATTGTCAATCAAACCGGTTCGGTAGAAGACAGTGCGCGCAACTTCCCATCGCCCTTATCCCTGATGAAAAAAGTCGCAGGCAAAGCCTTAAAATTGCGTTTGCCCAGCGATGTGTTGGTCGCACGCGATGAAATGCTGGTGCCCGACTGGGTGGCGGGCATGTTTATGGTGGTGCCGCGCAATATCTACAGTGCTTTGCAAGGCTTGAGTGAGTATTATTTTTTATACTACGAAGACGTTGATTTTTGCGCCCGTGCGCGTTTGGCGGGCGTTGAAATTCTGGTCAATCAACAAGTGAGCGTGATTCATGAAGCCCAGCGTGACAGCCATCGTAAAGCGCGCTATTTGCTCTGGCATATGAAAAGCGCCGCCAAATTTTTTACCTCGCCCGCTTATTTAAAGATCAGTTTGCGCCGTATGTTTGGTACTCCCTGAGGAACAGTTTGCTATGGCGGTAATTTTGGTGACCGGGGCGAGCGGTTTTGTTGGGCAAGCATTGGGTCATTTACTCAACGCGCAGCCAGATACAAGTTGGCGGCCCGTTGTTCGTACCCTGCGCACTCAACAAAATGCATGGCCCGACGCTTGGCCCACCCCCTTTATTATTAATTTGGAGCACGGCGATTTTAGCGCCGCCTTGTCTGGTGTCGATTGCGTGATTCATTTGGCGGCGCGGGTGCATATGTTGAACGATCAAAACAGTGACCCGCTGGCGGCCTATCGGCGTGTGAATGTGGATGCCACCTTAAGGCTGGCACGGCAAGCCGCCGCCAGTGGGGTTAGCCGCTTTATCTACCTGAGTAGCATCAAAGTCAATGGCGAAGCCACCGCTACGGCGCTGCAGCCGCAGCCTTTTGCTGCCGATACGCCACCGCAACCCTTGGACTCGTATGGCGTTTCCAAATGGGAAGCCGAGCAAGGTTTGGCGCACATTGCGCGCGAAACCGGTTTGCAAGTGGTGATCATTCGTCCGCCCCTGGTGTATGGCACACAGGTGAAAGCCAATTTCCTGCAATTAATGCGTTGGGTGCGGCGCGGTTTGCCTTTGCCCCTGGCACGCGCGCGTAACCAGCGCAGCATGGTGTATGTGGGGAATTTGGTCGATTTGATTTGGCGTTGCACGCATCACCCGCGCGCAGCCGGGCAAACTTTTTTGGTGTCGGACGGGCAGGATATGAGCACTGCCCAATTAATTCAAAATTTGGCCCGGGCCATGCATCAGTCTGCCCGATTATGGCCCTGTCCCTTATTTGTGCTGGCTTGGGGCGCACGCCTGACGGGCAGGCAAGCGGCGCTGGAGCGCCTGTTTGGTTCTTTGCAAGTCGATATTCAAGCCACCTGCCAAACCTTGGAATGGCAACCCCCGTTTAGCGTGGAGGCGGGTATGGCTGCCACCGTTGCCGCCATGCTGGCAGCCACTTAATCAATAAAGGAAGGAGACACCTTGAAGCATCATGTAAAGCGAGGATTTGATTTGTTGCTGGGAATGGGTATCGGCATATTGTTTTTGTTACCAATTGCAATAGTTGCATTATTAGTTGGACTAACTTCGGCTGGCCCTGTAATATACTGGTCGGCGCGGGTGGGGCGGCGCAATCAGATTTTCCAAATGCCCAAATTTCGCACCATGCGGCTTGGCACCCCGGCTGTCGCCACCCATTTATTGCAAGATCCGGTGCAATTCCTGACGCCGATCGGTTCGTTTTTGCGTAAATCGAGTTTGGATGAGTTGCCACAATTGTGGAGTATTATGCGGGGCGATATGAGTTTTGTCGGGCCGCGCCCGGCATTATTTAATCAGGATGATTTAATTGCTTTGCGAACAGAACAAGGGGTCGATGCGCTGGTGCCAGGCTTAACTGGCTGGGCTCAGATTAACGGCCGCGATGAATTGGGGATTGCCGAAAAAGTGCGTTACGACGTTGAGTATTTGCAGCGCCAGTCCTTTCTTTTTGATTTGAAAATTATTGTATTGACTGCGGTAAAAGTGATTCGGCGTGATGCCATAACGCATTAGTCCAATTTGACC
>JBKJLF010000692.1:0-4607 GCA_046597185.1 Burkholderiaceae bacterium | reverse complement strand
GTAAATTTGAGGTTAGCCCATTTCAATCCAAGAGATTGTTATTGCCCCAGGTGTTATTGATCGCTTTGTATCATCCTGAAAATTTTCCTTTGCCAAGATTTGCTCTTGGGATATCGGATATTGGTCGCGCGCTACGAAAACAAAAGATGGGAAGTGTGCAGTTGCTGGATATGCAACTTTATTTATCAGCGAATGATATTGTTGCTGAAATTTTCCGTTTGCGGCCCAATATAATTGGGATATCAGCAACATTCGGCCAGCAAGATGTATTGGAGGAAATTTGCCGAAGTATAAACACATCTTCAAGTTATAACCCACTCATCGTGGTTGGCGGAAGTCTGGCTGTTCTTAATCGCGAGATGATATTACAAAAAAAATTTGCGGCAATGGTCGCAAATGGGCCTGGCGAATTAACAATGCGCGATGTGGTTCGTTTTTGGGTTGGCGATATACCTAAAGAATCAATTCTCAATGTTTCATTTTTGGATGAAAACAGCGATTTAATTGTTGAAACGGCAGGCGTAAGTAATCGTCATTATGATGATATTCTTCCTGAGTTGGATTTGCTTCAGGAAACCCTTGCCAGGGGCGGCGTATTGCAGCTTGAGTCAAGTCGCGGATGTAGCTATGCTTGTTCATTTTGCCCGAGAACCCACAAGGGAATTTGGGCGGGCGAAGATGCAGATGCAATCAAGGATTTTTTTCCTGAAGTTGTTAAATTGTTCGAATCAGCGCCATCTGTCGCAAAGAAAGTTTTTTTGGTGGATGAAGAGTTTGTTGGTTACGAGACAGATGATATTGGTCTTAAGCGATGCCTGGATTTTGCAGTGACATTGCGGCGACATGGTTTTGACTTCGAAACGAGTTCACGTATTGATCAAATAGTGCGCTTGAAAAAGGATAAGGCATGGCATGTCGGGCGGATGCATTTTTGGAACAATTTAGTACAGGAAGGATTAGCGCGATGTTTGTTTGGCGTTGAGTCAGGCGTCGATTCAATCCTTGCACGATTCAATAAAAAGACAACAGTTTTGCAAAATGTGTTGGCTATTAGAACGCTCTCTGCCATTGGTGTTCCAATTCGGATTACGTACATTACATTCGATCCATTGATGTCTTTTGATGAGTTGGTTGAATCTTACCAATTCCTGGGCAGAAAAGATATTTTTTTACCTCGAAGAGTAGCCACTCCGTTTGATGATGTTTATGAAAATATACGTAACGAAGAATTTGTGGCAACTAACGCGATTGGAGTTCCTTTTTACCATCATGTTTCATATATGTTGGTTTCTATGGAAGCGTTGATCGGGTCGCCCTATTTAACGATGGTTGAGGAGGCCAGCCTTGCTGGAAATTTTAACCCACTTATGGGGCGGCGCGAAGTGCAATATAAAGATTTGAGAATTGGTGAAATTAGTCGAATTAGCCAATTATGGGTTGATCGCAATTTTAGCTTGGACTATCTTTTAAAAAGTGTGGAGAAGATTTCTGATTTGAACGTCAAAATTGCGGTGACCCGAATACGGGTTGTGCTTCGCGATGCCGCATACGAACTCTTGGGGCTAGGATTGGCAATTTTTGGCGTGGTTGGGATTCAAAAGCCGGCTATTTTGTTAAAAGCACATGCTTTTTCGCAAAGCAGAACCATTTTCTTGGCGGGCGATGATGGTGAAGTTATCTTGAATTTGGCATTTCAGGATTTAGTTGGCATGGTGACTGAGCGGTTCGCATTAATTGCGCAATTTCTTTCACCGGCCCTACTTGAGCGAATTAAAACTAATATCGAAGACTGGGCAGTGCGCCGCGATTGGCGGTTGATAAATGGGGCATGTGAATGAGTGATTTATGGCAGGACAGGGCGGATGTCGTTGTGAAAGCTGAATTGCTATCCTACGGCGTTCAACTTACGGCGGCGGCCCTAAAAAATTACGGCAAACCTTATCTGGTTAAACGCAAGGCTTATGGTAATTCCGATCCATTGAGTTTAGTAGCGGCAGCGCTTCCGCAGGAAATGTACGTCACGCAAAGTCAGCTTGTGTGCGCAGTAAATATTAGACATGCCTCGCCTTGGGCAATTGATTGGAACGATGAACAATTTGTCTTGATTCGCAAAGGGTTGGCGAATGCAGTGCCATTGGCCTTCCCAAAGCACCCCCGTTTTTACGATAACAAAGATGATACTGGTTTTGCACCGGCAGCAGTGGTCACGTTATATGGTGGTGCAGCGTTGGGCATTTTTGTTTACGGAGACTGTACTTTGGTGACTAGAAAACAGGCATGTCATTATTGCTCCATAGAACCAAATCGTGCGCGTAGTTCGGAATTTTTGGCCGTTATTTCGCCATTGGATGTTGAAAAAGCGATTCGAATGTCACTAGCCGTAGATGAGGGGCAAATAAAGCAAATCATGTTAAACGGGGGGAACTTTCCCGATTTGGATAAAAGTTTTAGCTATTACATAAGTATTGTTCAAGCAGCGCGACGCGCGGTTGATTTGTCTGGAAAGAATATCCCCATTCACTTGATTGCTTTTCCACCGCGAAATTTGCGTTTACTAAAAGAAATTGCTGATTTTGATGTGGAAATTGCTTTCAATACGGAAGTATTTAATGAAAATTTGTTTGAGAAATATTGTCCAGGAAAGTTTTCTGATGGCGGGCATAAGTTGTTATTTTCGGCAATGGAAGAGGCTGTTAAACAAATCGGTAAGGGACGGGTTTTTTCTATTTTTGTAGGTGGCTTGGAGCCGCTTGAAAGCTTAAATCGGGGAATGGAATTTGTCGCTGAATTGGGCGTTACACCCGTAGTGAATGTTTTCCATGCAGATCCTGAAACACCCTTGGCAAACCATCAGGTTGCCAATTCTGCCGAAATTATGGCGATGGGGAAGGCGTTGCAGACCATTTACAGAAAGCATGAAATATTAGAGCCATTTTATGCAGAATGTGGGCGCAATTCAATCGATTATGAGGCATTTTTGGGTCTCTTTTAGCGGTAGTAATTTTCAAATTTTTAAACTGGAACAACAATGAAAAATGGGCTTTTGGTTTTTGAAGGCATTGATGGCGCAGGTAAAACAACCGTTGCGCATTTGGTGACTAAAACCCTTCTGGAAGAGGGGCACAAGGTGGTTTACTGGGACAAGCGCGAAGACAGCTTTCAGGATGCTTTTGTAAAAGAACAAATGGCAACGATTAAGAAGGCACTCTGGGATTATCAAAAGGACGCGGATATTTCGGTGTTGGGCGATATGCATTGGCTTTGTATGTTGGCGGCTTGGTTCAGTGCGGTGGATGAAGTCCTCATTAAACCAGCGATAGCGGCTGGGAACTGGGTGATTTTGGACGGATGGTATTACAAATTTGCAGCAAGATACAGGCTTAAACCAAATTTTAATGGCAACATTATCGATAATGTATTTTCGCAGCTTACCAAGCCATCAGGGGTTATTTTTTTGCAGGTTGATCCCCATGAAGCCGGTGCGAGAAAAGCGGGCAGTCTTACCCCATCAGAATGTGGCGTTCATGATGCGCCGCATTTGGTCAGCGTGGCGCGTTTTATAGCGTATCAAACACTGATACAAAATACGTTGAAGAATGAATTTTCCGGTATGGAGACGGCGTTGATTGATGTGACAGCGGATGATGCACCAGCGGTCGCAATGCAGGTTGTAGCCACGATCCAAGGGCGTTTCTTCCAATGAAATCGCCGTCCCGAAATGGTTACCGGGTTTATCCCGCGCCAGCAATCGGCGGCGCGGCTGGCAACGGCAAGCCTTTCATTTAAGTACTAAAGCCGCCTTCCCCTACTGCGCCCCAGAAATGCGCGCTTTTTGCCCGTTAGCCACAATGGAAACTGAGGTATACAGATTTATTTCGATTGGGTGTGAACGGCTGCGCCCGTTGTATGAATGCTTTAATTTGCCTCATTTATGCGCGCTACAATTCCCAGAAAGTTCAATTTTATGTTCCGCCCCTGATCGATAATCCGAATTGTTAGCTTGGGGTTGTCATCTTTTACCCATTCATCAAAGACGGCGCAAAGATAATTCCCCAGGGAAATTGCTGCCTCTTGTGAGTTTTCAGAAAACATCGCCATTGGCATCAGAAAACTCATTCTTTTGACACCCAAATCATCAACAAAATGCCGATATATCTTTGCCGATTCATGCTGCGGATTAATCACGCAAAGCACACCCGGTTCCCCGCATCGATTATTGCTGGTTGCCACCTGTAATTTTTTCAACCCTGCGACAACCTGCGAATGCGTACCGCGCCCTTGGTGGCCAACACGCTCAATATCATTATAAATACTTGGCCCATCAATGCTCACGCCTACCGTTATTTGATATTTCTCAAAAATATCAATCCATTCATCATCGATTAATACGGCGTTTGTTTGGAGTGAAAGCCTTACTGTAGAGAACGGGCTGGTTTCTCGCAACAAAATATCACACATTTCTGTGAAACGCGCTTTTTTTAACATGAGCGGTTCGCCACCATGATCTTGCTGGCATTCCTGCTGCACACCACCTTGGACAAGATCGACCAAGCCTACCGCGCCGTGCGCGACCTCCTGCCGTCACGCAGGCCATTCTTCGAACACCT
>JBKJLF010000688.1:0-3091 GCA_046597185.1 Burkholderiaceae bacterium | reverse complement strand
CTCCGGCGTTCCTTCAGCCAAATTTATCAAGGCGTATAACAAATTGGCCATCGGCATGCAGTTTTTCGGCTTATCGGTACTGGGCACACAAACCACGGTGACAACATTGGGTAAAGATGGTGTGGGTGTGGTGGTCGCACAAGTCACCCCCTTCCCGTTCTCCATTACCAGCGGCATCATCCGCGAGTATCAAATGGTGATGAAAAAAATGGGCGTTAAAACGCCCCTTTCATTCATCTCGATGGAAGGCTTCATTAATGCCAAGGTTACGGTGGAAGGCTTGCGCCGCGCTGGCCGTGACCTCACGCGTGAACGTCTGATTGCTGGTTTGGAATCGATAGGTCGTCTGGATATGGAAGGTTATTTGATTAATTTAAGCAAAACCGATCATACTGGCTCACACGCAGTCGAACTGACAGTTATTTCGAAAGACGGGCGTTTTCTGCGATAATGCAATCTAAGTCGCCGCATCTTCATTTTTACCTTCATTTGGCACCTTCATTTGGCACCTTCATTTGGCACCTTCAACGGTGCCATTTGTTTGATGATTTGCTTGACCGGCGCGACCAACCTTTCCTATTCGCATAATAACAGCCATGAATATTCGATTTATCCTCATTTTTTTCTGCACCGTGTTTTTAATCAGTTGCGGTGGTAGCCCCGAAACAGCCGGCTCCGGCAAATCGGTGCAACATCAAGCTGCACCGCGTCAGGCTGCCAGCACAGCGCCAACCGTGAGCGATTACCGCACCGTGGTAGCGCAAGTCTACCTGGCCTACTTTGGTCGCCCCGCTGATCCGGGTGGCCTACTGTTTTTCTCGCAAGTGTTGCAACGTGCCAACGCCCCCACGAATATGATTGATTTGAATAAAGCCTACGAAAGCAATGAGGCACTGCGTACCACCATCGATAGCTTTGGTACCAGTCAAGAATCAATGGATCTTTATCCCGGCAACAATACCGCCTTCGTTACGGCAATTTACCGCAATCTGTTCAGTCGCGCGCCCGACGCGGGCGGACTGGCATTTTGGCTTGACTTGTTAAATACCAACCGAATGACCCGTGCGCGCGCTGCAATTGCACTGATGGCGGGTTCACAATCAACCGATATTACCGTGATTAACAATAAAACCCAGGTCGGCCTCAACTTTACCACCGGCATTACCACGGGCTACGACACGCTTGCGGCCGCTGCCACGGCGCGCCAATTACTGGCTGGCGTGCAACTTGGCACCGATATCGCCGCCTACCAAACCACGGTCAACACCACCCTGGCCAGTTTGGTGGAAGCGGCTGCACGCAACAATTACCCACAAGTGGCGGCCATTATCAAAAATCGCTGCATGCCTTGCCACTCTGCGCACCCTACCTTCCCCGGCTTCACCAGCGCGCCGCGCGGCGTCACCTATGACACCTCGACTGAAATCCATGCCGATGCCAACACCATCAATCAAGTTGCGGGAACATCCATCTTCATGCCTCTCTCCAATGCCACCAATATGACCACCGATGAACGCACCGTGATTCGAACCTGGATTGCGCTGGGTGCGCCGTGATGGCGTCAATCCGGCTGGCGCTGGCCGCTACCAATCCTGGCGTCCTGAGACCATAAGCGATGACATGGTTTGCGCCCGTCAGCCTGACGCTGCAATTGGCCAGCGCAACTGCCATCATCTTGCTGCTATTGGGCACCCCCTTGGCATGGTGGCTGGCACATACCCGCAACTGGCTAAAAATACCGCTTGCCGCCATCCTGTCCCTACCCCTGGTACTGCCGCCTACCGTTTTGGGGTTTTATTTATTGCTGGCGATGGGGCCGCAAGGCTGGCTCGGGCACTTAACCCAAGCGCTGGACGTGCAGCCGATGGCCTTTAGCTTTAGCGGCTTATTGTTGGGTTCGCTGATTTATTCATTACCGTTTGTGGTGCAGCCGATACAAAATGCGTTTGAAGCCATCGGCCCACGCCCGTTTGAAGTGGCAGCAACCTTACGCGCTGGCCCTTTGGATCGTTTTTTTAGCATTGCCCTGCCGCTGATCCGACGCGACCTGATCAGTGCCGCCATTATGGGGTTTGCCCACACCGTCGGCGAATTTGGCATCATCCTCATGATAGGCGGCAATATTCCGGGGCGCACCCAAGTCGTCTCGATTGCACTCTACAACCATGTCGAAGCGCTCGAATACCAGCAAGCGCATCAACTGTCGTTGGTACTACTGGCATTTTCTTTTGTCGTGCTTTGCCTGTTGCACGCGCTCAAACGCAGCAGCCGGAGCGCACAAGGATGACAACGCAATCCACAATACAGGCGCAGATCCGCTTGCCGCTTTCCGATTTTGCCCTCGATTGCGCCTTTGAACTCCACCCGGAACGCATTTGTGTGCTATTTGGGCCATCTGGCTCTGGCAAAACCAGTGTACTGCGCTGCCTGAGCGGACTCGAACCAGCTTGCCAGGGGCGCGTGCAAGTGGGAAATGACCTATGGCAGGATCAACAGCATCGTTTACCACCACACCGTCGCGCTATCGGTTATGTGTTTCAAGAAGCGAGTTTGCTGCCCCATTTATCGGTAATGGGCAATTTGGAATACGGCTGGCAGCGCACACCACCCGACCAACGCCGCACCACCCCGGCCGCCATGGCAGAACGGCTCAATATTGGCCACCTTCTCACGCGCCACAGCGCGCAGTTGTCCGGCGGCGAACGGCAAAAAGTGGCGATTGCGCGCGCCCTGCTGAGCTCCCCCCAATTATTGTTAATGGATGAAGCCATCTCCAGCCTCGATAGCACAAACAAGCAAGCGATTTTGCCCTGGCTAAGACAGGTTCAACAACAATTCCGGCTACCCATTTTATACGTCACCCATGCAATGGATGAAGTCATGCAATTGGCCGATGATTTGATTTTGCTCGAACGTGGCCAAATCAAGGCGCAAGGCCCCTTGCCAACCCTGTTGACACGACTTGACCTTCCCCTGGCGCATCAGGAAGAAGCGGAAAGTTTGATACTGGCACGAGTACACAGCCATGACAGCGAATTTCATTTGTTGCACCTGGACAGCGATTTTGGCCCGGTCCACATGGTGAACCCAC
>JBKJLF010000599.1:0-2734 GCA_046597185.1 Burkholderiaceae bacterium | reverse complement strand
GCAGAAAAGTGCCACTTCAACACCCTGGGGCGCTGCCCCATAAGCGCTAACATAAGGTTTTGGCGATTATGTCGGCTTGATATTTCCGCTTTCGCGGCGACTCACGCAATGCACGTGCAATTCCGTTCCACGTTTGCAGTCCTTCGAGCAAAGAAATGGGGGGATTTATGGCGCGACACAAGAAGAATCGCATCATTGAGGATTCACGCCAACGGCAGCGGCGCTCTTTGGGTTGGGCGTAAAAAGTAGCCCCAAGGGGAAAAACGCTCGCCAATAGCGATAAGCATTTCGATTATTGTCGCCACAAGCAATTTACCTTGCAGCCAGGCCTTTGCACTTTCTGGATCAGTTTTCTTGAGATGCCCCAAGTGCAAAATCGATTTTAACCGTTTGAACGCCAGTTCAATCTGCCACCGATGTCTGTATAACTCAAGGATTGCGGCTGCACTAAGCTTATTAAGCGTCGTCAGGACAATTACGTACCCTGCTACTTCAAGCGTTTCCGGTTGAAGGGCATGCCCCCTTTTACTGGCCCTGCGTCGCAATTTTTTTTGTGCTGTCTCGGTCGCCTCTTTGCTTTTTTTCAGTGCGCAAACGCGAACCGGAATGACTCCCTTCTCATCGCGAATTTGGACGTGCCAATCACACGCACCACCGATGTCAAGCTCGCGCAATCGCGGTAAAAGTTCAAATGCTGCTGTTTCGGGGTGAATTGGCTCCAAGGGAATAGCAATCAAATTCATGCGGATTACCACATCCCCTCCTTGATCAACTACATGTCGAATGCCTCGTCGATGGGCAAGACCCCGATCTGCCATGATTACGTCTCCAGTGGATACATCAAAGCGGGTCAGTGATTCCCCATCATCCGGGGATGTAATCAATGTCTGTTCGCAACGCAAGGTAGAAAGGTCGATCATGTAATGCAAGCGCCACATTGAACCAGTCACTCCTGGCTCTCGGGTAATGCTGGCATCGACCAAGCGTATCCGCTTGCCCGGCAACATCTCTTGCGTAGTGTCAGACAGCACTTTAACCATCTGATCGCTCATCCACCGAAACCATTCGCCGCAGCCGCGCAAGCGATTGAGAAGTGCAACATCCGATATATTCGCTAACCCACCAGCACGCGCACGTGCTGCGGTTTCGCGCAAGGAACAACCATCGGCCAAGTGAATTAGCAAAATGCGTAACAATGTTGATGGCCCGTCAAATCCTCGATTTCGCGTCATGGCCCCAGTATCCTTTGCCGCCGCTTCCCAGCCGTTCGGCAGCACTCGTTCGATGATTTGCCAATCGTCCTTTAAGCCGCCAAACGTCTCAAACCAATCTTCTTCCAAATCGTCCATTAACGCCACCCTCGTATAGTTTCAATGGATGAATGATACCACAGTCTAATTCCTTATGTTAGCGCTTATGGGGCGCTGCCCCAGACCCCGCACTGCCGTGGGCAGCAGCTAAGGGAAAAGCGCAAAAGCAACCCCATGGCACAGCCATGCATACTTCCACGAAACGTCAAATTCGCTGCGCCAGAAATACGCGCTTTCTGGCAGCCATCCACATCTAGGCTGATCCAGTCCAGTTCATGCGCAAAACCGGTGTAGGTGGTGTAGCGCTGCAATAGATGGTGGTGGTATTGGTAGCTGCGGCTGTGTGCTAGTGCATTGCTTTGGCTGATTAAATTCAGGCGCGGCGGTAGATGCAGGGCGCTGTCGTCCGGCTCGGGCGCATAGCTGTAGCGTACATGACACTGGCGGCTGCCGTCGGCAAAGACTTGATCGATTTGCCCAATCACGGGCAGTGCATCGGCCAACCCATCGGCCAACCCATCGGCCAAGCCATCGGGTGACCCATGCTGCGCCCTGAGCGCTTCTAGCACTGATCCGTTATCAAGCCGGATGCGTAGCAGCACGCTGCTCGCCTCGGCTTGGTACTTGCGCTCAACGATGTAGCCACGTCCATCCTGCGCTTGGCTGCGCGTTAGGTGATAGCGCCGCACCGCCAGCGACGGCTGCGCTTGCCTTAAGACGTGGATGCCGTTGTAATCATGCGGCAACCAGCCGTTCGGGCCGCGCTCGAACACGTCACGCTGGCTTTGGGCACACGAGGAGCCTTCCTGCGGTGCGGACGGGTCATCAAAATTTTAACGAATCCAGACTGTCTCTGCGCTGCTACCATCGCAAAGCGTTTGAATTGCCTCATAACCTGATTTGCCTAGTAGTATGAGCGAACCATCGTATCCACCAAATACTGCACCGTTTTCGGCCAATAACAAAAACATATGGCCCGTTTCAGCTTCGCCGATTAAGGCCAACTTCATCCCCATAGCTTCTTCATACTCTTCTACTTTCTCCCTATAAATTCCAGGAATAGCGACAATTGGGTTGAAGTGAACTTCTTCAACTGAGGCTTTTAACTTGAAGTGAGGGTGCCGTATGATTAAACCACCAAATTCCTTTAAGAAATTTTTAACATACGGGCCGCTATAGTAGCTATTTTCTTCAAGCGCCTTCATGTACTCATGAATGTCGCATGATCGTTCTGGATTCCATCCTGAATCAATTAGGCATTTTTCTGTATTTTTTGAGATTTTCATATAAGTGCTGTTAATCGCTTAGTGAGTTGATGCCAGCCGTTGTTACACGACAGTTGGCACACCTTGTATAGGGTATTTCATCTGCCACCCGAATAGTATAAACATCCAAATTACTTATTTTTGCGTTGTCGAGTAATG
>JBKJLF010000584.1:0-2502 GCA_046597185.1 Burkholderiaceae bacterium | reverse complement strand
GGTCTCACCGGTTCGCGCCTCGGTGAAGGCCGATCCGACCATTATGTTGAAACAGGCCGAGCGTGCACTGGCAGAAGCCCGCATTCCATACACCGGAGCGGAACTGAGTGGCAACAGCATGAAGCTGCGTTTTGCCAGCACCGAATTGCAACTTAAAGGCAAGGATGCAATTGCTTTAGCGCTTGGCGACAACTACACCGTCGCGCTCAATCTGGTGTCTGCCTCCCCCGCTTGGCTGAGTTTTATCAATGCGCGGCCGATGTATTTGGGGCTGGATTTGCGCGGCGGCGTGCATTTTTTAATGCAAATCGACACCAGGGCGGCACTGGCCAAACGCGTCAAGGGCATTTACGGCAGTGTGCGCAGTATTTTGCGTGATGAAAAAGTCGGCGGCGAAAAACTGCGCCATGAAGGCGTGAGTCAGGAGGGCGATCTGGTTTTGGTTCGCTTTAAAGACCCCGGCACCCGTGCCAAGGCCAAAGAGCTGGTGGCCTCCAAATTGCCTGATATTATTTTCACCGAAGTGGCCGACGGCGCGGAATTTGTCTTGAAAATCGCCCTGAAACCGGAAGCCCTGACTAAAACCATTGACGACAGCGTCAAGCAAAATATCACCACCCTGAGCAAACGCGTCAATGAATTAGGGGTGGCTGAACCTTTGATTCAACAGCAGGGCGCAGACCGTATCGTGGTGCAATTACCCGGTGTGCAAGACGTGGCACGGGCCAAAAGCATTATTGGCCGTACCGCCACCCTGGAAATGCGCATGGTCGATGAATCGGTCGCGCGCGGCTCGGAATTAACTGCTACCATTCCCTTTGGTTCGGAATTATTTAAAAGCGGCAAGGGCGCGCCCGTGGTGTTGTATAAAGATGTGCCTTTGACGGGCGACTATATTGCTTCTGCCACGGCCACCTTTGATCAAAACCAACAGCCCGCCGTCAGTATTGAATTGAATGGTGACGGCGGCCGCAGAATGCGCGAAGCCACCCGCACCCGCGTGGGCAAGGCGATGTCGATTGTGTTGTTTGAAAAAGGCAAGGGCGAAGTGCTGACGGTTGCCACCATCAATTCAGAACTCAGTTCCAACTTCCAGATTACCGGCATGGGCAATGCGGAAAACTCCAACGATTTGGCCCTGTTGCTGCGTGCCGGTTCCTTGGCAGCGCCAATGGATATTATTGAAGAGCGCACCATCGGCCCACAATTGGGTGCGGAAAACATCAAAAAAGGCTTTAATTCCACGCTGTATGGTTTTGCCGCGATTGCGGTTTTCATGATTGTTTACTACATGCTGTTTGGCGCCTTCAGCGTGATGGCACTGGGCGTGAACGTGCTGTTATTGGTGGGGGTATTATCGGGCATGCAGGCCACGCTCACCTTGCCGGGTATGGCCGCGATTGCGCTGGCACTGGGTATGGCGATTGACGCCAATGTTCTGATCAATGAACGGATACGCGAAGAATTGCGCGCCGGCAACACGCCGCAGGCGGCCATTAGCATCGGCTTTGAGCGCGCCTGGGCCACGATTCTCGATTCCAACGTCACCACCCTGATCGTCGGTTTATCGCTGTGGATTTTTGGCTCCGGCCCGATTCGCGGTTTTGCGATTGTGCATTGCCTGGGGATTGCGACCTCGATTTTCTCGGCCGTGTTTGTTTCGCGTGGTGTGGTGAATCTGTGGTATGGCCGTAAGAAAAAGCTCAGTTCGCTGGCGATTGGTCAAATCTGGAAACCGGCAGAATAAGCACGAAGCCAGACAATCTGCTCAGGGGGTAAGCTTAAGGCGTGAGCTTAAGATGGCAGATTACCCCGACTATCATATTATTTTAATTAGCTACATTATTTAGTACAGGACTGGCCATGGAGTTTTTCCGCATCAAGAAGGATATTCCCTTCATGAAACACGCGTTGATTTTCAACGTCGTTTCCGCTCTCACTTTCGTTGCTGCCGTATTTTTCCTTTGGCAAAAGGGGCTGCATTTATCGATTGAATTTACCGGTGGTACGGTGATGGAGGTGGCCTACCCAGGTGCCGCCAATATTGAGGGCATACGCAAAACGGTGGATGGTTTGGGTTATACCGATAACCAGGTCACCAGTTTTGGTAGAGCCCAGGATGTCTCGATCAAAGTGCGCGCTTCCAAACAAAAAGCCAGCAATAAAGTGGCCGAACAAGTGTTTGCCAGTTTGTGTACAGCCGAAGGCGGTAAGCTGGATCAAGTGAAACGGCTATCAAATAAGGGGGAAATGGTAGAAAAAACCGCTTGCATCGACCCCGCCAATGCCGAGAAAGATAAAGTGAGCTTGCAAAAAGCCGAATTCGTCGGGCCGCAAGTGGGCGATGAATTGGCGCATGACGGGGTGAATGCCTTGATCATGGTGGTGGTAGGCGTGATGGCTTATCTGGCAGTGCGTTTTGAATGGAAGTTTGCGGTGGCGGCGATTATTGCCAACTTGCATGACGTGGTGATTATTATCGGCTTCTTTGCCTTCTTTGAA
>JBKJLF010000439.1:0-2706 GCA_046597185.1 Burkholderiaceae bacterium | reverse complement strand
GTCCCGGGCTGACAGTTGGCCAAAACGGTTGCCGGAAAGTATTGGCCAACGCCCTCTGGCGCCTTGCCACCGCACAGCAACTTCGCCCCACCATCCAAGCTTTTTTTGACTTGCTTTTGTAGTGTTTCGAATTGTTCCTTGCTTGAAACAGGGCCCAGCTGGGTGTCTTTTGCGGTTGGATCGCCCATCTTGATTGACTTCATCTGATCGACGAACGCACTGACGAAAGCGTCATAGACAGCCTCTGTCACGACAAAGCGCTTTGCCGATACGCAGGTTTCGCCATTATTGAAGATCCGTCCGGCAACGCAGGTTTTCACCGCGAGCTCGACATCGGCGTCTTGAAGCACAAGGTAGGCGTCGTTCGATCCAAGCTCAAGGACCGACTTCTTTAAATTTTTCGATGCCTGCTGGCCGATGTGGCGCCCAGCACCATCACTGCCGGTCATAGTCACACCGCGCACTCGCTTGTGTGCAATTAGCATGTCCGAGGTCTCATGATCAATGATTAAGACCTCGAAAAGGCCTTTTGGCAGGCCCGCTTCCAAGCATATGTCTCGCAACATTAGTCCGCTCCCCGTGCAGAGAGCGGCGTGTTTCAGTATGACTGCGTTGCCAGCCATCAGGTTGGCTGCGAGAACACGCACTGGTTGATAGACCGGGAAATTCCACGGCTGAATACTAAAAATTACACCGATCGGCATGTGGGCGACGATGCCTTGTTTCTTGCCGTCGCTGTGGGTGCGCTTCTCGTCGGCGAGCTCCGTTGGGCCGTTTTTGGCCGTGTATTCAAAGACCTGCGCACACAGCTCGACTTCTCTTTTGCCGTCGTGCAGCAACTTTCCTGTTTCCTGGGTCATGAGGGCTGCCAACTTATCCGCATTTTTTCGAAGCGCCTTGGCGATGTCAATGAGGTAGACCGCACGCTCAGCATGGGTTTTCTTTCGCCAATCCAAAAAAGCGAAGTGGCACGCCTCTAGCTTTTTGAAGGCGGTGTCTGCGTCCATCAATTCATAGGTGGCTATCGTTTCATCAGTCGCAGGATTTGTAGTGGTGATATAGGACACAATAAACTTTCTTGATTGGCATTGACGAGCCAGCGAAGTAGTTGTTGAGTTTCTTGTCCGACCACCCTTTTGTCGGTGCGGTGGCGAACGGATAGAGTGCCTATTAGGCTTTTCATCAAAAATCGATCGCCGCAAGGATTGAATGATGTTGAGAGAAATTTTATCACTACTGTCCGGTAAATTTTGACCAGTTTTCAGAACAGTTCAACCTGCGATTTGAGCTCTTCAAAAGCCTCGTCCCTGAGCGCGTTATCCACCATCTGCGCCAAGGTGATCTTCTCGAACATATTGACCTCTACGAGATGCAGGAAATTGCGTAGCGACAGCTCGGTATATAGCCGGTGGTGTGCAACCAAGGCTATCAAATAGGTGCACACGGCAATCCAGATTTGCGAGCGCACTGCGTTCAGCGAGTTGCCAAAGAAGTGCTTGATGTTCAAGTTTTGTTTTAGCCATTTGAAGAACAGTTCAATCTGCCAGCGCTGCTTGTAGATGGCTGCGATGGTCAAGGCGGATAGATCGAACCGGTTGGTGAGGAAGACGAGTTCCAAACAACTCACCGCGTCATAAAAACGCACCCTGCGCAATGGCTGTGGGTAGCCCTTCTTGGAGCGCTCACCCGTGAGCACAATGGTTTGATCCGAGTACACGCCAGTCTGTATATCCGTCGCATGCGCTTCGCTGCAATTGAAGCTCAAATTGCCTTTGGCCCGCACTACAAAACTGCACTCCCGTTGCACCAGGCGGTACAGCCTTGCAAAGTCCACGTAGCCACGGTCCATCACCACGATGGAGCCCTTGGGCAGCCTCAAAGCATCCAATTGCCCTACATCACTGACCTTGCCTGTGGTGATCGATAGCATCACTGGAATGGCGCCGCGCAGGTCGATCACCGTATGGGCTTTAATGCCCGCTTTGGTGGATCGAAAGTCCGCCCAGGGAAACAACTTCAAGCACAGGTCGATGGTGGTGGAGTCCATGGCATAGAGCGGCTCTTTGAGACCCAGGCCAATGTCATGGTCTTTGTACAAATCCAGCGCGATTTCTATCAGGCGTTGCCCCAGTGCTTCAAACAGATGCGAGTCACGTCTTTCGTTGGCATCGGCCAGCGTAGAGCGCGATACACGCTGGCGCAGTCCACAGTGGTAGAGCTTGGTACTTTGCGAGTTCAGGCACACGATCAGGTCGCGCAATCCCTCTCTGCGGGTGAACTGCGCGTAGGCCATACAAATGAAGTGGCTCCATGCGGTGAAGTCCCGTGTCCAACGGTTAGCTTGGTATCTGTCAACGAGATGTTCAAAGTGGCTAAACGGTACGACGGCCAGCAATTGTGCGAATACCGTGCGACCTGTGTTCATGGCGTAAACCTCGAAAAAAGAGGTCACGATAGGCCTACGGGCAAAAATCGGATTTCAAATCGTCGGAATCGAAAAACCTCTTGAAACCCTTGCCCAGCTTAGCTTTCACTCGCTCTTGATCAAAATTTACCGGACAGTAGTGATTTTTGATGTCAAATCGACATCTAGCCCGCATATCCATTGCGCAAGCAGCTATCAAATTCATAGTATTTTCTCGTAATGTGGTGTTGTTCGTCATCTACCGCTCCCTCAAACTCTCACTACCCGCCCGCTGAATCGGG
>JBKJLF010000226.1:0-16240 GCA_046597185.1 Burkholderiaceae bacterium | reverse complement strand
CCGCTGCTGCTGCCCGAAACGCCCTTGGGCAAAAAAGGATTTTGGTTCGACCTGTAACTACCAACACACTTTACCTGAATCAACTAGCAAAAAGTATGCATTGCAAAATACATCATTGCGACCTGTTTTTATAATATCATTAAATTACTATGCGACCAATCCCACGTCTCCTTCAAAAAATTCATCCTTGCCTGGTGTATGTATTTTTAAATTTCATTAGGCATGAAAATATCACTATACTGTTTACTTAAATAGGTATAATACGTTAAAAATATAACATATTGAAGGAATTTTTCTGGATTTTTATCAAGGTAGATTAGTTTTGTTAAAAATCCCCCTCCATCAATTGAAAATTGCTATTTGGAATGGAAAAAAACTGCTTTACAGATGAATCGAAATCATCAACACTAGACCCACTAAATTCACAGTGCGCCCAAGCCCAAGGTCACGTCAGCGGATAGGTAGTCTTTCCAAATGAAAATTCTTACTTATCGCAACAAAGCAAGATTTCGCGATCTTACTTGCGCCTGATACGAAAATAGTTTAGTATAATTCAAAATCAAAAGTAGAATAAAACCACATGTAGAAATTGGTATTTGGGCAGAGACTTTTCCATTTATCAATCCTGAAGTAGCAGTAGCAGTAGCAGTAGCAGCGCCATAAAAAATTGGGGAACAACCCCTTCCTATATAAAATCGATAGAGAGACAATTAACATGAATAATACTTTTCGCTTTGTAGCACGTCCCGCTTTGTTAGCTGTATTAGTCGCCAGCGCTTGCAGCGCCATGGCTGCTGAACGCGTCCTACTGGATGGCCACGCCGATAAAGGCAATGGCTTGGTGGCAGCCACACCACACAGCATCTCCGGGTTGTCTACCGACGAATTAAAAGTCGCAAAAGTTCGCACACTGGCCAACGGCCGGGTCATCACCCGTTATCAGCAATTCCAGCAAGGTGTGCCAGTCTGGGGCCAAGCCATTGTTGGCAATCAGGAAAAGGCAGGTGCTGCCCATAAAATGTCGGGCGCGATGATTACTGGCCTTACTAAAGATATGCCAAGCTTAAAAGCAGCAACGGTGATCACTGAAGCAGCGGCATTGGCTCAGGCAAAAAACCTGGCTGGCGTGCAAGTTAGCGAAAATGATCAAGTCAAGTTGTATGTGAAACAAGGTGCCAACGGTGTGGCCCAACAATTTTACCTGGTATCCTTCGTCAGTCACAAAGGTAAAGTCAGCCGTCCTTTCTACATGATTGATGCCAGCACTGGCGCAGTCCTGGACAAATGGGAAGGTATTACCCACGTTGACGGCACCGGCCCTGGCGGCAATACCAAAACCGGCCAATATGAATATCAGGTCGGCGGCAAATACGGCCCATTGAGCGTGACCCAAAGTGGCACCACTTGCGCACTGGACAGCCCCAATGTCTACACGGTCAACATGAACGGCGGCAGCACAGCCACTGCGACCCACACATTTGCTTGCCCACGCAACACCGTGAAAGCCATCAACGGTGCCTATGCACCAATGAATGATGCGCACGCCTTTGGCAATGTCACCTTCAACATGTACCAAAGCTATCTGGGTATCCGCCCAATCAGCCAAAAACTGAAAATGCGCGTGCATTACAACAATGCCTACGAAAATGCATTCTGGGATGGCACCCAAATGACCTTTGGCGATGGCGCAACCACGTTCTATCCATTGGTTTCGCTGGACGTGGCCGCACATGAAGTGAGCCATGGCTTTACCGAGCAAAATTCCGGTCTGGTGTATAGCAACATGTCCGGCGGCATGAATGAGGCGTTTTCGGATATGTCCGGTGAAGCAGCCGAATACTTTTCCCGTGGCACCAATGACTTCCTGGTTGGCGCTGAAATTTTCAAGGCGACTGGCGCATTGCGTTACATGTGCAATCCATCGCAAGATGGCCGCTCGATTAACAATGCCTCCCAGATGACCAGCTCGCTGGACCCGCATTACTCCAGCGGTGTTTACAACCTGGCATTTTGTACCCTGGCCAAGACCACGGGCTGGAACACCAAGATGGCATTCCAGGTCATGGCTCACGCCAATGACGTGTACTGGACTGCCAACAGCACCTTTAACGATGGCGCTTGCGGCGTGGAAAAAGCGGCTGTTGATCTGGGCTACACCAAGGCCAGCGTGACGGCAGCATTTACTGCAGTGGGCGTGAGCTGCGCCACCGTACCACCGCCAGCAACCACCGTATTGACCAGCGGCGTAGCAGTTGGCAGCATTACTCTGGCCAGCAAAGCCAGCCGCATGTTCTCGATCGTGGTGCCAACTGGCAAAACCAGCCTGGTATTCAAACTGTCGGGCGGCACAGGTGACGGTGATTTGTATGCACGTGTAACCACTGCACCAACCACCACATCGTACACAAAATCATCGACTGGCACCACCAATGCTGAAACCATTACCTATACCAGCCCGGCAGCAGGTACGTATTATGTGATGGTGTATGGCTACTCCGCAGTGAGCGGCGCATCGTTGGTTGCTACGGTGCAGTAATTCGCCAGGCAATACCGATAAGTCATTCTGCTTTACCCTGAAAACCTCCCGCATGGCAACGTGCGGGAGGTTTTTTTAATGCTCCCCCGGTTCATGCTCATCCGCCACTTCCAGCGGTAAATCCAGCACAAAGCGGGTGCCGACTCTGGGCCAGCTTTGCACCGTGATTTTGCCGCTTAAAATCGAGGTGATGATGTTGTAGGAAATACTCAAACCCAGGCCGCTGCCGCCCTGCCCCATTTTGGTGGTGAAAAAAGGATCAAAGATATGGGAGATATGCGCCTCCGGAATGCCCACCCCGTCATCTTCAAACACAATCTGCACCCGCCCCGGTTGCACCAGGCTGGCTGATAAATTCATGCAACCGGTGGCGCAACCGTCAAACGCGTGCAGCAGTGCGTTGTTGATGAAGTTGGCGATTACCTGCCCCAAGGGGCCGGGATAACTGTGCATTTGGATGCCTTTGGGCATATCCAACTCCAAACCATAGCCGGCATGGCGCACCTGACTCATCATGGTGGCAATGATTTCATGGCAGGTTTGATGCAAATCGAAAATCCGCCTTTGCGCACTGGTACGGTCCACCGCGACTTGTTTGAAGCTATTCACCAATTCCGTGGCATTGCTTAAACCGCGCATGATCAAGACCGCCGCTTCACGCGTGTCGAGTAAAAAGTTTTTTAAGCCTTCCAGACGCAATCTCTGGGTTTTCACTTGCCTTTCAAACTGACGGGTTTTTTCTTCGAGCGCACTGGCCATCATCAAGCTATTGCCCAGCGGGGTATTTAATTCATGCGCCACGCCCGCAACCAGTGCCCCCAGCGCCGCCAACTTTTCTTTCACCACCAATTTGCTTTGCGCGTCTTGCAAGCGCTGGTAGGCCGAGGCATTGTCCAGCGCAATTGCACCATAGGCACACAGAGAGCGAAAGATCAAGCAGGCGCGCTCGTCATAGGCTTGGGGCTTCCTCGACTGAATCGCCATCACACCCAGCACCTTCTCGCGTAAGGCAAGCGGCGCAAACAAGGCAGAGTGGTTCTGTAAGGTGCCGGGAATCCAACCCGGTGCAAGTTCAGAAGCGTCCAGCAATATTTCTCTTTGCTCACGCGCGCAAAGGGCCGAATATTTGTTCGGGTCATTGATTGCAATCAGCGATTGCGGTAATGGCTTGCCATTTTCCAAACCGAAAGCGCGATATAAATGCAAGCCATCGCTACGTGTCAGGTAAATCGAAAAACCACAGGCATCGAGCAAGTTATTGACGTGGCGATACAGTGTCAGGAAAACCGTTTCAATGTCCAGTTGCGCCGTAATTTCTTGCCCAACCGCACCCAAATGGGCCAGGGTTGCGCTGGTTTGCTGCAATACTTGCGCACGTTTGGCTTCGGCCTGGGCTAATTCCCGGTGGTATTCGCTATCACTACGGGCGCGCTCGGTTTGATGCCGCACTTGCATGGCAAGCGAACGATTATTGGCATCGAGCCGATAGGCGCTTTCACGCGATTGGTTGGCCAGGCGCGCGAAGGTGAAGGCTTGGCGCGTATCGCCCCGGGTCGCCCAGGCTTGGGCCAGGGCGTCGAGTAAATCAGCCGGGATGGTATAGCCGGAAATGGTGCGCGCAACCTGATACGCTTGCGACAGGTAATGGATAACCGGGTCAGGATTGGCATCGTCGCTTGTGGAAAAATGCAGGTCGCGAAATTGGCGGTACAGTTCGGCCAAATTTCTCAGCGCCACAATTTGCGATAAGGTTTCTTGCTGCTTTTGCGCGATGCCAAGCGCGGTAAAAGCCACTTGCAAAGCGTCGCGCGCGCGCCCCAGGTGCATCAAGGCTTGCATTTGCAAACTGAACGCATGAAAATAGAAATCCGCCTGCCCCAGGTGCTGGCCATGCTGTTCCAGGCGCAGCCCGATATCCAACACCTCCTGATATTCATTGCGCTCCAAAGCCAGTTCACCCATATACAGTAAGGTGACGGCATAATTGCGTGATTTGGGTAGCGCAGCCATCACTTGCAACGCCTCTTGCAACAATTGCACGGCTTCATCATGACGTTGCAAGCCACGCAAAATATTCGCCGTTTGCGCCAAACCCAATCCCACCGATACCGGCCAGCCACACTCGCGTGCCATGGTTAGCCCGCGCTGCATCCATTCCAGCGCACTTTGATGATCATTCAAGTTGGCGAAATCATCGCCCACATTGGTGGCATTGCTAATCGCGCGCCGAATTTGTCCACTCGCCAGCGCCGCCTTCCAGGCCTCAATGCTATGGGTGATCGACGCGCCATAATCATGCTCAATACTGGCGATCATGGAGCGATAATCCCAGGCCGCCGCCGCTAACACCGGGGACGCCAGCGCCTGACTCACGCGCGCCTCCCAATCGGGCATGCGGTTTTGCCGATTACCTAACAAGTTCCAGGCAGCTTGCGCCCATTGCACCAGTGCCAGACGCAGCGGGTCAAACGATGACGTAGCCGGGTCAGCACAAAATGCTTGCGCCGCGCCCCAGGATTGATCGACATCGGCTTGCCCCCCGGCATCGGTGGCAATGGAACCCAAAATATACCAGGCATCGAGCATGGCATCGCTATCTTGATTGGCTTGTGCCAGACTCAAGCCTTGCATGGCCCATTTTTTTGCCAATTTTAAATCGGAATGTAGCCAGGCCAGTTCGGCCTGGGTCAAATCGTGCCGGGATTGCAGTTGTTGCCTTTGCGCCGCCGACCAGCCGGTCAAACCAGTCTCGGCCAGGTTGGCCTGCGCCTGCTCAAGCAACAGGCGTGCGCGATGGCTGTCGCGTTGGCGTAAATGCCACGCCAACTCAACCATGGAAATGAGTCGCTCCGCCCCGGTTCGGGTGAGCAAACGGTTTTCCAGGTTTGCAACATCCTGATTCAGTACCAACATCTCCATCGCGTTTAGGCTCCCAGCCAATTTGGGTCTGACTACTACGGTTGATAATAGCATCGTTGATGAGGTCAAGCGACGCTTATGGGCAACACTTATTCACCCTGATTCACGCTTATTCACGACAATCAAAGGCAAATCCAATTCAAACATACTGCCCGCCCCCACACTGCTGCGAACACTGATTTGCCCCTGCAATAAAGCGCTGACGATATTATAACTGATCGACAAGCCCAAACCATTTCCGCTCAAACTACTGGTAAAAGATGGGGTAAAAATCCGCTTCACATTCTCTTCATCCATACCCACCCCATCGTCACTGAAGGTAATCAGCACGCGCTCGGGCTGTACCAGTCTGGCGCATAAGCGCATTGTGCCAGAATGCCCTGGGGGAAAGCCATGGGTCAGGCTATTGCTGATGAAATTGGCGATCACTTGCCCCAAGGGGCCGGGATAACTGTCGAGCATGATATCGGGTGGCACCGCAATTTCCAAGCGATGCCCGGCCAGTTTGATTTGATTCATTATGGTCACCACCACCTCATTGCAAGTATGCAATAAATCAAAAGGGCGTTGGTGGGCGGTAATACGATCAACCGCCACTTGTTTAAAACTGCTGACCAAATCGGCGGCATGCGTCAAGCCGCGGATAATCACGTCGGCAGCATGCTCGGCATCTTCCAAAAATTGCGTCAATTCGGCAAATTGCAAGCCGCGCTGTTGCATACTGCGCTCGACCGCATCGGCTTTTTCATGCAAGGCACTGGACATCATCAGACCATTGCCAATCGGTGTATTGAGCTCTTGCGCCACCCCGGCCACCAAACTGCCCAGCGCAGCCAGCTTCTGTTGTTCCACAATTTGGGCTTGTGCCAATTCCAATTGTTGATAGGCATTCGCATTATCGAGTGCAATCGCCCCATACGCGCACAAGGTGCGGAAAATAAAGCGCTCGGTGGTGCCATAGGCATCTTGGCTAGCAGATTGCACCGTCATCACACCAAGTAAATTATCCCCGATCATTAGAGGCGAAAATAAACGGGTCAGGCTGGTCAAGGTACCGGGAATGACCGCAGGATCGGACGCCATCGCATCAATATTCACCAGTACCTCACTGCATGCACGCCAACATTGGGCTGCGCTGGAATGCGGATCATCACGCTCAATATAACATTGCGGCAGTTGTCGGCCTTGCTCGATACCATATGACAGCACCAGGGTCTGATCATTTTTGTCGCGCAAATAGATGGCGAAGGAACTCACTTCGAGTAAGGCATGGGTGTGGCGACTCAAGGCTTCAAACACCACATCCTGCTGCAAATGCGCGGTAATTTCTTGCCCCACGGCCCCCAGGCGCGCCAGCACGGCATTGGTTTGCGCCAGTACTTTGGCGCGCCGGGCGTCGGCCAGCGCGAGTTGCCGATGGTATTCGCTTTGCGCCTTGGCGCGTTCGGTTTGATGCAGCACCTGCATCGCCACCGCACGGTTGGTCGCTTCATGGCTATGGGTGGAGGCGCGCGCCAGACTGGCCTTTTCGGTAAACGCAAAAGCGCGCTCATAATCATTGGCCAAGGCATACACATCGGCCACCGCGTCGAGTAAATCGCCATCCACCGTATAGCCATGAATACTGGCGGCCAGCAACAGCGCTTGCTGTAAATAATGCAGGGATGGATGATCCGGGCTGGCATCCATCGCGGGCAATTGGTGCTGTAAATGAATTTGTGCCAGCACTTGCAAAATTCTGATTTGCGCATACGCATCTTGCCTGCCTGTCGCCAAAGCCAGGCCCGCATTGGCAGGCACCAGTGCCTTTGCACCACGCCCAAGATGCGACAAGGCATCGGCCTGGCCGCGCCATGCGCTGGTCTGAAAATCGAGTTGTTGCAAGGTGATGGCGTGCTGTTCCAGCTCCTGGAAACATGTCAGGGCGCGTGCGTAATCATGTTGTGCCAAGGCCAAATCAGCTTGATATTCGAGCGCAATGGCATAACTGCGCGAAATCCCGAATGGCACCAAAATCTGTAAAGATTCCGTGATCAATTCTTGCGCCGCATCGAATCGGCCAAGGTGGCGCAATACATTCGAGGTTTGACTCAAGCTGACGGCAATACTTTGCGGCCATCCGGTGGCGCGCGCCAAATCGAGGCCGCGCTGCATCCATTCCAGTGCGCTTTGGTAATCATTCAAGTTACTAAAGGCGTCACCCGTATTGACCGCATCACGAATGCCGGCGCGTACCTGTCCGCTCGCCATCGCCAATTCGTGGGCTTGTAAAAGTTGTTCCGCGCATCGGCCAAAATCGCTTTGCTGTGCGGCACAAGCACCGAAATAAGCGTGGATCATGGCGCGCAGCCAAACCGGGGCTTGCAGCATGGCATGCTCAAACCGGGTTTTCCAGGTCATCAATGAAGCACGTACATCGCGAAAGGCAAAAGTCAGTGCTTGCGCCACTTGCACCGCCAATTTGCGCTGGCTGCCATCGCGGGCAAACTGCTCTGCCGCCTGCAAATGGATTGCCGCCTGATTGGCGTGACCTTGATCTGCAGCAATGCGCGCCAAAATCCAATGGCTGTCGAAGCAGCCATCGGCATCTTCCAGGTGCTGATAATTATGCAGGGCTTCATTGGCTTGCATTTTGGCCAAATCAAATTTGGCTTGCAACCACTTTATTTCGGCCTCAATCAAGTCCCAACGCGCCCAATAATGTCGGTCATCAACCCCTTCCATCTCACTTAATTCGGTACGCCCTTGCGCCACCAGGCCCAAGGCGATTTGAGGATGACGTTGACGTTGATACCAGGCAATTTTCAACAGCGCGGCCAAGCGCAATTCACCGCTCGATTGCGGCAAATTGGCTTGCAACTGCATTAACTCATCCTCGTGCAAAAACAGTTCCATATTGATTATTTTTCCAAGCGCATCATGGTGGGCCTTGTTAATTGACTGGTGCAAGCAAAGGCAAATCGATAAAAAAACGACTTCCCTCTCCAGGCTTACTTTGTACTGAAATATGCCCCCCCAACAAGGAAGTCACAATGTTGTAGCAGATATTCAAACCCAGGCCACTACCGCCTTGCCCCAATTTGGTGGTAAAAAACGGATCAAAAATGCGTTTGATATGGGAATCAGGAATGCCCATACCATCGTCATGAAATTCCAGCAGCACATGTTGATTCGGCATCAAGCGCGCCAACAGCCGGATATGGCCCCCGGTTTTACCGTCGAAGGCATGCAATAACGCATTATTAATCAAATTTGCGATGACTTGGCCCAAGGGGCCGGGATAGCTGTTCAATTCAATATCGGCAGGAATTGATTGAGTCAGTCGATGTTCGCCCAACTTGATTTTGCCCGCCAGCGTAGCGCAAATTTCATGGCAAGTCTGTTGCAAATTAAAACGGCGCTGTTGCTGGGTGGTGCGATCTACCGCGACTTGTTTAAAGCTATTCACCAGTTCGGCCGCACTGCTTAAACCCAACATGATGAGATGGGACGATTCGCTCGATTCGCTGATAAATTTTTGCAAATCGGTGCGGCGCAATTTCTTTTCCACCAGGTTTTGATTGATGCGCCGGGTTTTATCCTGCAAGGAACTGGCCATCATCAAGCTATTGCCGATGGGGGTATTGAGTTCATGCGCCACCCCGGCCACCAAACTGCCCAGCGCGGCCAACTTCTCTTGCTCCACCAGGCGTGCCTGGGCTTCTTTCAACTGGCGGTAGGCGCGGGCATTATCCAGTGCAATCGCACTGTAGGCACACAAGGTGCGAAATATCAGGCGCTGGCGCTCTGCATATGCGAGCGCATGCAACGATTGCACGCCCATCACCCCCATCACACGCTGGCCGATGATCATGGGCGCGTACAAGGCACTTAAATTATGATGCGTATCGGGTACGGTTTGACCATCGCGTTGGGTAAAATCCACCACCACCTCGCGCTGCTCGCGCAAGCTCAACACCGGATTGGCATCGGAATTGGCAATCTCAAGGCGCGCATAGGGGATGTTTTTATCCTGCTCAAAACTATATACCCGCTCCAGATAGCGCCCATCGTCGGTACGCAAATATACGGCAAAAGCACTGGCATCGAGTAAGCCATGCACATGGCGGCGCAAGACTTCAAACACCGCATGGTCGTTGAGATGTGCGGTAATTTCCTGACCTATCGCCCCCAACTGCGCCAAATTGGTGCTGGTTTGCTGCAAGATTTCAGCGCGCGCACCCTCGGAGGCCGCCAATTGCCGATGGTGCTCGGCTTCGGCGTGGATACGTTCGGTATTTTGCCGCACTTGCATGGCCAGCGCATGGCGCGCCGCATCTTGCCCATGCAAGGTTTGGCGCGCCGCATTGGCGCGCCGCGCGTATTGAAAAGCCATTTCAAACTGGCCCGTTGCGGCATAGGCCTTGGCCAATTCATCGAGCAAATCATCAGGAATGGTAAAACCGTCGATTTGCGCCGCCAATTGCCAGGCTTGATTCAAATACCCTAAGCTGGAATGGGAATGCGGCAAGGAATCGGCCAATGAATCGGCCAATGAATCGAACAATGAATCGGCACCAGCGTCGGCATAAATTTTGGCCAAGGCCCGATACGCGGTAATTTGACTGTGATGATCGCGATGCATTTGCGCCAGCGCCAACGATTGTTGCACCGCCTCGACCGCCGCCCCAGCTTGCCCTAAGGCCAGCAAGGCTTGCCCCCGACCACAATGTGCGGCGATTTGCAAATTAATTTGATGCAAGGCTTGGGCTCGGATCAATAATTGGGAAAACAAATCCAACGCAGCCTGATTTTGCTGCCTGTCCAATTCCAGTCTGGCCATATTTTGCAAGGTAATCGCATATTGACGCGAGGCTGGAATCAAGCTCAGGTAGTTGAGCGCTTCTTGTAAAAATTGATGCGCCAATTCGGGTTGATTTTGGCTGCGCAATACATCGGCGGTTTGCGTCAGCGCAAAACCGGCCCCGACCGGCCAATTCCGGCTGCGCGCATGATTTAAGCCGCGCACCATCCAATCGAGTGCGCTTTGATGGTCATTGAGTTTGGCAAACGTGGTGCCCACATTCAAGGCAGAAATAATGCCGCGTCGCACTTGCCCGGTTTCCAGTGCGGCTTCATAGGATTGGGTAAAATAACTGCCCGCTTTTTCAAAATCATTGGTAAATAATGCCACCAAACCCCAAAACCCGGCCACCCAGGTCCACAGGGTTGCCGGAATCTGACCTTGTTCGGTTTGAAAACAAGTACGCCAACGCTCGCAGGCAGCGCTGGCATCGCGCAAGCTATCCATTAAAGCCATGGCCGCCTGGAGGATGTCAGCCCGCGCCCCATCATGGTTGCGCGCCAAACTGTAAGCGCTTTGCCAATATTGGTCGCGTTGCGCCAACTCACCCAAATCATTGGCCAGCCAACCCATGAGCCAATACGCATCAATTTGCCCGATCACATCGCCACAAGATTGAAATCCATGCAATACCTGTTGCGAAACCGCTACTGACTCATTGGCTTGAACCGTCAGCCAAGCCGCTTCAGCACGTACCAATTGCAAACGGGATAAGGCTTGCAGCACGCCCGGCTGTGACGATGCAGCGCAGTCGGCGATTAAAGTTTGAGCTTCGTCGGCCAAGGTCAGGGCATGGTTGGTATCGCGTTGGCAGTAGTAAGTGGCCAGATCCAGCAATAAGGGCAAACGAGCAGAATCGGTGGCCGCGAGCAACCCCGCTTCCAACTGCGCCAACTGCTCATTATGCACGAAGAGATCCATAGCCATATCATATCTTATCCGATGCGGTGCTTGAGCGTCATTGGAATTCCAATGACTCAATGCTGATCCCCAATTCACGTAAATCGTTACCAAATCCTAATGAAAGGGGGGTGCGCGCATCAGGGAAGCTGAAATCGATGCGAATTTGCCCCTTGGCATCCACCTGAAGCGGTATATTCAAGATTTGCTTGGCAAGCTTTTGATTAAATTGATAATGCTGTGAGGTTGCACCATTTTGGACAATCTCCACCCTTTGTTGTGGGATACGTTGCAAAAATGCGGTGGCGTTGATGATTAATTTCTTGGCAAACCCGGCATCGAGCTTGGGCACGTTGCAAACAATCGAGGCATTTTGCCGAATACTCCAGCGCCCGAATGCTTCGGGGTTGCCGAACCCGGCCAGCTTGCAGGGCCAATCTGAAAGCGCTTGTGAGAGTTCATAAATAACGCTGTAGGTGCCCGACTCCAGCCCCCAACACTGGGCATCAATCACCACCAAGCCATAGCGGGTTTGCCGACCATGACATTTTTGGTACACATCAACACGTGAATTATTGGAGCTAATCACACTGCCCGCCGAACCCATCCGGGTGATTTTCTTACCCACAAAAATATCATTGGCCATGTTTGACCGCGGCGCTTTAAACACACCGATCGAAAACATATAGGATATGATAGACGGATAGGGCGTACCATCGGGACGCAACAAATCCATCACATACGTGTTTTTACCTTCTTGCGCAAGAATAACGGTACGCTCCAGGGTGCGCAAGTCGCGCTCCAGATTCACCAAATCCGAGGTATCGAGATCGCTCGAAACGGGCAAGATCGTGATCACCGCGAAAACCATGCCCAGTGCCGCCACACCATGTACAGGAGAACCGATTTTGCTCGGGCTAAACCGGGTGCAATACCAGGCCACGGCCAGGCAAATTTCCAATAACAGGGCCGTATCCAGCGAAAACATATATTTCCTGACCGCATAAGGCGAACCATGGCCGAATTTCAGCGCAACCCACTGCATCAAAGCGATAATGGCAACTGCCATACTATAAAACACCAGGTATTTCCAAATCAGCCACTGCTTGCGCTGTTCCTCATTCATTTGTTGCCAACGCCACCACAGCGGTACAGCCAGCAGCAAAACCAGCAAGGCATACACACCGATCATTTCCATGCTGTGTGCCGAGGTCGAGATAAACCCGCCGTCATTTTTGCTAAGTTCCAACATGGCAGCATAACTTGGATGACGCACCACAACCCAGATTGCCAACAGCAACACAGAAAGCGAACTGACTGCCTTGGGCAAACTGCGCTGTGCCAAAAAGTCTTGCAGCAATAAAAAACCAAACAAGCCCAATAATTCCACGACGGGTAATAAATGAACAAAGGCCAAAATCCAGGCCATAACGATGATCAATACATTGCGCCGCCAGGTAGTTGCCGCGCTACTTTCACACCAATAAGCCGCAATGATGATTAAAATTAATCCGGCTTGTGCCACAATTTGCGCAAAAAAGAAATTGCCGACCAATTCAATGCCATGCAATTGCAAAATATCCAGCCATTTATTCAACTTGACCAAACCCAGCAAACTGAGTAGCGCCCACCAACGGGTAGGATTGGGCAAGCGCAGGATCAGGTAAATCAAGCCGCCCCAAATTGCCGCCAGTGCCAATAAACTCAGCAAATGCATGCCCAGCAAATTCGACCCGGTCAGCATACCCAACATGGCAGCCACAAAATGCGAACCATGCGGGTAAATATTCATTTCACCCAGACTGTTATCTTCTATTTTAGGTAAGGTAAAATGTTCTGCCAACCGCGCCACCAAGGCGTAATGATGCGCGAAATCGACCGAGTTAGTCCATAACTTGTCCATAAACCAGGCCAATACCACCAATACAGCCAATAGCCAATATAATTTTTTCATACCAATGATTCCTGCGCTCCGGATAAAATGGATAACCGTTCAATACAGTCGATTTTTATAGTTGTTCAAGCAAATGTTGTGCCATCACCCGCCCTTCGCGAATCGCATAATTGGTGCCGCGATCTTCGGGATAAATTTGCGCCATAGTGCCAATCCAGCCATTGGCGAACGGGGTTTCGCGCCCCGGCACATAGCTCGAATAGCCACGCTCGGTAATCGGCTGGGCATAGTCAGCACGCCAGATGCGGTAATCGTTAATCCAACTGCGCTGCATTTCCGGGAACATGCGCTGTAAATGGCCGAGCGCAAAATCCAGATATTCGGCATCGCCATAACGCCACAGCGGGTCTTCTTTGGCCAGATAGCGCGACAAAAATACGATGTGCTTGCCCTGGTAATTGGCCGGGCTATCGAAATTGGTATGCTCGATCACGCCGACAAAGGGAAAGCCGGGGTCATTGACATTAATCCAATAGGTATCGGACAGGCTGCGGTCCAGTTCCAGCACCAGGCAGACATTACCCAGATATTTAACGCGCTGCCATTTTTCTTGCCAGGTCTGGCTCACGTGCTGCTTGAAGATCTCGCCAATAATCGGGAAGGCTGGCGTGAACAGGAATTGCTGGCCCGCGACGCTGTGTTGATCGGTAGAAACGGCGCGAATGCGCTGGCCTTCGGTTTCCACCCCGGTGACCGCACCATGGTAATGAATTTCGCCACCCAAACGGGTAATTTCATTGGCCATGGCTTGCGCCAAACGGGCAAAACCACCTTTGAAGTAAGCCAGTTGTTCGCCCCCTTTGGCGTCGCGCGTGCTGCCGCGCAAGACCAGCTTTTTCCACATCCAGACCGCATTGATTTGATCTGCCACCACGGAAAACTTGTTTTCGATCAGGGGTTGCCACACCACCCGATACACGTTTTTCCCGCACAAGGGTTCCAACCATTCGCGAATGGTCAAATGTTCAATACTGCGCCAATCGGTGACGCGGCGCACTTTAAGCACCAACAGGCCGAGCCGGATGCGGTCCCAAAAACTCAGTGGTTTGAAGCGTAGTAAATCGAGCGGGGTGGATAAGCGCCAATGGCGGCCATTGAAGTACATGCCGGTTTTGGAGGGCATGGTCAAAATATCGCCTTCCATCCCCAATTCTTTGACCAAACCCGGCACGTGGTCGTCGTTATTAAACCAGTGGTGGTAAAACTTTTCAATGGTCACGCCATCGCGAAATTCAAACGAACCAGCCAAACCGCCGGGTTGCGCATCGGAATCGAGCAAACACACACTTTTACCGGCACGCGCCAACACCAGGCCAGCGGTAAGGCCGGCAAACCCTGCGCCAACGATGACGACATCATATATTTTCTTCATATTTTCTTTAACTTGGAATTTATTTTTTTGATTAATTGATTGATTCAGCCCACATTGGTGCGAAAGGTAATTTTGCGATTCAAACCAAATTGCAAGGCCACCACCAAGGGCAAGGTGAGTGCCTTGGCCAGAAATTTATCCATCGCCACGCCATTCACCAGCAGCCATAACAAGGTGGATGATGCCAGATAACCCAGGCCGGCCACCATAAAAAACAGGGCCAGCCGCTTAGCCGCAGAATCGCGCACACCAAAGGTAATGACGCGATTGAGCACAAAGCTGATCAGGGTGCCCGCCATATACCCCATGGCATTGGCCGCTTGCACGCCCATGCCCGCGTGCGAGGCAAAATAATAGACCAACATATCGGTCATCACGCCGGTACCGCCACACAGACAGTAGAGGATAAATTGACGGTTCAGACGATTCAATAAGCGCTTTAACATGGATCGGTGGCGCTTGGTGTGGTGATTTGATCAGGCAGGTTCAATTTATCCGCCACGATATACAAGGGTCGCCCTTTACTCTCTTCAAACATACGCGCCACATATTCACCTTGAATCCCGATCAACAAGGTTTGCACCCCGCCAAAAAAGGTAATGGCGGTAACGATGGTGACCACGCCCGGAATCGGATAATTGGCAAACAGTTTGGCCCACAGCAAAAACAAGGCCCCGAAAACACCCAGCGTGACGGCCAGCAAACCAAATTGGGTGGCCAAAGCCAAGGGCTTGGCAGAAAAGGAAAAAATGGCATTGGCGGCGAATTTCAGCATTTTCATCAACGGGTATTTGGTTTCACCCGCAAAGCGCTGATCACGATCATAAAGAAAAGCCGTGCTTTTAAAACCGATCCACGGCACCATGCCGCGAATGAAGCGATGCCGCTCGCGCATGGTTTTTAACACATCCACCACCCGGCGCGACATGATGCGAAAATCCCCCGTGTCTTTGGGAATATCGACATCGCATAAACGACTCAAGACCCGGTAAAAGGCAGCGGCGCTGAATTTTTTAAAGGCGCTTTCCCCTTTGCGGCTACGGCGTTGGCCGTACACCACATCAAACCCTTGTTGAGTCTGCGCAAACATGGGAGCGAGTAATTCGGGTGGGTCTTGCAAATCGGCATCAATCAAGGCCACCCAATCGCCTTGGGCGAAATCAATGCCTGCCGTGACCGCGATTTGATGGCCGAAATTGCGTGAAAAGCCGATGACTTTAACAAACGGATGTTGCGCCGCCAAAGAGGAGAGCATCGCCAGGGAATGGTCGCGCGAACCGTCATCGACAAATAGATATTCGACCTGCACTTGATCAGCCATATCCTGGCGCACTTTAGCCAAACGCGCAAACAAGGCCTCGATACACGCTTGTTCATTAAAAACCGGCACCACGACCGTTAAAACTTTATTCATCACACGCCCATTCCTTTAACGATTGGAACGTCTTCCAATCGATCCAACTTGCAGTAAATCCAGCATTATAAAGCAATCGCAGGCATTACCGTATTCCGGGCTGATCGCACAACGCCAATCAGGCAATCCACCCAAATTGAGGCGAAAGTGTGTATTTAAATGAATTATTTTAAATATTTATTATATTTTAATTGATGCGAAAATAAAAAATGCGCTCGCAAGTGTGAATTTTTTATTCCACTGCCTGCCATGTCCATTCTAACCACACTGTTTCAAGATTTCGCCGCCCGACTATGTTCAAC
>JBKJLF010000135.1:0-9200 GCA_046597185.1 Burkholderiaceae bacterium | reverse complement strand
GAAGAACCCGCCGCTGCCAGTGCTGCCGCAACCGCCGCGTCGGGTGAAGCCTCGGCCGAAGCGGGTGCTGTCGAGGCTGCTGGTGCTGAACACGCCAGCTTTCGCACCCGCAGCTTCAAACTGGCCAAACCCCACGCCAGCCCCAGCAAAGGCCCGGCCAAAACTGCCAAAGCCAGCGCCAGTGCGTCGTTAATGATCACCTTTGAAACCGATTCCGCGCGATTAACCCCGGAATCCAAACTCATTCTGGGCAATTTGGGTGCCGCGCTGGCTTCGGAAAAGCTGGCCAGTTTCAAATTCAACATTGAAGGCCATGCCGATTCGCGGGGTGATGCCGGGCATAATCTCAAGCTGTCGGAAGAGCGCGCCCAGATGGTGCGGCAATATTTGATTAGCCAACATCAAATCGATGGGGCGCGTTTGATTGCTTTGGGTAAGGGCGATACGGAGCAGTTAAGTCCGGGTAATCCGGCTGCACCGGAGAATCGGCGGGTGCGGGTGGTGACGATTACTGAGTGATCAATATTACGCCGATGCAGTCTTTTTTTGCTCACCCAAATTGGCGCTTATTTCTTTGCGTGCAGGATTGTGCTTTGTAAGCATTTGTGCGTTTTTCTCTAAGCGATCAAGCACACTTTGCGGCAACTCCTCCTCGTTGGCAACGCTAAATTGACCAAAATTTTTGAGAATGGCTCGCACATGGGCCTTTTGGCGCTGATAACACAAGCGGCCCGTGCCTTTCAACCCGAGCCGCCCCAGCCACCATTACTGCAAATTGATATTAATCGCCCCCGCCGCACAGCTCGCCGAGAAGGAATACGCCAAATTCACCGCCCCCGCCAGCCCACCTTGCGCACCCAGTGTTTGCGATAGCGAACTATTGCCCGATGTGCACGAACCCGCCGCAATCCCGGTCACGCAATAGTTCAAATTCACCGGCACCGTGGTGCCCCCAGCACTAACCGAACCCGTCACCGCCACCCCGCAAGTACCCGTGCCACCACCACCACCCGTACCACCAATATTAAAGGCCGTACCATCAAAACTGAAGGTGATCGCGCCGCCCGGAAAAGCCTGCGCATACGCCGTATTAAAGTCCCGCGTGAACTGAGTTAATTGCTGCGCCGTATAAGGTGTATTGATGACACTTTGCAAAGTCGCATTATTGATTTGCAGATATTTGGACATACTCGCCAATACCTTACCATAGTCGTTCATGGTACCCGTCACAGCAGGCATGGCGGTTGTCAGGTTGACCCCGCTCAGTTTGAATTGATTGGCAATATTGGTCGCCATGGCATTGTAGTTGGCTGCCGTTACGGCGGTGCCTGCATTGCTGAAGGCATAGGTGTAGGCCATGCTGGTTAATGGCGTGACAATCCCCGTCACCTGAGTGCCCGTCACGGTCAATACCGCTTTCAAGGGCGTACTCAAGGTGGTGCTGCGATTGGTGGCTTCATCGGTATAGGTGCCGCCACTGGCTTCGATCACCACATCACCACTAAAGGTGGCGTTGATGGTGTAGTTGCCGTTGGCATCGGTGGTTGCCGTAGCTAACACCGCACCCGTTGTGGCATTTTTAAAAGTCACCGTCGCACCCGAGACATTACCTTTGACGACAGAACCACTAATCGTTGTTGCCGTTCCACCACCGCCACCACTGACAGCAGGGGTGCTGCCGCCACCGCCACCGCAGGAAGTAAGGATCAATACAATGGGAATAGCCGCCCAGGTAGCCCGAAAATTTGCACGCATGACACACTCCAATCACATAAAGTTGAATCTGTGGATTATCATAACCAAACCAATAGCTGTTTTTCCATGTCTGATAAGATTAAAACAGCTTGGCTCGGCGAGAGAGTTGGTTTTTCAATCGAATTTTACTGAATATCACTTAACCTCGAACAGAAGGTCATTACACACTAGTAAGCAAATGCGCCGCTGTCAAGGAAAATCAACTTAAATTTTCCCCAACAACCCCAACGCCGCTTGCGCCGCCACCCGGCCCTCATCAGTCGGCACCAGCCACACTTCTACCGCGCCACCCTGCGCATGCAGCACCTGCACCTGGCTACCATCTGCCGCGCTGTTTTTAGCCTGATCCAGTTGCACCCCCAAAAACTGCAAGGCCTGGCACACCTCTTGCCGCAACACGGCATCATGCTCGCCTATGCCAGCGCTAAAGCTCAAAATGTCGATGCCGCCCATGCCCGCCACCAGCGCACCCGCCTCGCGCACCACGCGTGCCGCGAACATGCGTAGCGCGAGCTGCGCCTCAGGCGCATCGCTCTGGCGCAGGCGGCGCATGTCTGCCGTGATACCGGAAACGCCCAATAAGCCGCTGCGCTTGTACAGCGTGTCTTGCAATCGCTCAGCACTCCAGCCCTGCGCCAGCAAATGCAAGATCACACCGGGGTCGAGCGCGCCGCAGCGGGTTCCCATCATCAAACCATCCAAGGTGGAAAAACCCATGGTGGTGGCGCAACTGGCACCATCCACGGTGGCGCACAAACTGGCCCCATTGCCCAAATGCGCCATCAACACCCGCCCCCTGGCGCGCGGGGACACGGCTTGCAAACTTTGGCTAATCGATTGATACGACAAACCATGAAAGCCATAACGCCGTATCCCCTGCTCGCTTATGTCCTGCGGCAAGGCAAAATGGTATTCCACTTCCGGCAAACTGGCATGGAAGGCGGTATCAAAACAGGCTATTTGCGGCAGATCTGGAAAAAACCGCATAAAGGCATCGATACCCGCAATATTATGCGGTTGGTGCAAGGGTGCCAAGGGTGCCAGGCTGCGCAGTTTTTCCAGCACCGCCGCATCCACCCGCACCGCCTCACGGAATAATTCGCCGCCATGTACCACGCGGTGTACCACCGCAACCAAATTGCCCAGCTTGGGCCAGCCTTGCAACAGCGTTTGCAAGGCAGCCAAGGCGGTTTCAAATGGATCAGCCGCCGCCGGGTCAGCCGCCGCCGGGTCAGCCGCGGTCGGATTGGCCACCGCCCTCCCCAGTTTTTTCTGTTGCTGGCCTTGCTCGCCATGCCAGCTCAAACTTAACTCGCCGCCCGGCTCCAAACCATCAATTTGCCCCAGCAAACGGGCCGCTTGTGCCTTGCCCGCCTGCAGCGGATGCAAGGAAAACTTGAGCGAGGACGAACCCACATTAATGGCTAAAATGCTGGCGAAATTGCTGGCGAAATTGCTGGCTGAATTGGTGGCTGAATTGGTGGCTGAATTGGCGGCTGAATTGGCGGCTAATTCGCTGACTAAATCGCTCATGGTGGGGTTTTCCGGTTATGGTGCGCTATCACTTTGGCCAACAAGGCCGAGGCGGTACGCGCATTGGTGCCGTCAGCGCGGCTGGTTAAGGCAATCGGCACTTTGGCACCCAATACTATGCCCGATACCGTGGCCCCGGCCAAATATTCCAACTGCTTGCACATGATATTGCCCGACTCCAGATCCGGCACCACCAAAATATCGGCATCGCCCGCCACGTCGGATTCAATTTGCTTGATGCGCGCCGCTTCCGCTGAAATGGCATTATCAAATGCCAACGGGCCGTCCAGCAAGCCGCCCGTGATTTGCCCACGCTGCGCCATTTTGCACAGGGCTGCCGCATCCAGGGTGGAAGGAATGGTCGGCGTCACCGTTTCCACCGCCGACAAAATCGCCACTTTGGGGGTGAGAATGCCCATGACCCGTGCAAAATCGATGGCGTTTTGGATGATGTCGGCTTTTTCTGCCAGATTGGGCCGGATATTTAAGGCCGCATCGGTAATGAGCAAGGGTTTGTAATAGCTTGGCACGTCAAAGCGAAACACATGCGACATCCGTGTTTTGGTGCGCAAGGCGGGCGTATTGACAATGGCGTGCATCATTTCTTCGGTATGCAAGCTGCCCTTCATCAAGGCTTCCACCTGTTTATTGGCCGCCATTTCAGCGGCACGCACCGAAGCGGCGTGGCTATGCGGCACCGATTCGATACTGATGCCATGTAAATCAATCTCCAGGCTCTCGGCCAATTCGCGCAAACGCGCTTCCGGCCCGATCAACACCGGGTCGATCAAGCCGCGCCGCACCGATTCAAACGCGCTTTGTAGCGACACCACATCACAGGGGTGCACAATACCACAGCGCACCGGGCTTAAATCTTCCCCCAACTCAAGTAAATGCTGCAAGTGCGCTTCCGGGTCGAATAATTGAATATGGGGCGCTTGCACCGCAGGCATGCGCACTTTTTTCAGTGGTGCCAACACCCGCGCCATGCCATATAACACCCGATCCTGATGTTGATTGACGACCTGGCAATCGAGCGCAACATGCTTTCTCTGATCATCCTTGCTACTTACGGTAACGGTGACAGTGAGCGTATCACCCACCCGCACTGGCAGGCAAAAGTGCAAGGCCTGCTCCAGATAAATCGTGCCCGGCCCCGGAAAAACCGTGCCCAGCAGGGCAGAAATCAATGCACCGCCCCACATGCCGTGGGCGATAATGCCATGAAACAGGGTGGCCTCGGCATATTCGGAATCAAGATGGGCGGGGTTGGTGTCGCCCGAGACGGCGGCGAAGGCGCGGATATCATCCAGGCTGAGGGTGCGCACGGTGCGCGCACTTTGGCCAATTTTGATATCGGCGTACACCGTATTTTCCAAGAAGGTTTGGTTGGCAATCGAATTCATACCTGCTTTCGTTGAATTAACGTGATTTGTGATGCAATGCAGCATATACTAACTTAGTGTGGCACAGTTTGCGCTAGATCAAGCAAAATATCGCTTTGTCTATTCCTGGACAAGCTTTACAATACGCCAGCCGCATATTTTACCCACTGCTTATTCATTGTTCACCATTACCAGCCCATGACCGATACTACCCGCCTTGCCAAACGCGTTGCCACGCAATTTTCCTGTTCCCGTAATGAAGCCGAGCAATATATTGCCGGCGGTTGGGTACTGGTGGATGGGGTGGTGGTGGAAGAAGCGGGTTTTCGGATTGCGCCTGAGCAAGTATTAGCACTTTCTGCCGACGCCACCCTGGTGCCGCTCGCGCCCGTCACCATTTTGCTGCATAAACCAGCGGGCGTCAGCACAGAACAAGCCATGGCGAGTATTGGCGCGCCCAGCCAAAGCCCGCTGGATCGCGCCAAAATACGCATTTTAAAGCGCCACAGTCAGGGCTTGAGCGCACCCTGCGCCTTGGAAGATGATGCCAGTGGTTTGCTGATTTTGACGCAAAATTGGCAGATCTCTCGTAAATTAAGCGAAGATGCGCGCAAAATCGAGCAAGAAATCATCGTTGAGGTGAGTGGCAAAATCGCGCCGGATGGCTTGGCGCGGCTCAATCAAACCGGCCCCTATTTGCCTTCGATTAAAGTGAGTTGGCAAAACGAAAACCGGCTGCGCTTTGCGGTAAAAGGGGTGCAGCCGGGGCAGATTATTACTTTATGCCAGCAAGTGGGCTTGACGGTGGTGGCGCAAAAACGCATCCGTATTGCGCGCATCCCCATGGCCGGGCTGGCTGTGGGGCAATGGCGTTATTTGATGGATTATGAACGGCTGTAAAATTGCGTAGCGTGGGCACGGAGTGCCCACGCTACGCCCCCGCTCGTTCCAGCTCCTGCAATAATGTTACCATTAACTGCGCCACCGGCATCGCCCGTGCGCGCTGCACCTGCGTACCCGCCCACAGCGACATCAATTCGGTATCATTTGCTTTGGCAGCCGCCGCGCGGATACTGCCCGTGAGTGCATTTTGTACCGGATACGCGGGCACTTGTTGTTCCATCGCCGCCATCATCTGCATAAAACGGTTATCGAGGCCACGCGCATAGCGTCCGGAAAAGCTGCGCGTCAGGCGGGTTTGGCTGCCCATGGCGGCTGAATCAATCAAGCGCTGTTTATAGGCCGGGTGAATGCCCGATTCATCGGTCACCAAAAACGCCGTCCCCATTTGCACGGCTTGCGCACCGATTTTTTGCGCCGCAGCAATATCAGCCCCATGCATGAAGCCGCCCGCCAAAATCACCGGAATGGTTAAGGCAGGGCAAACCTCGGCGGCCAATTCCCAGACCGACTGCGTGGCCTCGGTTTGCGGCACTAAAAACGTACCGCGATGCCCGCCGGATTCAATCCCGGAAGCCACCAGCGCATCCGCACCCACCGCCTGCCAAGCCTTTGCTTCTGCCAAGGTTGTGGCGGTGCCCACCACGGCAATGCCTACCGCATGCAGCGCATCAACTTGCTGCGCAGTCAAAATATTGAAGGTGAAACTGGCCACGGCGGGGCGCAATTCCAACAGGGTAGCAAATTGCTCGTCAAAATTCTCGCACCACTTGGCGGGAATCGGCAAACTGTCCCATCCCAGGCTGGCCCATACGGGTTGCAAAAGGGCGGCACCTTGCGCCACTTCCGCCGCGCTCGGCTCGGGTGCGGCTTGCACAAACAGATTGATGGCAAACGGTTTGTCGGTCAGGCTACGAATTTGCGCCACTTGCTCGCGCAGCACCGTGGGCGTGAGCAGCGACGCCCCGAGCGAACCCAAACCACCCGCATTCGATACGCCTGCCACCATGGCCGGGGTATTGGCACCGCCCGCCATCGGGCCTTGTACCACAGGATGCGGAAATAAATCAGTTAATTTCATGGCTAACTCCTTGGGGTGGTGAATGAATGTGGCGAATGAATGTGGTGAATGAGTGCGGCGCGCTTACTTGGCAGTCGGCATCACAAATTCCGCGCCTTTGGCGATGCTGTCCGGCCAGCGTTGCATGATCGATTTATAGCGGGTATAAAAGCGTACGCCTTCTTCGCCATAGGCATGCACATCGCCAAACAAAGAGCGTTTCCAGCCACCAAACGAATGCCAGGCCATCGGTACCGGAATCGGCACGTTAATCCCCACCATACCCACTTGCACCCGGCGCGAAAATTCGCGTGCGGTGTTGCCGTCGGAAGTGAATAGCGACACGCCATTACCGTATTCGTGGTTGTTGATAATTTCCAGCGCACTGGCAAAGTCAGGCACGCGCACCACGCACAGCACGGGGCCGAAAATTTCTTCACGGTGGATGGTCATTTCGGGGGTCACATGATCAAACAGCGAGCCGCCCATGAAAAAACCGTTTTCATGGCCAGCCACCGTCAAACCGCGCCCGTCCACCACCAATTTGGCCCCTTGTTCCACACCAGTGCCAATATAGCCTTCAATTTTGGCTTTGTGCGCAGCGGTGACCAGCGGCCCCATTTCCACATCGGCGCGCATGCCATCGCCCACCACCAGCGCGCGCACGCGCGGCTCCAGCGCGGCCACCAATTTATCGGCGATATCGCCTACCGCCACGGCCACGGAAATGGCCATGCAACGCTCGCCTGCCGAACCGTAGGCGGCACCGATCAAGGCATCCACCGCTTGTTCCAGATTGGCGTCCGGCATCACCACCAAATGGTTTTTCGCGCCGCCCAGGGCTTGCACCCGCTTGCCGCATTTGGTGCCTTCGGTGTAGATGTATTGGGCGATGGGGGTGGAGCCGACAAACGAAATCGCCTTCACGTCGGGGTGGTGTAACAAGCCATCGACCGCGATTTTATCGCCCTGCACCACATTGAAAACGCCATCGGGCAAGCCAGCCTGATGCAATAAATCGGCAATCATCAGGGAACATGAGGGGTCACGCTCGGAGGGCTTCAAAATAAAGGTGTTGCCAGTAGCAATGGCCAGCGGTGCCATCCACATTGGCACCATGAAGGGGAAGTTGAACGGGGTAATGCCAGCGGTAACGCCCAGTGGCTGGCGCAAATTCCAGTTATCGATGCCGCCGCCAATATTGTCGGAGAACTGGGTTTTCAGCAGTTGCGGCATGGCGCAGGCGAATTCGACGATTTCCAGACCACGGGTGACTTCGCCCTTGGCGTCGGAAAAGATTTTGCCATGCTCGCGATTAATGGTGGCGGCCAATTCGTCCTGGTGTTTTTCGATCAATTCCTTAAACTTGAACATGACGCGGGCGCGGCGCAGGGGTGCGGTTTCAGCCCATGCCGGGAAGGCTGCTTGGGCGATGGCAACCGCCTGATTGACTTCATCCAGACTGGCCAATTGTACTTGCGTAGCCACATTGCCGCTGGCGGGGTGAAATACATCTTGCGCCCGGCCACTGGTAGAGGCGACGCGTTTGCCGTTCAGATAGTGGCCGATGTTTGGGATGTTTGGCGTGGATAAATTACTCATGGGATTCCTTTGAGAATAGAGACAGATAGACGCTATTATAAACCTTTGCTCTCATCAGAAAGCGTTTCTCACCAGACTGGCGCATCAAGCGCAATTTGTACCTTTCGCACTTCGATTAAATTAAACGACCCAGCTTTTTACAGAATGACTGCAATATTCACTTCCTGGCCATTTTTCACGATGTATTTATCTGCATTATCCGCACGACAACTTGAGATTGCCTTGGGCACGCTACGCTTTTTCTGCAGTGGTCGATTTTTATCCTGCTTATCGGTATGAAAAATCACAAAGCGCTACCGAACTACTTCGCACTTATTTTGAAAAAACATGTCCAGCAAAGCTAACACATACCCCTTTATAAAACATTGGGTACTCATGAATTGCCCTGCGCAGCCAACCGGATTACCCGACTTCAAATCAAAATACCCCACCTCAACCGGGATAACCCCATCGTTACGCGCTGCGCAAACCCGAATCAAGACACCATCACATGATCGATTCCATGAGGTATTTTGGTGCTCATCGGCTGACAGCATGGGTGTCGCAATCCTAAGCAAGGGCGACATCACACCAGCCTTACCCTTGGCCTGATCAGGTAATAGCAACAGATCATGTTTGCCGATGGCTTTGAGCGTAATCTTTTGCAACAAGGGTGCGCCACCCTGGGCGGGTGCGGGTGCTTGCATGACCTCATCGTCTTTCACTATCGCATGGTCATGTACTCGCCCATCCGCTTCGACACAACTAAGCATGTCGATTAACCTATATTCCTCAGTTGCCATTGAGATCTTTGGATAATTTATCCCAAAATGCATAGTTTTGCTGGTGAATTTCCTGCAAAATAGCGGTTTTCGCATGATTTTGTCAAGTTGGGAGCATTCACCAAATGGGTATGTCCAAAAAAAGGAAATTAAAGGCAGTCTCAATTGCCATTAAGCAATCATTGGCGGTGCAAGAAAGGCCCA
>JBKJLF010000105.1:0-4531 GCA_046597185.1 Burkholderiaceae bacterium | reverse complement strand
TTGTGTGGCGCGGCGTCTACCCGGACGTGGCAGGCGTGTATGCCGCTCTACGGGCGGAATTATCATGAAATCGGGGCGGGGCCTGGGGTTTTGGTTGTGGCGCGTCATCCTGATGGTGCTGGTTTTATTTTTATTGCTGCAGCTATACTTTTTTGCGCAAATCTGCTGGTGGATTGATCATAACCCCGGCAGTACCAGTTTTATGCGCCAACAGCTTTCCGTGTTGCAAGAAAAGAAAACCGATGCCAAATTGAAACAGCAATGGCTGGCTTATGATAAAATTTCCAGTAATGTCAAACGGGCAATTATTGCGTCAGAAGATGCCAATTTTTCTGATCATGAAGGGGTTGATTGGGATGCATTGCTAAAAGCCTATGAAAAAAATCATAAAAAAGGGAAAGTGGTTGCAGGTGGTTCCACTATTACCCAGCAATTGGCAAAAAATTTGTTTCTCTCTGGGTCACGCAGCTATCTGCGTAAAGGGCAAGAGTTCCTGATAACCTTTATGATAGAGGCTGTGATGGACAAAGAGCGGATTTTTGAAATTTACCTGAACGTGGTGGAATTGGGTGTCGGCGTGTTTGGGGTGGATGCAGCGGCGCAGCATTATTACCGGGTCAGTGCCAGCAAAGTATCGGCCAGCCAGGCGGCGCGTTTGGCGGTGATGTTACCCAATCCACGTTATTATGATACCCACCGTGGCACGCCGTATATCAAAAAGCGCACCGCCTTAATCTTACGCCGCATGGGGTCGGCAGAATTACCGGAGGAAATATGAAGCAGCATAAAGCTCATCAAGCACGTCAAGCACGTCAAGCATGTCAAGCACGTCAAGCATGTCAATCACGTCAGGCTCGCCAACATCGCCCCCAGCAGGGCTTGAGTTTGATTGGCGTCGCCATCTTCATGGCCTTATTGACTTTGGCAGCGATGGGCGCTTTATATTGGATGCGCTTTGAGCGCAATCCCATTACCGACATCATGAACGGCACGGTACAAAGGCCGTTTGGCAAGCAAAGCAAATTGGCGGCCAGTGCAGGCGCAGCGGCCCCCGCGCCAGCGGCTCCTGCCCCGGTGGCTTTATCGACCCAAGTGCGCAAATGCATCATCAATGGCAAGACGGTATTTTCCGATACCGAATGCCCGAAAACGGCAAGCAAACTCAAGTTACATGACAATACCTTTGCTGCGCCGCCCAAATCGGTAGCGCCGGAGCAAGACGCTTCGGCCACCCTGGCAGAAAAGGCGACCCAGCGTGCGATAGAGCAGTCAACCAAATAGGTGCAGGATGAATTAAAGAGAGGGTCGGCTAACCAGACTTGGCCAGCCAAACCTGGTCAGCCAAACCTGTCCCCCAAGATTAAAGCGAAGCGCGCATGATCAATGTATTCGTACTGCAAAATGGACGATTGAACCAAGTCCACGTAGAAAGCCGGGCCGATCTGGAAAAATTGGCACCGGTGTGGGTAGACTTGACCGACCCGAATACCGAAGAGCGGATTTGGGTGCGGGCGATTTATGGCGTGACCTTGCCGGGCGAAGATGAAGTCAAGGATATTGAAGCCTCGGCGCGTTATTACGAAGCTGAAAATGGCGATTTGCATTTACGCACCGACTTTTTGCTGGAAGAAATTGACGGCCCGGCGCGAGTGGTGACGGTGGCTTTTATTCTGGCCAAGAAAATGCTGTTTTCGGTGCATACCGACGATTTACCGGTGTTTCGCCTGGTGCGCATGCGCGCCCGCTCGCGCCCCGGTGCGATTGCCGATTACATGGATGTCTTGCTCGACCTGTACGCCACCGATGCCGAATATTCGGCCGATGCGCTCGAAGGCGTGTATGAAAGTCTGGAAGAAGTCAGCCGCCGCGTGTTGCAAAAAGAATTTACCGATAACGATGCGGCCGCCGCCCTGAATGCGATTGCGCAAGAAGAAGATTTGAACGGGCGCATCCGGCGCAATATGATGGATACCCGCCGCGCGGTCAGCTTTTTAATGCGTGGGCGCTTGCTGGGGCCGGATCAATTTGAAGAAGCACGGCAGATTTTGCGTGATATTGAATCGCTGGACGGTCATACTTCCTTCTTGTTCGATAAAATCAACTTCCTGATGGATGCCACCGTTGGTTTCATCAACATCAATCAAAATAAAATCATCAAAATCTTCTCGGTCGCCAGCGTGGCGTTTTTGCCGCCGACCCTCATCGCCAGCATTTACGGCATGAACTTCAAGGGATGGTTTCCGGAACTGGAATGGAGCTGGGGTTATCCGTTTGCGCTGGCCCTGATGGTGACCAGCGCGATTGCACCGTTTTTATACTTCCGGCGGCGTGGTTGGTTGAAATAGCCGGGGTGAGTGGTTTATGCTACAGTAAACCACATCAAACCAATTCTGCGCGCCTATCTCTATGACACCTCTTCTGCGTAAAAAATTGCCTACTGGCATTCAAACGCTGTCCGAAATCATCCAGGACGGGCATTATTATGTCGATAAAACCGGCTTCGCCCAGCGCTTGATCGCGCGTGGCAAATATTATTTCTTGTCGCGGCCCCGTCGTTTTGGCAAAAGCCTGTTTTTGGATACGCTGAAAGAGATTTTTGAAGGTAATCAAGCCTTGTTTGTTGGTTTGCAGATTCATGACGCCTGGGATTGGTCACAACGCTTTGCGGTGATACGTATCAGTTTTGGTGGGCGCACCCTGCCAGATAGCAATTCACTTGGTGCGGCACTGCGACAGCAGCTGGAAGAACACGAACGCAGGTTTTCCTTACCTGCACGCTACGAGGATAATCCCGCTCGTTTTCGCGATTTGATTGATCGTTTACACACACAAACCGGGCAGCGGGTGGTGGTGTTGGTGGATGAGTATGACAAGCCCATTCTCGATCAAATTACCGATCAAGCCATTGCACTGGCCATGCGTGAAGCGTTAAAAGACTTTTACAGCGTTATTAAAGATCAGGATGCGCATATTCGCTTTGCGATATTGACGGGCGTGACCAAATTTGCCAAAGTGAGCCTGTTTTCCGGCCTGAATAATTTGCGTGACATCACACTCGACCCGAATTATTCCGCATTGTGCGGCTACACTGATTCCGACTTGGAACAAGTCTTTGCGCCGGAACTGCCCGGTTTGGACAGAGCCAAAATCCGCCAGTGGTATAACGGTTACAACTGGACGGGCGAAGCGGTGTACAACCCGTTTGATTTGCTTCTGTTCTTTGAAAACCGCCGTTTCCGCCCATGGTGGTTTGAAACGGGCACGCCCGGTTTTTTGGTGAAGTTGATGGCTGAGCGCGGTTTTTACACGCCACGGCTGGTGCAGTTGCGCTGTGGGCCGGAACTCATTTCCACCTTTGATGTGGATCAGATTACCGTCGAAGCGCTGTTATTCCAAAGTGGTTATTTAACCATCACGCACGAAGAGGAATTGCTGTCCGGTATGGTGCGTTACACCTTGGGCTACCCAAATCTGGAAGTGGAGTTTGCGCTTAACAGCAGCTTGTTGGGTGCTTACACCAGCGACGCCAGCACCAGCGACCAGTTGCGCACTCGCCTGTACGACCTGCTGCAAGCGCGCGACGTACCTGGCTTGCGCGAGTTGTTTCACGCTTTTTTTGCCAGCATCCCATATAACTGGTATACCAATAATTCGATTGCGCAATACGAAGGTTTTTATGCCAGCGTGTTTTATAGCTATTTTGCTTCGCAGGGTTTTGATTTGCGGGTGGAAGATGCCACCAACCATGGGCGCATCGACATGACCGTGATTTTGCCGGGGCAGATTTATTTGTTTGAGTTCAAGGTGGTGGAACTGTTGCCCGAGGGACGCGCGTTACAGCAGTTACAGGACAAAGCCTATGCCGACAAATACCGGGCGCTGGGTTTGCCTGTCAGTTTGATTGGTGTGGAATTTTCGCGTGAGTCGCGCAATGTGGTGGGGTTTGAGGTCGCGCAGCTTGGGTAACGTTGGCGCTGTCCGGCATGCAGCATGCGCCGCGAAGCGGCAACCTGATGCTGCTTGTCCGCGACGAGCAACCGATTAGGCGGCATCGGTTTATTACCGACCTTTTCCGCCCAGGCCAAGAAGAGCACCACCGACGACAATTGCTGCAATGCCGACCCAGAGTGGAATATTGACGGTTTGCTTTTCCTTAACCGAGAGTTCAAAAGGCCCCAACTTGACGGCCGTTGTATCTTTGGTATAGCTAAACCCGCCATATGCTAAACCCAGTATCCCGGCGATAATTAACGCAATGCCCAGCATTTTGATGGAGTTCATGATCTTGATCCTTGCCTTAGGTTGGTCTCAGCGAAGATCGTATTATCCTATATTTCTCAGTTGCCATTGAGATCTTTGGATAATTTATCCCAAAATGCATAGTTTTGCTGGTGAATTTCCTGCAAAAAAGCGATTTTCGCATGATTTTGTCAAGTTGGGAGCATTCACCAAATGGGTATGTCCAAAAAAAGGAAATTAAAGGCAGTCTCAATTGCCATTAAGCAATCATTGGCGGTGCAAGAAAGGCCCA
>JBKJLF010000079.1:0-7657 GCA_046597185.1 Burkholderiaceae bacterium | reverse complement strand
CTGCCCAGCCTGTCGCGCTTGAATAGTGCCACCAGCCCCGACCGCATCGGCAACCCCGGCTTGCAGCCAGAACTGGCCACCGGGGTCGATTTGGCGTTTGAACATTATCTAAGCCGTAGCGGCATCGTCAGCGTCAATCTGTTCCGGCGCAATTTGAATGATTTAATCCGCCGCAGCACCACCTTGCAAAATGGGCGTTGGGTTTCAGCCCCGCTCAATCAGGGCAAAGCCAATAGCAGCGGGCTGGAATTGGAAGCGAAATTTCAATTGGCCGAACTGATGGACAACGCACCCGCACTCGACTTTCGGCTGAACTACAGCCGCTTTTGGTCACGCGTGGAAGCGGTGCCCGGCCCGGACAACCGACTCGATAGTCAAGCGAAGCAAACCGGTAATGTGGGGCTGGATTACCGCCTGCCGCAAAGCAAACTTACCGTGGGCGGCAGTTATAACTGGACACCCGCCTTTGCCACCCAAACCAGCAGCAGCGAACACAGCAACAGCGGCAGCAAACGCCAATTGGATTTGTATGGCTTGTGGAAATTCAGCGCCGCCACCCAATTGCGCATCAGTGCCAGCAATTTGCTGCATCGGGATTCGGAAAGCGCCGAACAAGTGACCAACGCCAATGGCGCGCAAACCGAGAGCTCAACCAGCCGCACCTATGCCACTTTTAGCGTGAAGCTGGAATTCAAGATTTAGGGCCATATTCACCCTGATCGCACAAAATATCAAACAGCCCATCGCCGGGTATGGTAACGTGCGCATCAACCATCCCTGATCAAAAAACGCCCAAGCTCGCAGTAACACCGCAAAAAGCTTGAATTGACATCTAAATTCAAAGCGCTTTGAGGTTGCGGTTGACGCCAACAATTGCAAATAATCGCCAGCCTTACCCATTGAGGATTACCCCATGTCATTTTTCTCCGGATTTTTTAAAACTCTGCCCGCCAGCGTGATGCTGTGCAGCGGCCTCCTGGCCGGATGCGGCGGCGATGGTGCCACCAGCAGCACAGCCACCCCAACCCCAACACCCGTGGCCAGTATTCCCGCCAAAACCCTGCGCATGCACTTTCACCGCACCCAAAAAGATGAAGCCAAATGGGGCGCATATGCCTTTGAAGGCCCGGCCAAACCTTCTGCCGTGTGGATTCAGGATCGCTTTTTATTCACCCAGTCCGACAGCTTCGGCGGCTATGTTGATATCCCGCTCGACACCACCAAAACAACGGTAAAATTCCTGGTCACCGATGGTAGTGGCACTAAAAACTGCGGTAGCGATCAAGCCTTGCCTATCGCCAGCAATATCGCCAGCACCGGGCAAGAAGTCTGGATACTGGAAGGCAGTTGCACCATAAGCGATAAGGTATTACCAATCACGCTCGCCAATTTTGCCGATGCCAAAGCACTATGGCTGGATAAAGCCACCTTGGCCTGGCCAGACGTGCCAAGCACGGGCAGCTATAAGATGTATTACGCCGCCAATGGCAATATCACCGTCGATGCCGCTGGGGTATTCTCGGGTAGCGATGGCAGCTATAACTTAAGCGTCGCCGCAGGTGGTTTGTCGGCTGCGCAGCAAAGCAAATTCCCGCACATCAAGAGCGCTACGGCACTAAAACTGAGTGATGCCGATGCCGCCAACGCGCGCGCCCGTTTAAAAGGCCAAGTAGTAATTGCCCAACTCGACAGCGCCGGCAAACTGATCCAGGCCAGCTCGATTCAAACCGCTGCCGCATTGGACGATGTGTATGCCGCCAGCGCCACCAATGCCAAATTGGGCGTGACCTTTGATAGCAATAACGTACCCACCTTCAAACTGTGGGCACCGACTGCGCAATCGGTCAAACTCAATGTGTATGCCAACCCCGCCGACGCTACCAGCGCCCCTAAAACCACGCTCGATATGGTGGAAGATGCCGCCAGCGGCGTGTGGTCTTACACCGCACCCAACAGCGCTTACACCAATGTCGCGTATTACACGTATGCGGTGAATGGTTTTTCACGTTTCGCCGACAATAAAGTGGTGGCCAATGAGATTACCGACCCCTATTCGCTGAGCTTGAATGCCAATAGCCAACGCAGCTTTGTGGCCAACCTGGCCAGTGCCGATTTGAAGCCTGAAGCTTGGGACAACCATACCATTCCCGCCCTGGCCCACCCTGCCGATATTTCGCTATATGAATTGCATATCCGCGATTTCTCGGTCAGTGACAGCACGGTGCCAAGCGCACGGCGCGGTAAATATTTGGCCTTTGCCGAAACCAATTCGAATGGCATGAAACACCTGAAAAAATTGCAGCAAGCGGGTTTGACCCATATTCATTTGTTGCCCACGTTTGATCTTGCCACCATCGACGAAAGCAATTGCATCTCGCCAACCATCCCGGCGGCCGCAGCCGATTCGGATCAGCAACAAGCCGCCATTGCTGCGGTGGCCGACAAAGATTGCTTCAACTGGGGCTATGATCCTTACCACTACACGGCCCCCGAAGGCAGCTACGCCAGCGATGCCAACGACGGCCGTGTGCGGGTACGAGAATTTCGCAGCATGGTCAAGGGCATGCACGAGGCCGGTTTGCGGGTGGCCATGGACGTGGTGTACAACCACACCAATGCCTCGGGTCAAAATAATCGCTCGGTATTGGATAAAATCGTGCCAGGCTACTACCATCGTTTGAATGCGCTGGGTAGCGGCATCACCGATAGCTGCTGTGCCGACACCGCCAGCGAAAACGCGATGATGGCCAAATTGATGATCGACTCGGTCAGCACCTGGGCCAGCCAATATCAGGTCGATAGCTTCCGTTTCGATTTGATGGGCTTCCATTCCATCGACACCATGAATAAACTCAAAGCCGATGTCGCTGCAGCGGCGGGTCGCCCAATCTATATTTATGGCGAAGCATGGAATTTCGGCGCGATTCAAAACGATGCGCGCTTCAAACAAGCCCGTCAGTCCAATATGGCAGGCACTGGCATCGGTTCGTTTAACGACCGTTTGCGTGATGCCGTGCGTGGTGGCGGTTGCTGCGACAATGGCGAAAACACCATCAGCCAACAAGGCTTGATCAATGGCGTGTTCTACGACAAAAACGCCACCAGCACCCAAAGCAAAGACGATTTATTGCGTTTGGCCGATATGGTACGGGTCGGTTTGTCCGGCACCTTGAAGGATTACAGCTTCACCGACCGCACAGGGAGCACCAAGAAGAGTTCGGAGATTGATTACTTTGGCCAAGGCGCAGGTTATAACGCTGATCCGTTTGAAACCATCAATTATGTTGAAGCGCATGATAACCAAACCCTGTTCGATATCAATGCCTATAAATTGCCGCAAAGCACCCCGATTGCCGAGCGTTTGCGCGCACAAAATCTGGGCACCGCGATGATGACGCTGGCACAAGGCGTACCGTTCTACCACGCCGGGCAAGAAATCTTGCGCTCCAAGTCGCTGGAACGTGACAGCTTTAATGCGGGTGACTGGTTTAACTTGCTCGACTTCAGCTATCAAAGCAATAACTTTGGCGTCGGTTTGCCATCGGCTACCAACAACCAGGGCAACTGGCCTTTGATGCGTCCGATTTTAACCAATAGCCTGATCAAGCCCAACAGCAGCCAAATAACCAACACCCTGACTTATGCAACCGAAATGATGGCCATTCGCAAAGACACCACGCTGTTCCGTCTGCGCAGCGGCCAAGACGTAGCAAGCCGCCTGAGTTTTTACAATACCGGCAGCAACCAAGTAGCGGGGGTGATTGCAATGTCGATTAACGGCCAGCAACCCAGCGCCTATGATGGAGCCAAGTATAAGAACGTGGTGGTGTTGTTCAACGTCGATAAAGTCGCGCAAAGCGTGACAATTGATGCTTTGAAAGGTAAGACCTTAAGCATTCATCCAATCCAGCAAGCATCAACAGTGGATACGCTGGCCAAAACCGCGACCTACAGTACGGCCAATGGCGCATTCACCATTCCAGCCCGCACTACCGTGGTGTTTGTTGAATAAACTGCTTTAAAGCTACATCAAAGCGACATTAAGCGGCATCCGCAACGCACAGCCCGGCCTTTTGGTCGGGCTGTTTTTTTAATCATTGAAGCAATACAGATTCACCAACCTGGCATGGGTCGCCAATCTGCACCCTACATTGGCTACACCTGCGACACCGCTTACCCTTGCAGCATTAATTCGGAGAAACGTGAAGCTTTCTTCCAATTCGACATATACATCAAAACAACCCTAAACAACTGGCCCCTGCGGTGTTATGCTAACGCATACGTTACTATTGCCTGAAATCATGAAACCATCAGCCTTGTTTATGCCCCCCTTGGTACGCATCGCACTCGCTCTGTTTATATTGGTTGCCATGCTCTACTTTGTCACGACACCTACGCCCGATCAAACCAAGTCGGCGCAGGTGCTCACACCCGACACCGCCAGCGCCAAACCCGACCCAAGCCTGGCCAATGTTATTGCCAACCCGCAAAAGCGCACAGAGCAAGCTTTTTTGAACGATGCCATGTGTAAGGAGATGGAACTTGGGCTGGGCAACGACCCGGCACAATTTCAACAAAAATGGACCGAGGCACAAACCTTGGCCAAGGGCGTTGTCGAGAAGATGATCGAACAAGCCATTAATAGTGCCGATCTACAACAACGTGCCGCTGCATTATTCATGCATGCAAAAATACAAACACAAAAAATCCCCCAAGAATTCAAGCAAAAATATCCCCAGTGCGTCGATAATCCGACTTGTCTACAACAAATGGAAGCGGCAACCACCGCAGTACAAACCAAAGATTTTAATGAGATTGCGAAATTGGCGATCAGCTCACGCGACCCACAACTCTACGCCACCGCCTTTCATGGCTGCAATGCCTTGGAACTGGCCCCACAGCGGGTCGAAGGCTCAGAGGTTTTTTGCCAACAAATATCGGCCAGCCAGTGGGCATTACGCGACCCGGAGAATGGCTTTGCATGGATGTACGCGGCAAAACAGGCTGGCAATAAAAATACGGACGTTGACAATGCCATGTTTCATTTATCACACGCAAAAATATTTGATCAACGCTTACTTGGTTTGCCCCAATTGCAGGCCGGTTTCAAGTTGGCACAACAAAATGGTTTTGTTCAACTCGAACTGGGCACCTTGAATAATTCAGTCTATAGCCTGCGCGGCTCACCACCGTACAAATTGATGACTGATTATTGCCAACCAGAAAGCTTAACCCAATCTAATCGCCGCCAAATTTGTGAAGGCATGGCGGAGAAATTACTCCATGATCAAGCCAATCCGGTCAGCCCTGCCATTGCCGCAGAACTCGCGGAGAAGTTAGCTTGGCCCCCGGAAAAAACCGCCATTGCCAGACTGGAACAAGATGCGATTTCGGGATTAGTCGATGAAATTATCAAGACACGCATTAATAACGCGAACGCCATACCCAATAAAACGCTACAAAGCTGCCAGGATGACGCGCGCTGGGCCAAATCGACACTCCACGCGATGGAATTTGGCGAAATGGATCAGTGGCGTAAAAAACTGGCCAATCAGTCGCGCACCAAAACCGTACTGGCAGCACGGTTTCATGAGGATTTCGCCAAAGACATGAACAAAGCTGCCGCGCCCGGCAATAAATAAGTGACCTCATTTGCGCACTCATTTGCGTAATTGACGACATTTTCCAACACGGTTTCGGTCAAATTGCCTCATTTTCGTAACTCAGCTCTGAATCCACTACAATACGAACAAGACGGCCCACTTGGCCCCACTCAACTTGTCACCGAGCCTTTATTTTCATGCGTCGTCCAAAAAAAGATCAAGCACAAAAACTCTCTGCCGATAGCCAGCGATTGGTCAGTTACGCCCAAGCACTCACGCAGGCGGCCAGCCGCATTGAAGAGCGGCTGTGGGAACGCAGCCTCGATCAACAATTAATCAAGACCCTGAAAGCGGGCCATCAAGACCATATCGATCAGGCGCTCAATGATTTGTTCATGAGCGATTTAAGCAGTTACGACGTGTTAATGGAAGCAGTCGAAGCCTGTAGCGAATCGTGCCAGCTTGAAATTGATGAAAAAGGGCAAAAACAAAGCTATAAGGCTTTACTGGTGGCCGCCCCGGTGTTGGCCTGGACCCGGTTTTCGATTGATTCCGGCCCAATTGCCAGTGAGCTGGCCCAAACCTTGCAAAACCAATTAAGCACCATCCTCGCCGACGATACCAAAATGGCCTTAATGCCTTGCCTGTTTTCGGTCGATCAGTTACCACGCAGCCATAGCGATACCTTTACCCTGACCCAGCGCATGGCCACGGCAGCCATCAAAGGCAACCCATTGCGCGCGCCCGCCAAAACCGAAGAAACGGCACCGTTTTTGGCCGATACCCGCTATTTATTGTTCATCGTGGTGGCACGCGCTGGCGCACCGCTATTTCGCTGGCAAATGGCCGCGCACCAGGCCAACTACGTCAGCGAACGCGCCCACGCACTCACGCAGTGGCGCACCCAGGCGCTATCACCACTGACCCGGCTCTTGCCCGGTTGCGGCGTCGAATTATTATTACCTGAAGCCTATTTTGTGGCCTGTCGCGAAGCCGACAAACTGGTGCGCCCTATTACCATTCGCGCCGCAGTCCATTACCTGACGCAAGCATTATCGCTACCACCGGATGAATTACGCGCCGTGGTGGCCCCGTTTGGTGAAGAAAATACCGACAACCAAGTGGAAGAATATCGCATCGGTTTTACCCTGCGCGATTCCGACGATATCATCTATGGCGTGGTATGGCCTTTGTATGGCCCGGAAGATGAAGATGGGACGCTGGCCGAAGTCTTATCACCCGGAAACAACGAAAATAAAACCCCGATTGATGAAATTATCAGTTTGCTGCAAAAAGAACAGGTACACCAGATCAAACGGCATAAGGTGCGCTTCAATTCAGAATATTGTGACGATTGCGGCTCACCCTTGTTTGCTGATCCGGGTGGTGAACTGGTGCATGCGGAAATGCCCGAAGATACGCCGACTGGCAACGAGCATTTCCATTAACTTCAACCTTATCTGCAACCTTATCTGCAACCTTAACACTCCCAACGGGCAATTTCACGCTGCATATTGGATAAGGCCATCTCATTGTACTGGGCATCAAAATAAGCTTCCAGATACAAGCCATGTTGCTCAGCCCGTTGGCAAAAGTGCTTTAAGGCATGGCAACGCCGTGGCACGTAAATATCCAGTGGCACATGTTGAAATTCAGCCCGAATCGCATCGGCATACATATCGTACACATCCGGGTCTTGCCCTAAAATCGCCAAATCAGCCCCCAACATCACTTGCTTCAAGACATGGTTGACGTTAGCTTGTTGAAAATGATCGGTACAACGGATCAAATCAGCCACCGCTTGTGCATCATCAAGCTGGCACAACCCTGATTGCAACCACCATTGCGCGCTTTGCTCTTCATCCGAATTGTCGGCGCTCGCATGGTGATACACCACATCATGCATCCAAAAGGCTTTTTTTAATTGACGCAAACTGGCCTCATCGCATGCGTGGTAATTAGACCACACCCGAATTTCAGTCAAACCATGCACCAAATGATCCAGATTATGGTAACAGCGTGACTTGGCCGCATAATGTTGCACGCCAGTCAAT
>JBKJLF010000040.1:0-11551 GCA_046597185.1 Burkholderiaceae bacterium | reverse complement strand
AAAATTATGATGTGGCACACGAGAAATGGCTGCAAGCCGAGCAAAAATTTACCCAACTGTTTGAGGCTGATTCGGCATTCGATGGCTTGATCGTGCAATGGTGCATACGGCTGGTGGCGCACGCCGACGCCGTTGCCGCGCATGACCCGGCACAAGCCAAAGCATGCCGCGCCAAAGCGCTTGAAAAAATCAAACACGGCCTGTTTTTTGATCCCGAAAACACGGATCTGCTCCATTTGTGGAGCAATATTCTGATCGATGAAGCCAGAGAAGCCACCACAACGGATCCCGAACTCGCGTTCCGGCTGTTTCAGCAGGCGATTGAAAAACTGCAGGCGCTTTTGCAAAAGGGGCCGCCTCATCCCCATATTCTGATGGGCATCGTTCTGGCCCTGGAATGCCAGGCTGAATTGACCACCGACCCGCTGGTGCTACAGGAGATCAGTGATCAATCGATGCTGTTGCAGGAACAATTGCAGCACATTATGCTGGCGGAAAACGACGAGGAAGACCCACCGGGTACGGTGCCTGGTGCCAATATGCATCTGCATTGAAATGGTTGGGCTAAGCAGTAAGCCTTGTTGTCAATGGTTAATGACGGTTAAGCGCTCGTTCAGTTGTGCGTCTTGTTTTACAGCTTATTTTTTCCTTGCTTTCGATTTGGATGGGATTTCGTCAGGTATGACGAAGCCGATTGGCCGATTTTTGATCGTTTCTGGTGGCCCCGTTAATTCGCGGATTGCTTCAAATACCTGTTTTAATTGGGCACGCGTATTATGTGCAAATGATTCTTGCTGCAAGGACATTAGCTCCGTTTTATTTTCCAACTCGGCTAATTTCTTTGCTAACTCATGGTGGCTGGCGAGCAGTTCACGCAATTGCACGAAAGCACGCACCACATAGACCGATACATCAATTGCGCGCGGGCTGTTTAATACCATTGCCGCCATGATCGCGCCATGTTCTGTAAATGCATAAGGCAGCGTGCGTCGTCCACCCCACGAACTTGAGATCGCAAAATGCGATTTCAAGACAACCAATTCTTATTCGTTGATTTGAAACATGAAATCATTTTGGAAACGATTCAGATTGCGCTTAACCTGCTCATTAAAGCGGCCCGTTGGCACACCGTAAAGTGTCGCCAAGTCAGTATCAAGCAACACTTTCTGATTGCGAAGCAATACGATACGTTGGGTGATCGATTCCAGCGTTAACAGAGCGGTATTCATACTGCGTCCTTATCATTGCGGCGTATTGGGCAACCTGTCAGGCGCAGGCTCGCGATTGGGTATGGGCCCACGCCACATGCGCCAATATTGCGGCCAAAAATCCACTTGCGGCGCGCTGTGCTGGCCATACGTTTGCAATTGGGTCCAGGGCAGCCACGGGTATTGGTGGTGTACCAAATCCCAATTGCCCTTCAATAGCAACCACGACATCCAACCACTCACGCGTAAATTCAACGCGCCATTGACCACATCACGCGGCGTAAAAGCGTGGGTGACGTATTGCCGGGTAGACCAGTTAAAGGCAAAGCAGGCATACATGATCAATAAATTGGTCCAGTTTACATCCAGCAACCAAAACAGCGCCACCCAAAAGCCCAGCAGTAATAACACTTCCAGCCGAATCTGGCGGATGCCGTGCTGTTCAAAATCATCAAACAATACCGCCGTGGTGCGCGCGCGGCGAAATGGCGCGGTTTTGAGTAGCGCCGGAAAGGTCGCCAGCAACACCATGCCCACCGGAATGCAAGGCCAAAACAGGCCGCATAACAGGCTATACCATTGCCCCAGCTTTAAAAACATATTGTCGCCGGGGTAGTATAGGTCAAACATTTCATGGTCGGTGCGGTTGCAGCAATGGTGTACCGTGTGGGTTACCTTGATCATGGAAAACGGAATCGGAAACAAAAAACCCGCCAGCACGCCCAGCCAGCGGTTGGCGCGCGCATCCGGGTGCAGGTTGTCGTGCGTGCCTTCGTGGATCAGGGCGTAATTGCTCACCAGCACAAACGAAAACAGCACGCCCAGCAACAACGCTTGCCACGGCCCCACGCGTGCGCCCAGCCACAGTAGCGCCAGCGCCAGCGCATATACCACGCCTATCAGCGCGGCGTTCAGGCGCGCATGGATCACGCGTCCGGGTGCGAGCGCTGGCGTGCTGGTGGGCGTGCTGGCGGGCGTGCTGGTGGGCGTGGGCGAGGTGGACATGATCAATTTACCGGATTACTGTTTGCGCCGAAAGCCCATCACCCGGCCCAAAATAAAGGCCGCCAGCAAAGCCAGCAAAAAGCCGCCACCCGCCGCCAGCCAAAGCAAACGCTTGGCGTCGTTGAGCAGTGGGTTGTCAAACAGATTGGTGGAAAAATGCAGCGCCGCCACCTTCCATTGATCATCGATTTTAACCACGGTGGTGCTCCAACTGGCTTTGAGCGTGAAGTTGAGGCCTTCCATCAATTCATAACTATCGACGGTGGTGCCATAGGCGATGGCGCTATCGCCATAAAATGCGGCGGGGCCGCCCAGCGTGGCCTTGGTGGAAAACTTTTTGACGATGGGGGTACGACCCGTCATCATGCGGTTGTAATAGGCGCGGATTTGCGCCGGCCCGCGTGAGACTTCGGCATTTTGCCAGGTGATGATGGCATCCGGCTGCATCAATGCAAGCACCGCTTCCAGATCCAGACTGCTGATGCCTTTTTCCATCTTGTCCAGCAAGATGCGTAGTTGCTGGCGGTCTTCGACATGGCCACCCGTGGCGTCGAGCGCGGGGGTGGTCGCGGCCATGGTGTGGAAGGAGATGGTGCAAAGAAATAAGGCCAGAAACATGATTGCAAACCAATTTGATGGTGATACTTTCATATAAACCTCCTATTCTTGATTAGATTACTTGATTTGGCTTATTGTAGTCTCAACCAGGCAAAAAAACGATACAGCAGTGCGTTAATTTGCGGGCCACGAAAAAAATGGTCGCAACCGAGTACCGGATAGATTAAACCCGGTTCCAAAATGGAATCGCGGCAACAAACCATGCCGTCATTCGGGCCTTGGCTGCTTAATGCCCGGTAGCGCCCAATCAGGGAAGTTTGAATATGCGCACCCAGTGGAATGGCGCAAAAATTCAAGACCTGAAAATGTGGCGGCAGTACCAAGGGCGTGGCCCACAGCGCGGAATCGGTGCGCAGTTCGCGCAGCAAGGTGTAATGAGTGCCAAGCAGACGGCAAATGGCGCGATATTTTAAGCGTCGCCAGGCGGTGGCGGTGTCGTAATCGGCAATTTGCGCGCCACCCGGCAAGCCGCAGACATTAATCCAGCCTTTAATGCGTGCAGTGACACAAGTCGCCGCCGCTGTGTTGCCATGGCCTTGCAGGAAAGCACGAAAATCGGCGCTGCCCTTGCTGACCGCAAAAATCCAAATCTGTTGCGCGCTTTCACGCGCCAGCGTGTCGGCAATGATGGCGGCATTGTCCGATACCGTGCCCAGGCTTTTGATCGGCATGGTGGCTACTTGAAAGCCGCAATTTTTCGCAATATCTGCGGCGAATTGAGCGTTGGCCCCGGTTTCCGGGTAGTGGCCGTGAAACAGCGCAGGAATGATCCAGATTTTGGCATCGATGGGCGGGTGGTGGGTAACTATGGCTTGCTGTTCAATGCTGCGGATATAGGCCGCGTGGCGGGCGTTGGCGTGGATAGCCTGATACAGCACCATGGTGGCAAAGTCTAGCCCATGCTGTGCTGCCAACTGGCGCAAACTGGCGCTGTCGGGCAATGCGCCTTGCAAGCTTGCCACGCAAGAGGCCACCGCTTCACCCAGGCGGATTTCATCGACTGGTGCTGAAATATAGAATTTACCCATGCTGTTTTAACCCTTATTTAACCCTTATTGCGAAGCTTCATCATTACCCCATCGACGCCAGCCAAATTGCCATAAATAGGCCAAAATAGATGGCTGTTCCAAATCAGCACCGGGCAAATTGGCGCGTAACAGCGCGTGGCGTGCGGGTAGCGTGCTCCAGTGTGCGCCCGGTTGCTGGTGGTGCGCGCTGTGAAAGCCGTTATTGAAAAACAGCCAGTTGCCCAGCGGCCCGATAAAATTGCGTGATTCACCCAACACCGTTCCGGGGGCGCAGCCGTCATGTTGCAACAGCCAGAGTGGGCTTGTCCAGCGCGGCAGAGCGGGGCCAAAATGCGGCCAAAGTAGCATCAGGTCTGCCGCTAAAATAAATAGCAGGCTGCGCCGGTCTTGCTGATAATGCAGCAGCGTTGTCATGGCGTGCGCCCTTGCAGCAGCGTATGGTAGCGCCCGCTTGGCAATTGCAGGTGCTGTGGCGTAGTTTGGCCGCACCAATAAATGGATACATCAACCAAGCCGTTGGTGGGGTTGGTAGAGCTGATGTCGCCCAGTCCAAACAAGAGTCGGCGGTCATTTTGCGCCGAAAAGCCATTGATCGTTAGTACTTCGCGCCATTGTGTCGTGGCGTGGCCATCTTTTTGCAAGGTGCTGATTTCAACCCGGCTACCAATGGCATCGCGGTTGCAACTTTGCCCATTGCCTTGCAAGGCCAAGCCCAGCCAGCGCTTGGGGCCACTGTCCGCTTTGGCCAGATTGTGATAAATCGAGAGCGGTGCAAACTGGTGTGTGACCAGCACATCAAGCCTGCCATCGTTATCCAAATCCACCAGCGCCACCCCGCGTGAGGTGCCGCCTGCGCGCCAGCCCACCTGCTCGGCCACATCCAGAAAATGCTGGCCGCGATGGAGGTAGACGCGGTTTTTTTCGCCAGCAAAAATGCAGCGCCCGCGCAAATCGGCCCAGCGGTCGGCCATGCCGTGAATGTCGGGCCGGGTCAGGGCGATTTTATCGTTCCAATACCAGTAATCCGGGCAACCGGGGTAGAGCGGGTCATAGGCGTTATCCACCATGCCATTGGCTTGCAAAATATCGACCTTGCCATCCAGATCAATATCGCCCGCCGCCGCGCCCCAGCCAAAGCGTTTTTCGTTGAGCGCATTGTTGGCCATGGCGCGGTCTTGCCAATTGCTGGCTTGCTCTGCGTGGCCGCCATTCATCCACAGCAAACTGCCCTCGGCTTGCAGTTTTTCATGCACGTTGGAGACGTAGATATCGTTAAAACCATTGTTGTCGAAATCGGCAAAGGTGACATTCATGCCCTTGTAGGTGTCATGCCCGATCTGGCCGATAATATTGCCGCGCACCCGTTTGAACTGGCCGTTGCGCTGGTTGATCAGCAATTGGTCGGGGCCGAAATCGTTGGAGGTGTAAATGTCGGGCCAGCCATCGCCGCTCAAATCACCAAAGCCTATGGTGGTAGTCCAGCGTGATTCGCTCACCAAGTCCAGCTTTTCGATGCCGATTTTGGTAAAACCCGCTACGCCCTGATTGTGGAACAGATTGATGCCGCCGCCATTGTTGGCGTTGTGCCAAGTGCGGTGCATGAAGTCGAACATGCGGCGGTCGCCTTCGTATTCTGGCTGAGGGAGCTTGAAAATATTCAGGTGCGGTGTGCCTGGCGGGTTTGCTTGGGGGTTTTTTTGTGAGTTTTCTTTCGAATTTGCGTCATAGGCCAGCAAGGTCGGACTCATCACGTTGGCGATAATCAAATCCAGCTTGCCGTCATGGTCGTAGTCAGCGGCATTGGCGGCGATGCTGATGGTGTAGTCGTTCAAACCCATTTCAGCGCTGACATCAACAAAACCCACAAAACCCACAAAGCCCACAAAGCCCAGCTTGCCGCTTTCCATCAACAGGTTTTTGAACAGGCGGGTTTTGCCATAGCCGGTCAAGACCAGCAAATCCTGGTCGCCGTCGTTGTCGTAGTCGAAAAACATGGCCCCGGAGGGCAGGCCGTTGATTTCCGGGTGTTCATACAATGCGGCCAGTTCCGGCAAGGCGATTCGTTCAAATTTGACAGTACCCGGATTGCCCAGGTTGCCCACATTTCGATACAGCGCGACGCGGTGGCGGCTGTCTTTCAGCGGGTAGGTGACGAAAAAGTCTTGCAAGCCATCGTTATCGACATCCGCCACCGCCACCGCGTCGCCTACCGAGAGCATCCATTTGGCGATGTGGGCAATGCGCGGGTCTACTTGGTTCAATACCTGGCCCTGGCGTGATTGAATCCCTGCTGCCGCGCTATCGATAGCGCGCAATTCAAACTCGGGTTGGTAGCGGATTTCGCCGCCAGTGACAGCCAGCACGACACCCCAACCAAGGCCAGCGGACGCACCCAATATGCCCCAGCGCCGTGCGCCAAACTTCAATTTGTCAAGTAAGGCCGCCCAGCCGCCAGCGCGCAGGGCTTGCCCCTGAAACCAGACAAAGCGCAAGCTGGTGACCAAAAACGCGGCGTAAAAAAAGGTGGAGAGCGATTCTTTCAGATGCAGGATAAAGTCTACCAGCGCCAGTGCGAAGGCGACAAAAATCTGCCCTTTTCTGCTGGAGGGCGAGGTTTGCGGATCGGTGATCATGAAAAACACAAACAGGTAGAGCGTGGGCGTGGTGGCGGCACCCAGTATCCAGGTTTCCATGGGCATATGCCAGCGCGTGAGCCAGGCGCGCACGCTCAAGCCAATCGAGTAAAAAATCAAAAATGACACAATCAAGGCCATGCGCTGGATGCGCAGCACAAAGCCAAACAGCGCCAGCGTGATGATGAACGCGGCAATGGCGTAAGAGCCGCCCCACTGGTAGGCGGGCGAATCGCTGATCATGCCATTGGTGAGCAACAGGCAGGCCACCACGCCAAACAGCGCCGGGTTGTACACGTGGCGGCCACGCAGGGTGAACAGGTATTTGGAGCCAATTGCAAACAGCGGCGGCAGTAGCGCCAGCACGTAACCGTGGGCATAATTAATCAAAATCGATAGCCCCATGCCGGTGATGAAGGCGCTTAAGGGAAACACCCAACCGCCCACCAGTACCCGGTAAAACAACATTTCCAGCAGCACGGCGCTGCTGATGGTGATGCCAATTTGCTGCGGGCTGCGGTTAAAGCCCAGCACCGTTAAGCCCAGTATCAAATAGCTGAACAGGATGGCAGCGACGGCCAGACGCGGGTCGTGCCGGGTGGTGGGAAAGCCGGGCCAAGTATGCAATGTCATTATGCCAGTGCCATTTCAATGTAGGGGATGCGTTGATCAAGGTTACAGGCGCTGGCGGCATCGAATTCGACCCGAAACAACAAACCGCCGGCGGCAATGCTGCGGTAATCGTTCAGCACAGCGGCCAAGGGGTCGCGCTCGTGCAAGCCGAGAATGGCGTAGTGCCAGGTGCCTGTACGCAATTGGCGGTAAGCATGGCGTAACAGGGCGCGCAGCAGGGCCGGGTCATCGTTTTCTACCGCCACGCAGGACAAATACAGATACGGCACCCGGCTGCCCGGTCTGGGCAGTGGTTTTAACGGTGAAATGGCACTGAGGGCGTTGTAAAACGGGCGCAGCGCAGCTAGGCCAGGCGAATAGCGTTCGATATGGGTTTGGCGCACAGCGGCCTGATCCCACGCCGCCAGTGCCGCCAGCAACACGCCGCTGCTATTTTGCGCAATAAAAAAGTCTTCTAGCCGCAAACCAATGCAACGCCCACCGGGTAAAAAATCTGCCGCCTGCCAGACGGGTGAGAATTGGCGCGTGGCCATGCGCCGATTTAACAGCGCCAGCAGTGGCACCTGATCGGTAGCAGCAGCGCGCCGCAGCGTGATGCCGGGTAGCGTGATTTGCGGCTTGTAAAAATCCAGATGCAAGGCGGGGGTAAGTAGTTTGCCCATGGCGATATAGTTGGGCAAACCCGCGCGCGCGCCCAGCAAATTTTGCAAGGCGGCCTGATTGTTGTCAAAAATCACCGAATAATAGGCGGGTAAGGGTGCGGCTTCATGCAATTGGCGCAACAGGCGGTAGCCACGCGCCAGCAGCGTGCCTTTGCGGTAGCGCGGGTCGGCGCGCAAATCGGACAAATAACCGATGCGGCAAGCCTGCCCGTTGAGGTGGTGGATAGCGCTGCAACGGCTCCCCAGACCAACGATGCGATCACTTTCGTTTTCACGACAAATAATGGTTTGCACCTGGTCGCCTTGCAGGCGCGAACTGGCAAAATAGCTCGGTTCACGCCGAAAGCTGACGGCGATATGGCCATCCATCCAATCTTCGGCCATGCGCGCGCGCAGTTGCGCATCGTCAGACGCGGTGGCGAGGGCAAGGCTAAAGCGGCTCATGATGCAAAATTCGCTCAAAGATGGGGGCGAGTCAGGCATGGCGTCGGTTGGGCAGGGCATTTATATAGGGAGCGCGGGAAGGCCAGGGAGCCAATATCATAGCAATAATGGCGCTAAAGCGCAAAACGCTGCGTTTTGGCCTGACAGCCGGACCTATAGCCTGACGATATGGGGAGTGGCCAGGATGATCAATTGCACCTGCGCACCATTTTTTGGCCGTGGTGGTATTTGCAGTGCGGTCTTCGAGGGCGCTATTTTTTTGGTGTAGAATTGATTCTGAATATTGGTTTAGGCAGGGCGACGGAATTGGCTTTGAGATATGATTTAAAATCAATGTTGCTCAAGAAAAATGGGGGAATATGAATAAAAGTCTGAAACAAGTGCAATGGCTGATTTTTTGGCTTGCTGTCTGGCTGCCGTTTTCGTTGATGGCGGCCGCCGTAGCGACGGCCGCAGCATCTTCACTGCCTGCACAAGACTTCCCCTCCACCGAACCGGAATTTGAAACCCTGCGTGATGCGGAAAGTATCGACAACCAGCCCATCACCGCACTGGCGCAGGATACGCGCGGCCTGATCTGGATCGGTATGCAAACCGGACTGGTGCGCTACGACGGCTACCGCTTCCGCAAGCTTACCCACAAGGCTGGCGACCCGTTCTCGCTGGTGGGGGATTATGTCTATTCCTTATCTGTTGCAAAGGACGGGAGGATTTGGGCTGGTACCCTTAACGACGGCATTTCGGTGTTTGACCCGGCCAGTGAGCGCTTTGAACATTTTCAGCATGATGAGCAAAAATCGGACAGTGTAGGCGGCGGCAGTATTTGGGACTTTGCCAGTGACGTGCGCGGCGGAATCTGGATTGCCACCGATCAGGGTTTGGATTACCTGCCGGTTGGCACCCGGCGCTTCCGGCATTTCAGGCACAATACTGATCCGCACAGCCTGTTGGATGACAAAGTGCGTAGCCTGTTGCTGGACAAAGCGGGCCGCCTGTGGGTGGGCAGCAACAGCGGTTTGCAAGGCCTGGCCCCGGACGGTAAAAGCTTTGAAACCGTGGTGACGGGTAAAAACGTGCGATCACTGTTCCAGGCGCAGGATGGCAAGCTGTGGCTGGGCACGCGCGAACACGGTGTCGGCTGGCTGATGCCCGGTGCCGCTGGTTCAGGCGGCGCACCGTTGTTGATAAATTGGTTGCCTCTGGCGCAACTGAGCCACCCATGGATTGCCGGGATTGCGCAGGTGCAAACAGATCGACTCTGGCTGACAACGGTGGGTGGCGGCATCATGGTGGTGGATGCCAGCGATGGCCGCGTGTTGCAAACCCTGCGCCATGACCCGGCACTTACGGGCAGTTTGGCGCTGGATACGCTCAAACCGATGCTGCTGGATCGCTCCGGGTGGCTGTGGGTGGGCACCTGGGGGGCGGGCTTGCAACGAATCAATACCAACAACCGCATGCTGCGCCTACTCAGACACAGCCCAAAGCGGCCAGCCGGATTGAGTAGCCCCGATGTCCGGAGTCTGCTGGAATTGGCCAATGGGCAGTTGCTAATTGGCAGCAAGGATAACGGCATTGATATTTTTGAACGGCAACGGGGGCTGGTTGGCGCATACCGCGCGGCGCGTGGTCAAGGCACGGGGCAGGCTGGTATGCTGCCGGATGCGTCGATTCTGGCGCTGGCGCAAACGAGCGATGGATCAGTCTGGGCGGGCACTCAGGAAGCCGGGGTGGTGCGCCAACTTGCTGGTAGCAGCACCTGGCTGGCGCTGCCGGGTTTGCCCACCAAACATGTGACCAAATTGCTCGCCAGCCGCGATGGCAGCGTGTGGGCTGGCACGGGTGAGGGTGTGGCACGCTGGCGGCCGGGCCAAGAGGCAGCGGGGCAGTTTGAGGTACTGGTGGACCAACGCGGCAAGCCATTGGATTCTTATGTTTATGCGCTGGCCGAAGACGGGCAAGGCCGAATCTGGATAGGCACGCAAAACGGCTTGTGGCTGTATGAACCGGGGGGCAGCAGCTTGATTGCAGTGCCCACCCAACCGAATCGCCCGGACGGCCTGGTTTCCGATTTTATTGGCGGCTTGTTGTTTGACCGCCGTGGTCGGCTGTGGGTTGCGACCGACAAAGGCCTGGAGCGTTTGAAGAGCCGGGATGCCAAATCGACACGCTTCGAACATATCAACGCCCTGCTGGGCCAGCCGGGAAAAACCCTGGGGGAAAACTTGCTGGAAGATAGCCAAGGCCGAATTTGGACGGCTGAGATGGTGATCGAGACAGACCCAAAAGCGCCAAACGGCATGCGCATGACGCCACTCACTCTTGACGCCGGCATGGATATTGGTACCAGTTGGATCGGTTCCCACGCTCAAACCCGAGACGGTTTGCTGCTCTATGGCGGCACCCAGGGCGTGGCCATCATCGATCCGGCGCACTTCAGCAAGGTTGAGTATGCGCCACCGCTGGTGGTAACCGAGTTGAAAATCAATGGCGAAGCAGCGGCACCACAGAGCTTGACAAATCCGCTGGCAAACCCGTCACCACAAGCCAAGCAAGGTCGTAGCGCCAGCCTGACCCTTGAACCTGCACAGCGTAATTTTGCCATCGAATTTGCTGCCCTCGATTATTCCGATCCAAAGAAAAACCGTTACCAATATCGGCTACAGGGTTACGACAAAGGCTGGATCAATACCGACTCTGACCACCGCAGTGCCGCCTACGGTAATTTGTGGCCGGGCCTGTACATGCTGCAAGTGCGTGGCAGCAACCGCATGGGCGACTGGAGTGTGCATGAATTGAGCATTCCGATCCGGGTTTTGCCCGCATGGTGGCAAACCTGGTGGTTCGCTCTGGTGCTGTTGCTGATGATGACGGGGTTGGTTGCTGCACTGGTGCAAACCCGCACCCGCTACCTGCGCCAGCGCCATCGTGTGCTTGAGCAACTGGTGGATGAACGCACCAGCGCGTTGCGCCAAAAACAGGTGGAGCTGGTCGATGCCAACCATGAACTTAATGAAGCCATTGAGGACCTCAATGAATCCAATAACGCACTCAACGAAGCCATTGAAGACCTTAATGAATCGAACGAAGCATTGAATGTAGCCAACGCCGACCTGGAATTGTCAGTAGAAACTCTGCGCCAGTTGGGTGACATTGGCCGCGAGATTACCGCCAACCTGGATGCCGACATCGTATTCAAGTCGCTCTACCTGTACGTAGGCGGCTTACTCGATGCGCCCACCATGACCATTTACCGCATCAATGCTAGCGCCAAGTCGCTTGACGCGGTGTTTGGGCGTGATGATGATCAGGCCATGCCG
>JBKJLF010000034.1:0-13641 GCA_046597185.1 Burkholderiaceae bacterium | reverse complement strand
CGTAGGCGTAGGCGTCGGGCTGCTGCTGCCACCACCACAGGCAACCAGTCCGGCAGCGATGCTGGTCAGAAATAATAAAGAGGCGGCGAATTGAATGGAAGGTTTCATAATAATCTACAGAATGGGAAATACGTTAGTCTACTATGAAAAGTGTGATTTGTCGCGCTGCGTGCAGCAACCTGGATTGGCTTGCTGCACCGGCAGATTCGCGCTGATTCGCGCTGACTCGCGCTGATTTGTTTTTACGGCGTGCTGTGCTTGCAGAACGCGACCTCGTCCCAGATCGGCAAGGGGTTGGAGTCGCCCGTGGTGAGCAACAGATTGGCCTGCAGTTTGACAATATAGGCACAGTCGGCAAGGTCGGTCATGACAAAATTATTGATGGCTGTACCAAACCGATTTTCGGGCGTGCCGCCAGCGCCTGGCGTGAAGCTGTAGGGGCCGCCCGGGCCAATCATCGATAACTCGAACGAGCCAAGGTTGGGATGCGCGGCAGTGTATTTCACGGTGAGCGTTTTATCGATCTCAATGCAACCGCCGCCGCTTAATTCTTGGATGTCAACCGAAGCGACACACAATTCACCATCGACTTTGTGCGGCACCCAGGAGCCATTTTTTGAGACCTTATCGTAGTGCGTATTCATCACCGCGAGTCGCACGCAAGTGCCAGCCAACTGCTCGCTGCCAGGGAAGGGCAAACCGCCGAAGGTGGCTGTTTCGCGTACCTTCATGCGCAAGGAATAAAAATAATTGCGCCCAAGCGCGGTGCCGCCAGTAGCGGCGCTCTGGCCGGCATGCACCAGCGACGCATCAATGGCACCGAAGGCGCGCAGCATGGGCGAGATCAGGTTGATGAGTCCGGGATAGGAGCCTGTACCGGGGACAAAATTACCCTGCGGCGCGAACACATTACTTTCTTGCGGTACACGTACCCAGCCATCCGCCGATACCTCCGGCACCAGCACGTTCGGCCCGGCCACGCCGCCCAGAATATAATCCTTCGTTTCAATCGGATGGAGCAATACCCCGGTGTAGTGTTCCCATGTGCCGATATTGGTTGGCGCGACCATCGTCATCGGCACCTGGGTATAGGGGCCTGGCACATTGCTCACTGGGTCCCAGGCTGCGACTTCGAAGGCATATTCCAGCGGGTGGCCGTTTTTGGTCTGGGAGAGGATGCCGTTCAGGCGTAGCGTTGAATAGAAGGCGCGATCATCAAGGAGGGTCTTGCCGTCACCGCCCGCGCCACTGTCGATATCGGCCAAGTAATTAAACCCGCCGATTTTATTGAAGACCGATAGCGTCTCGTGGGTCTCTGGCGGCAGCATAGCCTTGTCAATGCACAGTTCCACGCAAAAACAGGGGCCGGCGTTTTCGCGATCCGGCGCACGGCCGCGCGAACCGGGTTCCACCAGCAGCGCTGATCCGGCCAGGGTTTCGACTTTGAAGTAGAGATCGGGGCCGCCTATCAATTCCACATTCAGCCACGTGCACAGTTTAAAATCGTCCGAGGTGTAGGTGATGATAAATTTCCCTGCGCTATCGGTCAGGGCGGGCAGGCCCAGCACGTCATCGGCCAACCAATCGACATCGAAGGCCCGCACCTGAACGCCGGCTATCGGCTGCCGGGTTTTGCAATCCAAAACCAGCCCACAAATGGTCCACACATCAAACAAAACCAATACCGCACACCAGAAGCGATGCGGCAGGCAATAATCCCAAACCGCAATAAAACCTTCCTCGGTTCGGCGATAGCGCGGTTGCAGAGTCGTGATGCTGAATTGACGCGCTTTGGGCGCTTTTTTGCCCATCTTTTGCCGGGGCACGGTAGCACAGTAAACAGCGACCTCAAAGGCTTCGCCATGGTAGCTGCCTTCCAGCGCGAAGTTGAAGTTGCCTTGCTCATCGGTGGTGGCGCTCGCCAATAGTAGCGGCTCTTTTTCCATCACTTGCCTGTCATTAAGAATGGCAAAGGTTTCCTTGGGGCTGGCTACCGCGAGTGCCGCAACATTGTGCTGCGCAGCCACCCGATACAGTTTGATCTCCAGATTGGCCAGCGGCTCGGAAAATTGCGTGCAAAGGTAGCCGCATAACCGACCTTTGAAAGTATAGTGACTCATTTCGTATTCTCCTTGACCTTGGTGGGAATAGCTCAATTGCAGAAGCGAACATCATCAAATCCGGCGGTAATGCGTTTGTAAAATGTTCGTAAAATGCAGCGCCAAGCTTCAAGTCATATCGCGATGCGGCGGGTTGAATTCGGTGAGCCAGCAATCCGATTGGCAGCGGCATGGAACTTTTGGTAGTAGTGTGGTGTTAAATTTTCGTCGCGTCCAGCCAATAAACGCAAGCCCCGTCACCATCAGCGCCCAAGAACCGGGTTCCGGGGTGCCGGGCACTTCGCTTATGGCGTAAGTACCCGCAGGCAAGGCCATTGCAAGCAATGCAGAGATGGCTAACACAATCTTAATGGGTGGTTTCATTTCTTCTCCAATGCATGGTTGGTGCTATAACAGGTTCGCTTGTCGTAGTGTAATCCAAATATTGCAATAATATGCCATTTTATCGGCAAAATTTTTTAATTTGTGTTAATTATTTCGATAATTTTATAATCATACTGATTTGCAATATTTATTGTAAGTGTACAATAGTGCAATTTATCGAGGGATTTTTAAATTTTCCCCAATTGAACATCGGGTTTCCGGTTTTTGGCAAGCATGCTCGTCATAGGCGCGCTGCTGTTGTTTAATTACTCACAGCAATAAATCGAATCGCCTTATCTATCATTTATCCATCAAATTTTTCCCACTGCATAGCCGCATTAGCTTAAAATCTCGGCTGTGACCATCAACTATAACGAAAGTAGTCTACCCGACTGCGCCGTTGCGATTGTAACAACACAAAACCATGAGACACTGATGCACGCTGCCTACCCGCAAAGCGTCGTCAGCGCCAACCACCTAACACGCACGACATAATCGAGCAAGAAGGGAAATAATGAGCCAAACTGAACCAATTCGTGAACCACTTCGCGAACCACTGCGTCTGCATGTGCCCGAGCCAACGGCCCGGCCCGGCCAAGCGACAGATTTTTCATACTTGAGACTCTCGCCCGCTGGCGAAGTACGCAAACCACCCATCCATGTGCTACCGATTGATACCCGGGATATTGCCTACTCGCTGGTGCGAGTGTTGGATGAAAACGGCCATGCCGTCGGGCCCTGGGCACCTGAAATTGAACTCGATCTGGTACGCAAAGGTTTGCGCGCCATGATCAAAACCCGTGTGTTTGATGCACGCATGCTGATTGCGCAGCGCCAGAAAAAAATGTCGTTTTACATGCAAAGCCTGGGCGAAGAAGCCATCGGCACCGCGCAGGCCCTGGCTTTAATGCCGGGCGACATGGCCTTTCCCACCTATCGCCAGCAAAGCCTGTTAATGGCGCGCGATGTGCCGTTGATGGGTTTGATTTGCCAGCTTATGTCCAACGAACGTGACCCGCTCAAAGGCCGCCAATTACCCGTGATGTATTCGATTAAAGAAGCGGGCTTTTTTTCGATCTCCGGCAACCTGGCTACCCAATACATTCAGGCGGTAGGCTGGGCCATGGCCTCGGCCATCAAGGGCGATACCAAAATTGCCTCGGCCTGGATTGGCGATGGTGCCACCGCCGAATCGGATTTCGACACCGCACTCACGTTTGCCCACGTCTACCGCGCGCCGGTGATTTTAAACGTGGTCAACAACCAATGGGCTATTTCCTCCTTCCAAAGCATTGCTGGTGGTGAAGACACCACCTTCGCCGCGCGCGGCGTGGGGGCAGGGATTGCCTCCTTGCGGGTTGATGGAAATGACTTTTTGGCCGTCTACGCTGCCTCCAAATGGGCGGCAGAACGGGCCCGCAGCAATATGGGGCCGGCTTTGATTGAATGGGTAACCTATCGCGCCGGGCCGCATTCCACCTCGGACGACCCGAGCAAATACCGCCCCGCCGACGACGCTGCACGCTTTCCGCTGGGCGACCCGATTGCGCGCCTCAAGCAATATCTGATCAACCAGGGGGCTTGGTCGGAAGAAGAGCACGAAGCCACGCAAAAAGAAATGGAAGCCTTGGTGGTAGCGGCGCAAAAAGAAGCTGAGCAATACGGCAGCTTGGCCAGCGGCCATGTGTTTAGCCCCGCCGAAATGTTTGAAGATATTTATGAGCATATGCCCGAACATCTCCGCCAACAACGCCAGCAGTTGGGAATTTGATCATGACTATTGAAACTATGAACGACAAAAAATCGCCAATGACGATGATCCAAGCTTTGCGCTCGGCCATGGATGTGATGTTGGAGCGGGATAATAACGTGGTCATTTACGGCCAGGACGTGGGTTATTTTGGCGGTGTGTTCCGCTGCACCGAAGGTTTGCAGAAAAAATACGGCAAAACCCGGGTGTTTGATGCGCCGATCTCGGAATCGGGCATCGTCGGTTCGGCCATTGGCATGGGTGCGTATGGTTTGCGCCCGGTCATCGAAATCCAGTTTGCCGATTACATTTACCCGGCTTACGACCAAATCGTCTCGGAAGCGGCGCGTTTGCGCTATCGCTCCGCGGGGGATTTTACCGCGCCCATCACCATCCGCACCCCTTGCGGTGGCGGTATTTACGGCGGCCAAACCCATAGCCAAAGCCCGGAAGCGGTGTTTGCTCACGTCTGCGGTTTGCGCACCGTGATGCCATCCAACCCCTACGACGCCAAAGGCTTGTTGATTGCCTCGATTGAAAACAACGATCCTGTGATCTTTTTGGAACCCAAGCGGCTCTACAACGGCCCCTTCAATGGCCACCATGATCAACCCGTGGTGCCCTGGTCGCAACATGCGCTGGGTGAAGTGCCGGAAGGCTATTACACGGTGGAACTGGATACCGCATCCATCTTCCGGCCCGGTAAAGATGTCACCGTGATCGCCTACGGCACCATGGTGTGGGTGGCCGAAGCGGCGGCGCAGGAGAGTGGCATCGATGCCGAAATCATTGATCTGCGTAGCATTTGGCCGCTGGATTTGGATACCATTGTCGCGTCGGTTAAAAAGACTGGCCGTTGCGTGGTGGTGCATGAAGCGACCCGTACCTGTGGCTTTGGTGCGGAGTTGGTGTCGTTGGTGCAAGAGCATTGCTTCTATCACCTTGAAGCCCCGGTTGAGCGTGTGACAGGCTGGGATACGCCTTATCCGCATGCGCAAGAGTGGGACTATTTCCCCGGACCCGGCAGGGTTGCGGCGGCATTCAAACGTGTGATGGAGGCATGATATGGGAATTTACGTAATCAAGATGCCGGATATCGGCGAAGGCATTGCAGAAGTGGAATTGGTCGCCTGTCACGCAAAAGTGGGCGATATGGTAGGGGAAGATCAAATTTTGGCCGATGTGATGACCGACAAGGCCACCATCGAAATCCCTTCGCCCGTGGTGGGCAAGGTCTTGGCCTGGGGCGGTGTGGCGGGGCAAGTGATGGCGGTTGGTGCGGAATTGATCCGTATTGAAGTCGAAGGCGAGGGCAACCTGAGCACCAGCGCGGCAGCCGCATCTCACGCAACTGCGGCTGCGCCTGCGAAGGCGGCTGCACCCGCGAAGGCGACGTCCGCGCCGGCGGCTCCTGCGCCCGCAGCCGCACCTGCACCTGCACCTGCACCTGATTCACCCGCAGCCGCACCCGCAGCCAAGGCCAGCGCGCCCGCCGTTGCCAGCGTGATGCGCGTATTCGGCGAAAAACCCATCGCCTCGCCCGCTGTGCGGCGGCGCGCCTGGGATTTGGGCGTCGAACTGCAATTTGTCAATGGCAGCGGCGCGGCTGGCCGTATCACACATGAAGATTTGGACGCCTATGTAGCGCGCACCAGTGGCGCGCCGACTGTGGGCGTGGTGGCCGGTGGCGATACCCGCTACATGGAGCGCAATGACGAGCAAGCCATTCCGGTGATTGGCATGCGCCGTAAAATTGCGCAAAAAATGCAGGACGCGAAACGCCGCATTCCGCATTTTAGCTATGTGGAAGAATGCGATGTGACCGAACTGGAAAACCTGCGCGCCAGCCTGAACCAGCAATACGGCAAAGAGCGCGGCAAGCTGACCATGTTGCCGCTGTTGATGCGTGCGGTGGTGTTGGCGGCCCGGCGCTTCCCGCAAGTGAATGCCCGTTACGATGACGACAACGGCGTCGTCACACGCTACGCAGCGGTGCATTTGGGCATTGCCGCCCAGACCGATGCGGGTTTAATGGTGCCGGTGGTGCGTCATGCCGAAGCGCGTGATGTATGGGCTTGTGGCGTGGAAGTGGCACGTTTGGCAGAAGCGGCGCGCACGGGCAAGGCTTCGCGTGACGAATTGTCTGGCTCCACCATTACCATTTCCAGCCTGGGTGCTTTGGGTGGCATTGTTTCGACACCCGTTATTAACTCGCCCGAAGTGGCGATTATTGGCGTCAACAAAATGGTAGAACGGCCCATGATACGGGGCGGTTTGGTGGTGGCGCGCAAGATGATGAATTTATCGTCGTCGTTTGATCATCGCGTGGTCGATGGTATGGACGCTGCCGAATTCATTCAGGCAATTCGCGGCTATCTGGAATGTCCGGCAACCTTGTTCGTGGAGTAAAGTGTGAGTACAACTAAACAATCAACAACGCTGCTGGTCATTGGCGGCGGCCCCGGCGGCTATGTGGCAGCGATTCGCGCGGCGCAATTGGGCATTGCCACCACCCTGGTCGAAGGCGAGCAACTGGGTGGCACCTGTCTTAATATTGGCTGCATTCCTTCCAAAGCTTTAATTCATGTGGCCGAAGAATTTCACAAAACCACGCATTATGCGGCCGGTTCGGCGCTGGGTATTAAGGTGGAATCGCCCAGTCTGGATTTGGCGCAGGCGGTGCGCTGGAAAGATGGCATCGTTGGCAAACTGACGGGTGGTGTGGGCGCTTTGCTCAAGAAAAACGGTGTGAAGGTGGTACGCGGCTGGGCCAACATTGTCGATGGCAAAACCGTGGAAGTGCCGCAAGCCGATGGTGAAGTGATCCAGATCAGTTGCGAGCATTTGCTGCTGGCGACTGGTTCTTTGCCGGTCGAATTGCCGAGCATGCCCTTTGGCGGCGCGGTCATCAGCGCGACCGAAGCCTTGTCACCGCAAACCCTGCCCAAGAAACTGCTGGTGGTGGGCGGCGGTTATATTGGTCTGGAACTGGGTATTGCCTACCGCAAATTGGGCGTGGAAGTGGCGGTGGTGGAATCGCTCGATCGCATCTTGCCAGCTTACGACGAAGACTTGACCAAGGTGGTGTCGGCTTCGCTGCAAAAGCTGGGCATCAAACTGCATTTGGGCTGTACCGTGCAGGGCATGAATGCGGCGGGCGATGCGGTGCGGATTATGGATCGTGAACATCATGAATCCGAACTGGTGGCAGATCGGGTTTTGGTGGCGGTGGGGCGTCGTCCGCGCACGCAAGGCTTTGGGCTGGAGAGCCTGGTGCTGGACATGGTAGGCCGGGCGATTAAAATCGACGACCAGTGCAAAACCTCGATGCGCAATGTCTGGGCGATTGGCGATGTGACGGGCGAGCCGATGCTGGCGCACCGGGGCATGGCGCAAGGCGAGATGGTGGCTGAGATTATTGCCGGCAAGAAACGCCACTTTTTACCCGCATCTATTCCCGCGGTCTGCTTTACCGACCCGGGACTGGTGGTGGTGGGGCAAACCCCGCAGCAGGCACAGGCAGCGGGGCTGGATTGCATCAGCGCCATGTTCCCGTTTGCGGCCAATGGCAGGGCCATGACGCTGGAATCCAGCGACGGCTTTGTGCGCGTGGTGGCGCGTAAGGACAACCATTTGATTGTGGGTTGGCAAGCGGTGGGGGCAGGGGTGTCGGAGCTGTCGGCGGCGTTTGGGCAATCGATTGAAATGGGTGCCAGGCTGGAAGACGTGGGCGCGACGATTCATTCGCATCCAACCCTGGGTGAAGCGGTGCAGGAAGCGGCACTGCGGGCTTTGGGGCATGCTTTGCATATTTGATGTTCGATGTATGTAATGAGAAAAACGGCACCCTTGTGCGCCGTTTTTCTATTTGATTGGTTCATATTGGTTTTATTTGATGAGCCGCAGCAGTGGTTTCCCCGTCGGCGATATCCCCTTGCGTATCAATTCAGAAAGCGGCGCGCTATCTTCAATCAGTTTCAGTGCCAGGTAATAGGCCTCATACTCATCGCGAGAATCGGGCGTATCCGGCAAAGCGTCTGCATGGGCGCGGCTCAGTCCGGGCCAGGCACGGCGTAGCACAGCCATATCGCGGGCTTTGTATAACAAGTCGCGTTGTGCCGCATCGCCAGCACCAGTACCCCAATCGAGCGTTACGCCTGCGTTATTCGCCAGTTGGCGGGTAAAGGTGCGCAGGGTGCGACTATTGCCGTCGGCGAAAGGATGCAGGTAATCAAAATCGGCGTAAAATTCGGCCAGTTGGTCGGCAAACTGCGCAAGAGCCAGATGTTGTAAGTACTGCGCCTGTGCCAAGCGATGGCATACCGCATCCAGTCGCTGCGCTAAATCATTCTGGCGGTAATAGGGCACTAAATAGGAAAGGTTTTCCGTTTCCAAGGCCCGACATTTAGCCCAAGATGCAGTACCAGGGCGGAATTGCCCCGGTAGGGCGTCGGGCGAGTCTTGAAAAATGAAATGGTGAATTTGCAGCAGGTGTTCTCGATCAAAAATACCTGCTATTGGGCAGCGTTCAAGTTGAGCAATTCTGATAAAACTTCGTTGCTCTACCTTTTGTTTCTCATCCATTGTCAGGCGGCATCGATTGCCGCCAAGCAGCGGTGTACGTGCTCATCATCGTCGATATCGCCATTAATGAATAATTGGTTGAGTGCGTTTAATGCAGGATGAAGGATGATGCCTTCCAAACGAACGCTACGGCGGGCAAATTCAATGGCGGCAAGGCGGCTTGCGCGTTCTTCATCGCTGATTTTTTTTGGTTGAATTGCCATTTTTTTGCCTCGCAAACAAAAGAGATGTTCGGTAGATTTTAGCAGAGCAGCGGCGCTAACGCAAATCCTTATTGATGGCTTCCGACGTTGGTAGCGCGTTTTGAATTTCTGGCCGCAACGCTACAACATAGCTGCCTTGTGTAAACTGCTTGAAATACTTACCCCGCACGCCAGTGCCAAGTTGCTCGCGGGTTAGTTTAGGGATGTCTTGATTATCCTTGGTTGTAGATGGTTTTTTCATGGAATGGCGCATACCAGCAAATTAAAATAATGTGTTTGATTTTACTTAAATTCGCTGCGGCGAACGGGGGGCGATGAGTTTAACCGTTGCAACTGTAATCGAATTGATATAACCTTCATACATCATCCACTTTTAGCAAAAATAGAAGGAACGCCCATGCCAACCACAAACGGCAGACCCATGAAAATGGGTGAAAAGACCCGACTTCATCAAGCCATTTACGCAAAAAATTCTGGCCCGGATGTGCTAACGACCCAGGATATCATCGCTGGATGTGAAAAAGCAGACAATTTGCTGTTGGCGCTGTCCGATAATGATCAAATGCAACAACAGTTGTTTGGTGAAAGAATCAGCGCTTTGCCTGAAACTGATATGTGCCAACTTGAGGAGCAAATGCCAGAATTCGCGCAAAGTGCGCTAACAATAGCCCGTGATCAGGCACTGGCGGCCGGTGCAACGGTGTTGGAAGCAATCAACGGTGAGCTGGTTGAAACATCGGCAGACGGCAGCAGGCGCTTCATTAAATCCTTGCCTACACCCTATAAGGTAGAACCGGGTGCCAAACGAATCCGGCGCGCCAACTGATGGGTGACAAAACCCCGCGTTTGCGTATGTTTGCCGGCCCCAATGGTTCCGGCAAAAGTTCAATCAAAGATGTTTTACCAACAGGCATGCTGGGGTTTTATGTGAATGCGGATGAAATCGAAAAAGTCATCCGAAAACAGTATTACTTTGATCTTGGCGTGTTTCAACTTGAAACCACCGCCGAGGCAATTTTAGGCTTCTTCCATTCGTCTGAATTCCTCAAGAGCGCGGGCTTACTGCCCCAGGCGCAGCAATTGACGTTGATGATGGAAAATTGCATTTTGGCAGCGTCGAAGTCAATTCTTACTTTGCCTCAGTGCTGTCTGACTTTATCCGCAAAAAATTACTCGAAGCAAAAATTTCCTTTACCTTTGAAACCGTGATGTCGTCAAGCGATAAGGTGGACTTTTTGAAACTGGCGCAAGAGAATGGTTTTCGGACTTATCTCTACTATGTGGCAACGGAAGACCCACTGATTAATGTCAGCCGCGTTAGCTCGCGGGTTAAGCAGGGCGGCCATCCTGTGCCGGAAGATAAAATAATTAGTCGTTATCACCGCTCCTTGAGTCTTTTGTATGATGCAAGCAAGTTCGCCAATCGAGCCTATATTTTTGATAATTCAGATGTGCAACGTGTGACCATCGCAGAAGTCACCGACGGGGGACTGTTGGAAATGAAAACAGAATCAATGCCGATTTGGTTTAAAACGGCTTTGTGGGACAAGTTTGTGGATGACGTTGTCAACCAATAGCCGTTTGCATTGATCCGGGGGTGATCAATTGAGACTGACCCCATTGATTCCCCATTGATTCCAAAAAAATACGCCAACCCGTAATCCGATTTATCCGCCGATGTGGCTAAACGTAGTAATAATCATTACCCATCAAGGTTTTAAAAAACTTGAATGACCCACCCGGCGCGCCGGAGCCTGCGGTGCGCCAGCTCGTCAGTTTGCCCGGCGACGGGTCGGTAATGGAGGCGGCTTTGGCGATATCAATCGCCGCATTGATAAAATCAGCATACACCGCTTGCCGTTTATCTTTGCTGCTGTTGGCAATATTGAGCGCCGCCTGAATGCGGTTAACAATGCTGGCATCGTAAGTGGGGTAGTTTTCAAATCCGGCAAACTGGCCTTTGGCGCGCACGATATCGGCAATGGTTTTGGCTCCCGCCGCACCATAGGGTTTGGGGTCGGCCAGGCGATTATACAAAACCCTGTCCATATATTGCATGCTCAGTTTGGCATCAGCCAGCGTGTAGGCAGCGTAAGCCGGGCTGCGGCATTCGCCCAGCAAAAGGCGGGTTTCACAGCCTGCGGACTCATTTTTGTCAGGTAAAACGATCATGATCACTCCTCAATAAAAAATGGTCGACCGCCACGAAGGCGGGAATGGCAGAATTCAATGGGGGCGCTTTTGAATGTGTAGGGTCGTGCCATATTGCCGGCATGCATCACTCAATTGCGCCACCCATTCCCGCGTTACCAAATACGTGCTGCCGTTGAGTGCAGCCTCGTTTTCAACCACATCTTTTTTCAAATTCAATTTGCGGCGCGATTGTTTTAAATCGGTTTCGCCTTGCTCATAAAGAACCATCTCTTGCCCCGCCTGCCAGATCACCCAGGCCAATTTGGACGAGTCCGCTGCCCTTTGCCCCAGCAGGCAAACCTGCGTGCTTTTTTGGCTTTGGCGTTTGCGGATGTAGTGGCTGACAACTTGCCAGTAGTTGGTAAAATCGGCGTCCTTGGCAATGTCGAACACTTGTGCAGGCGCACCAACCTGGGCGCTACAGGGCGCGCAAAATAGTGCGAGCAGCAAAATAATGTGGCTCAGGTGCGCTGGGCGTTGCCACGCTGTGCTGCGGTCAGGATAGCTCATGATCGTTTGCCTTGTGATAATTTTCACAAAATTTAAGTGTATTTTGATTATAATTGAAATTGATTCGACTTGTGGGACAATTTTAAAAAAAAAGCTACAAGATGCAAGAATGAATACGGTTGTAGCTTAATGCGATGCCGTGCGAAATGCATAAAGACATTTGATAAGATGGCGGCGGCCCAGGTTCTACCTTTTTGTCATTCCGCGTTCAGCACAGCGCATTATTGCCAAGAATCGTTTATCTGAGCAAGAAACCAGCACTCCCGGAAAAGCCGCCCGTCTTAACGATATTTATGGTGCTGGTTGGGTCACCACATTCTGGTCAAGTGTCACCGCTGTTTGGGACAACAAGCGGCCATTTGCTGATGCGCCAGTTTTGAGCGCGATCAGGGTTTTTGCCAGGATGATGCCCTCAAAGTGCGCGTTTGCACCAATCGATACCGCACCGGCAGGCTGCCAAAAGATGTTCTTGGCCAATGCGCCACCCGTTAAAATCACTTGCGTAGCCGCCGCCTGGTTGATGTTGCCAGCGATCTGGAAAATCCAGACATCATTGGGGCCGCCTGACAGCGTGACATTGCTTGAGATCAATACATTCGTCCCCCATTTGTACAGGCCCGGAACCAGAGTCAACCCACCAATTTGACCTGAACCCAATTCAGTGAAATTTGGCAAGGTGCGCCCTGCGGCATCGTTGTAGGCCAGTGCCATGTCGCCGATGCTGCTGGTCATGTAAGTGGGGGTTGGGTCGGTAAAGTCGGCGGCATAAATTTTGCCGATGACCTGGGGCGATGTGGCAAAGGTGTTGCTGCTATCGGTGGTGGTTGAAAAGCCGGTGATCGCGATTTGGGCGACCGGGCTGACGCCAATATTACCCGTTAGCTTTGAATTGGGGACGGTTGAAATGCCGGTTTTTGCCAACGCTACAAAATTGCCGGCAATCCCAAGGTTGAGCGGTGCTTGCGCCGTGGCGGTGGTGGCCCTGGTTTTAAACGTCCACGCATAAGTGCTACTTAATGCCACGCCAGTCGCGCTCTTGGCTGCCCTGGTTACAGTGGCGGCATAGGTGGTATTGATGTTGAGTGCCAATGTACTGGGGGTGAAGATGGCTACCGTGTTGTTGGCATTCATTTTGACCGTACCGGGCACATTCGCACCATTGGCCACCTTGAGGGTGAAGGTTGTGAGTGCACCAGCCTGGGGCGAAACGATGGTGGCCGGGTTCATGGCCTGGCTGAAGGTGGCGCTGACGATGGTTCCACTGACAATGTTGCCGATGCTATTGGTACTGGTCGCCACATTGATCGCTTGGTTGGCCGGGTTGGATGAGAGCAAGGTGGGTGCCGCAACCGCACCGCCTTTTGCCACAAGTTGCGTGCTTGCCAGTGAATTGGCAAGCGCTTGCGCACTGGCTTGCACGCCAAGGCACGCCAACAGCACGGCGATTGAGCAAGTAAGTGGTTTGACGACTTTTGGTAATTGATTCATTTTTTTCCTAAGTTGTGTGAACCCGTAACAGCCGGGTTGACGATCTGTTCCTGATGGGACAGTTGTGTGTTTTACTTCAAAATTTGCCATCAAAATGCCCGATGGCGGATTGCTTCTTAGACGGCGTTTCCCGGCCCAGCCAGTAAGTACGCTAAGGATGACGAAGTGTGACCTGAGTGCGCAAGTTGTTCGGTGCTCTAGCGAACGTAACGCAAAAATTTTTCAAAAATAATTGCCATGCTTAAAATCACGCGGCTGCTCCGCGCGGCTGCAAATAGCCATGCTTTGCCTGCTTAATCGTTGGTTGCCATGTTTATTCTGGCGTTACGTTCGGTAGCGAACAGAAGGGCCGACTCAAAACACGGATAACAGATGCTTGGCGGAAAGTTGAAATAGAGCAGCAATCACAGCAGCCGCAAAACAACAGCAG
>JBKJLF010000017.1:0-3617 GCA_046597185.1 Burkholderiaceae bacterium | reverse complement strand
CGTTTTGAATCAAGACATCTTTTTTGGCATCGATACCATTGGCTGGGTCGATCACATGACCGTTTTTGATGAGCAATTGCATGCTGTATTCCTTTAGTTCCCGGCTAAAATACTCATCACCGCCATCCGCACGGCGATACCAAATGTCACTTGCGGCAAAATCACCGCCTGTGGCCCATCGGCCACCGCCGAATCAATTTCAACCCCGCGATTCATCGGCCCCGGGTGCATTACAATCGCATCCGGTTTGGCCAGGCTTAAGCGTTCAGGCGTCAAGCCATAACTTTTGAAGAACTCTTGCGCACTGGGTAGCAAAGCGCCACTCATACGCTCGTTTTGCAAACGCAGCATGATGATGACATCGACATCTTTCAAGCCTTGTTCAATATTGGTGAACACGCGCACCCCCAGCGCTTCCAGGCCGCCGGGCAATAAGGTGTGCGGACCAATGACGCGCAATTCCGGTACGCCCAGCGTGGTTAAGGCGTGAATATCCGAGCGCGCCACCCGGCTATGTAAAATATCGCCGACAATCGCTACCCGCAACTGGGTAAAGTCTTTTTTATAGTGGCGGATGGTGTACATATCCAGCAAACCCTGGGTGGGATGGGCATGCCGCCCGTCACCCGCATTCACCACGCGCACATGGCTTTGTTTGGTATCGATCAAGTGTTTGGCGATCATATACGGCGCACCGGACTGGCTGTGCCGCACCACAAACATATCGGCCTGCATGGCCGATAGATTGTCGATGGTATCGAGTAGCGATTCGCCCTTGCTGGTGGAGGAGGCTGAAATATTCAAGTTCACCACATCCGCCGAGAGCCGTTTGGCGGCAATTTCAAAGGTGGTGCGGGTGCGGGTGGAATTTTCAAAAAACAAATTGAAGACGCTTTTGCCCAGCATCAGCGGCGTTTTTTTGACTTCGCCCACAAAATTGGATGCGGTATCCAGAATGTGGTAAACAATGTCCTTGGGCAAGCCTTCGGTGCTCAACAAATGTTGCAGTTCACCGTGTTGATTAAGTTGAGGATTATACATAGGGTAGATTTAATTTTTACTGAGGGTTTCATCAAAATATTGTTGCAAAATAATCGCGGCCGCCTCGGCATCAATCACCTGGCCACGTTTGGCATTGATCACCGCCGAGGAATAGCGCTCATCCACCAAAACCGCCGTCACGCCAAAGCGGCCATGCAGTTGGTTGGCAAAACGGCGACAGCGACGGGTCATCTCGTGTTCTGCCCCATCCGGGTGCAGTGGCAAACCAACCACACAGGCCACGGGTTGCCATTGTTTTAAAAGCTTTTCGATTGCGGCAAATTTGGCGTCGTTGTCAGGCTGATCGATCACGCACAAGGGGTGGGCTTGATGCATTAAAGTATTGCCCTGCGCCACGCCAATGCGGCGCAAGCCAAAATCGAAGGCCAGCCAAGTAACCAGCTCAGGCATGCCCGGCCTCGGCGTTTAACATCATCGGGTCGATGCCCAGCAATTTCAGTGCGGCCACGTAGCGCTGTTCAATCGGCAGGTCAAACATGATGCGCGGATCAGCATCCACCGTCAACCAACCATTGCGGGCAATTTCTTCTTCCAACTGGCCGGCAGCCCAGCCGGAATAGCCTATCGATACCAGTATCTGGCGCGGACCGGTGCCTGCGGCAACCGCTTCGAGCACATCGATGGAGGTGGTAAATGCTACCTCGTCGGTCACCATGAGCGAGGAGGAGTATTGCCCATGTGGCGTATGCAAGACAAAACCACGATCATCTTGCACCGGGCCGCCAAACATGATGGGCTTGTTGGCGATGGGCGGAGACAGGTTCATGCCCGTCTCAAGCTTGAGATCGATATGATCGAACAGGGCTTGCATGGTCATATCGGTCGGTTTATTAATCACGACCCCGAGGGCACCGTTTTCATTATGTTCACACATATAAATCACACTGCCGCCAAACACGGGGTCCAGCACAGCGGGCATGGCGATCAAAAAATGATGGGTTAATTGCAGTTCAGGTAAGTTTGTCATGGCACCAAGCGTCTCCGAAATATCAGATGGCCCGGGCTTAGCGTCGGGCGCAGATGAGGATTGATCGATTTTGCTTCGCTTCATATTGTCTTGGTTGCACTTTGATATTGTTGATATTATTGCTAATATTCTCGAAAACGACACGGCAAGGTCAGTTTAAGCTTGCCGTGCTGACTGCGCTAGTTTACACTGATTTACCCTTTATAACGGCGCTATGACAGAATATGAAGCAATTTGAACTTTCCATGGTCTGGCTGCGACGCGATTTGCGCAACTTTGACCACGCCGCGCTGTCCGCTGCACTGACCCAAAGTGCGCGCGTGATTTGTGTGTTTGTGTTTGATCGTGGTATTTTGGCCAATTTACCACGCAATGACAGGCGCGTCGCCTTCATCCACGCCTGTGTGTTGGAATTGGCGCAGGAACTGGCCAGCCAGGGCGGCCAATTATTGGTGCGCCATGCCCACCCGGAAGATGAAATTCCCAGGCTGGCGGCTGAATTGGGTGTTGATGCAGTGTTTTTTAATCACGATTATGAACCAGCTGCGATGACGCGTGACCAATTGGTGAGTAGCCGTTTGCAGCAAGCTGGCCGCCAGGTATTGAGTTTTCAAGATCAAGTCATTTTTGAAAAAAATCAGATTTTAACGCAGGCTGGCACGGCTTTTTCGGTGTTTACGCCGTATAAAAATGCATGGCTCAAGCAATTACAACAAGTCGGCCTGCCCCGGTTTGATTGCCACGCGCAAGCTGGTCAATGGCAATGTTACCCAAATCAAACCGTGCCAAGTCTGGCCGAATTGGGTTTTGCAGCCAGCCCCATCGCCCATTTACAGCCGGGCATGCAAGGCGCGCAAGCGCTGTGGCAAGATTTTCAAAGCCGTATCCAACTCTATGGCGAACGGCGCGACTTTCCTGCGCGCAAAGGGCCGTCTTATCTGTCGGTGCATTTACGCTTTGGCACCATTTCAATTCGTCAATTGGTGCAACATGCCTGGCAAGCGCATCAGGAAGGTGCTGGCATATGGTTATCCGAATTAATCTGGCGCGAATTTTATGCGATGATTTTATTTCACCATCCGCACGTGGCCGAGCGCGCCTTCAAGCCCGCGTATGATGCCATCGTCTGGGAAAGCGGCGATGCGGCGCAGGCGCTGTTTGATGCGTGGTGCCAAGGGCAAACCGGTTACCCGCTGGTGGATGCAGCGATGTTGCAATTAAACCAAACCGGCTATATGCACAACCGCCTGCGCATGGTAACGGCGAGTTTTTTGGTGAAAGATTGCGGTATCGACTGGCGTTGGGGCGAAGCGTATTTTGCGCGCCAGTTGAATGATTTTGATTTGGCCGCGAATAATGGCGGCTGGCAATGGTGCGCTTCCAGCGGGTGCGATGCGCAGCCGTATTTCCGCATCTTTAACCCGATTACGCAATCACAAAAGTTTGATGCCGAGGGCCAGTTTATTGTGCGTTACCTGCCACAACTGGCCCCACTGGCTGCCAAATACCGCCACGCGCCATGGCTGGCCCCGGCGGCTGAATTGGCCAGGGCGGGGCTGGTGCTGGGGCATGGGATAATCCTGCCCCA
>JBKJLF010000655.1:0-5801 GCA_046597185.1 Burkholderiaceae bacterium | reverse complement strand
CAGAAGATGATTGAGCGTACTGAAACCGGGCTGGCGGATGGTTGAATCGTATTGAATCGAATTGAATGAAATAAATGAGTAGGCTTGTGCCCCGAATTGGGATGTGCTCAGCTTGTGCTCAGCTTGTGCTCAGCTTGTGCTACTCCTGCAAACTGAAGTCGATCGGCACCAGCACCCAGGCGGCAACTGCATCCTTGCCTTGCCGCGCGGGTAAAAACTTCCAGCGCGAAACGGCGGCGATGGCGGATTTATCCAAACGCTCGTAACCGGAACTGGTGCGCACTTCGATTTTACCGGGCAAGCCGGACGCTTCCACAAAAACGTGGAGCAAGACCCGGCCCGCTTCCCGGTTGCGGCGCGAAATGGGCGGGTAGTTGGGTGCGGGGTTGTCGAGATAATCGATATCAAAGCGGGGCGCTACCACGCTCTGCACCGGCGCAGGCGGCGTTGCGGGCATGGGCGCGGCAATGACCGCCGTTGCTGTGCCAGGCTCCAGCGTGGCCGACTCGGGCGCGGCCATGGGGCTGGCGCTACTCGGCAGGGCCGGGGCGAGCCGGGCAGGCGCTGGCTGCGCCAGTGTTTTGGCGGGTGTTTGGGGTGTGTCGGGGGTGTTTGCTGTTATTTTGGGTTTGGACTCAACCCTGGGCGGCACTTTGGGCGTGCTCATGGCAATATGCATCACATTCATCGACAAGGGCGTGGGCAGGGTTGGCACGCTAAGCGAATGGCCAGACGCCAGTACGATAAGCAAACCCAAGTGCGCCAGTACAATCAGCAGCAAGGCGGCAGGGGAGCGGCGCGCAGGCTGAAATGCCGATTGGCCATGGCTGACGGTGGGCCGTGCCAGAACGCGGGCGATATTGGCAACGGAAAACACCCACCGCAGCGCATTGCGCCAGCCTTTGCGTATGCTTTGCCAGCGCAAAGGCTGGCGCAAACCGCCTGGAAGAGTCGAAGAATGATTCATGAGAAAGCTTGACGCTAAAAAATGGGAAAGCTAATTATAAACGATAATCATTCGTATTTGTAAAATTGAAGAAATAAAGACGTTCAATGGCAGCGGTTTGCGGTTTTTCGTCATTCGCCGAAGCTTTTTCGGCATTGGCCGAAAAGCGCGCGACTTTCCTTTCTCAACCCTGTATCGTGTTTCTATTGACAGCGCAAACCCAAGGTGCGCCAGTCTCGATCACGACTAAACAAAGGAAATATATGAATCCGTATGATGTAGAGAAAAAAGCCGCGGACAGCGCCGAGGAAAAAATCAACCCGGCCAGAAATAGCGCCCACGAGCATTGGAGCAGTGGGCGTGGCAAGCAAAGAGGTGTTTTGATGGGTTTGATTTTGATTGGTGTAGGTTCCATCTTCATGCTCAAGGAATGGGGCTATATTTATCCTTTTTGGTTTCAATATAAATTTCATTGGTGGTATATTGTGTTGATGGTGCTGGCCAGTAATGGCTTGTGGGAGTTATTGGACGCCAAAAATCTGCGGCAAGTCGGTAAGGGATTATTTCTCATTGGACTCAGTTTTTGGCTGTTTGCGTGCTTTGATCACTTATGGGGCTGGACGTTCGCCAATTCCTGGCCAGTGATATTGATTGCGCTTGGCTTAAATGTGGTGCTGCGTGGTTTGAGCGGTAGAAAACAATGCTGAATCACTGAATCACTGAATCACTGAATCACCAGGTCACCGATTTACTTGCGTATTTATATTGAATATTTTTAATTGTCCATTTGGAGAAAATCATGGTTTCACTTGATAAAACAGGGCCGCAGAAACAAAAACGGGTATTTTTAGGTTTCGTCATCATTGCATTGGGCGTAATGGCATTGTTTGCCAATTTACTGAGTGGCTTGCACCTGCTGCATTTTTGGCCCGTCATGTTAATTGTATTGGGTTGTATGAAGTTGAGTCAGTCAGAAGGCGGACAAAGCTCGGTTTTCGGGATGGTTTTAATTGCACTGGGTGGCTTGATAACGTTGTCGAATTTGGGCGTGTTCCATCTGCATGATATTTGGCCGCTGTTTTTGATCGCTGCGGGTATTTTGATGTTGACCAAAAGCCCGAGTGATATCTGGAACGGCATGGGCTATGTCAATGATCGCGCCGATACCAACGATACTCGCATCAACTTGTTTTCGGTTTTTGGTTCTGGCGACAGCAAAGTGGTCACGCAAGATTTTCTGGGCGGCGAGGCGACGGCGATTTTCGGCACTACCACGGTTGATTTTAGCGCAGCGTCCATGCAAAACCGGGCGGTAATCCAGGTGTTTTCCTTGTTTGGTGGGGTAGAATTGAAAGTGCCTGCCGATTGGAGCGTGGTCAACAACAGCATCGCCGTGCTGGGTGGGGTGGATGACCGCAGCGTCGTCCCCAAAGAAGGTGGCAAATGTTTGGTGATCGAAGGCTTTGTCATGTTCGGTGGTATCGAAATTAAAAATTAATCGCTTCATTTACAAAAAGCCAGCAATGACTCCATTCTCGTCAAGCATGCCCAATTTGGCGCTCTCTTTATTGAGCAGCCTGGTGCTCGGGGTCTTGCTGGCTGTGTTATTGGTCAATCTGGGCGCGGTAGAGGGCGGTGCGTTATTGCATTCGGTTTGGCTGAGCGCGCTGCTGTTTTCCCTGCCGGTTACGCTGGTGTATGGTTTTATTACCGCCTCGGCTTATTATGTCTGCCGCGCCCAAGCGCTGGCCCAGCGCCGTTTATGGATCACCTTGGGCACGTATTTGACTTCATCGCTGGTATCGGGCTTGATGTTGCTGGCTTTGTGCTATGTGTGGAATAGTTTCAGCGCCCAATTGCTGCCTGGTAAGCACGAAGGTTTGATCAATCTGTCACACCAAACCAGTGTGATGTTGTTGGTGGCGGGCAGTGGCGTGTATTTGCTCTCGCTCTTGCTGCACGATGTGCTACTGGCATTGGAAACCATGCGTCTGGCTGAGCGGCGCGCGGCCTTGGCGCAAGTCAAGGCGCGCGATGCCGAGCTACAAGTGTTGCGCACCCAAATCAATCCGCATTTTTTGTTCAATAGCTTGAATTCGATTAGTGCCTTGACTTCCATCGACCCGGCTGCCGCGCGTAGCATGACTTTGGCTTTATCGCAGTTTTTCCGCCTGACGCTCAGTTTGTCCGAGCGTGAACGCATCACCCTGGCAGAAGAAATTGAATTATGTGAACAGTTTTTGGCGGTTGAAAAAACCCGTTTCGGCAAAAAACTGCAATCCGAATTCATCATCAGCGACAGCGCGCAAACGGCGCTGATTCCACCGATGCTGTTACAGCCGTGCATCGAAAACGCCATCAAACACGGCATTCGCGACTTAACCGAAGGCGGCACCATTACGGTCAACGCCCAAACCAGCGGTGAATGGCTGCATATCAGTATCATCAATCCAATTGAAGTGGAAGGCCCGGAAGACCCGGAAGACGCACAATACGCGCATTTGCTGCCCCGGCGCGAAGCCCAGGCGGGTACGGGCACAGGTTTGAAAAATATCCGCCAGCGCTTTTTATCGCTGTATGGCGAGCGCGCGCGGGTCAGTTGGGGCAGTACGGATGGCCAATTCAAGGTGGAATTGGTGTTGCCGCTTACGGCTGCGCTCAACCCGGCCCCCGCCCGGAAAAACACATGAGGAAAATACATGAGGAAAATACTATGACCACGGTATTGATTGCGGACGATGAAGAATTGGCGCGCCGCCTGATTCGCGAATATCTGCTGCCGCACCTGGCACCGAATGGCGATATCGAGATTATCGGTGAAGCCGAACATGGCCTCGATGCCGTGAAAAAAATCAACGCACTGAACCCGGATCTGATGTTTCTGGATATCCAGATGCCCAAATTAACCGGTTTGGAAGTGTTGGAAATTACCGGACGCCGGGCGGGGGTGATTTTTACTACCGCTTATGATCAATATGCACTCAAGGCCTTTGATTTGCATGCGGTTGATTACCTGCTCAAGCCCTTTGCCCAAAGCCGCTTTGATGAAGCGCTGGACAAGGCGCGCAAAATGCTGGGGCAAGCTTCGGATGCCGTGCAAAACCTGATTGCCGCGCCGGGTACCAAACTGGCGCGTATTTTGATTCGCGACCGTAGCCAGGTGCATGTGATTGCGCTGGATAAAGTGGAATACGTGGAAGCGCAGGACGATTACATCAACATCCATAGCGAAGGGCGTGCTTACCTTAAAACCCAGGCGCTGTCGGAATTGGAAGGTCAGCTCGACCCACGCCAGTTTGTGCGCGTACATCGCTCATTTTTGATCAATATCGCGTTTTTGCAAAGCATAGAGCGTTATACCAAGGACAGCCATATTGCGCTGATGAAAAGCGGCAAGCAAGTGCCGATTAGCCGCGCTGGTTATGAGCGGATTAAAGAATTAATGTGACCTCAATAATATGTGCTTATAGGTGTGCTCATCTGCGTGCCTTTGTAGTTTCTTATGGATAAGGTTGAAAATGAAAATGAAAATGAAGCGGTCAAAAAATAAAAAACGGGTCGTGCTGGGCATGATGATCATCGCCATCGGGGTGCTTGCCTTATTGGAAAAAACCTTTGGTGATGTAAACCTGTTGCAATTTTGGCCAGTGGTTTTCATTGTACTGGGCACGCTGAAAATTGTGCAAACCGAACACCGCAATGGCTATATTATGGGGGGCATTTTTATTACGCTCGGGTGTTTGATGACGCTGTCGAATCTGGGCTGGATTCACTTTCGCATGCGTGACTGGTGGCCTTTGTTATTGATTGGTGGCGGTGTTTTGATGTTGCTCAGGGGGCAGGAAGACGGTCGTGGCCAAGGTTATGGCCGGGACGAGAAGCCGTCAGCGCAATTCGACAAACCTGTGAGTTTGGAGAAATCCGGGTCAAATGGCAATACCATCGATAGCTTTGGCATTATGGCGGGCAATAAAATCAATGTGATCTCGCAAGAATTTGCTGGGGGCGAAGCCACCGCGATTATGGGCGGCGTGGAAATTGACTTCACCAAAGCGTCGATGCAAAAACCGGCCACGCTGCATGTGTTTGCGGTGTGGGGCGGCATCGAATTATTTGTGCCCGCTGATTGGACGGTGATCAATAACGTGATGCCGATTATGGGCGGCGTGGACGATAAAACGGTGCCGCCGCTGAATAAGGATAAATGTTTGGTGCTGGAAGGTTATGTGCTGATGGCGGGGGTGGAAATCAAAAACAGGTGACAGAACTTGTGCTATACTCCGCTGATGTAGCTACATTGACGGAGTGCCATTATGCCAACCCCACTTTCCCCACCTTTAAAAATCGTCGAAATTCGCTCGCGGATCGATCCTGATCTGAAAGAAAACGCCACCCGGGTTTTAGCCGCTTGCGGCTTGAATGTGTCGGATGCGGTTCGCCTGTTTTTGCATCAAGTGGTGACCCAAAACGGCTTGCCATTTGCGGTTAAAGCGCCCAATGCCACCACTCGCGCTGCGATGGAGGAAGCCGATTCGGGCGACTTGCCACGCTTTGGATCAATGCAGGAATTGTTCGATGACCTCGAAAAAAACAGCAAAGAGTAAGCGCACGCTTGCCTTACGGGAGTTTACCCGGACCAAGGATTTTGCGAAGGATTGGGTGCGGTTGGAGCGCAGTGGGCGCTACGATATGAACAATCTTAAAAAAGCCATGTTGCTTTTGGTCGAAAATGCGGCACCCTTGCCGCCGGAATGGTTGGATCATTCGCTGAACGGCCGCTGGATGCATCACCGTGAATGCCATGTTGGCGGGGACTTTTTGTTGATTTACAAGTTGGACAGCAGTGGCCCGGAAG
>JBKJLF010000467.1:0-16249 GCA_046597185.1 Burkholderiaceae bacterium | reverse complement strand
GCACAATGCAGATCAATTTGAAACCGAGCAAGAATGGCAGCAAGTCGAAGTACTGCGCCAATGTGGGCAAGAAAGCGAAATCACCCTAAATTCCTCTGTTAACCCGCCGCCAAAGCTGGCGGCGAGGTCGTTTTTTTGGGATTTCCGGTGCTCACGGCAAGGATTTTTTCGACGATATAACCCACCAATGCCTTCCACCTCTGCGCTGATGGCAACTGAGGCGCAGTTGCCAGAACATGCTGCAACCCCGCCCGCACGTTGGCTACCAGCGCCTTAACTTGTGCCGCTGCGGCATGCGTCACGGTAAGCAATACCCGTGTTTGTCCACTGTGCTGCGTCATTTTCCCGAGAGCAGCCAGTAAGAGCGGCCTGCTTGTGATCGCTTCCATTCGGGCCTTTGGATTGGCCAGCTGGCCATACCAACTCCAATCGGGTACGCTGGCAATGAGCGGCGCATGGAAGGTTTTGCTGGCATAGCCATAGCCGACAATGCCAACGGAAAGCGGTGTATTCATAGGAGTGAATGCTTGCCTGAAAGAAAGTTGTTATCCCGCCCTTGCTTGTCGGGGCCAGCAATATTATAGCGGCAAGGCCCATCGCCACGCCCTGGCCTTAAATTTATCGTATAAACCCATTAAAAAAGCTTCGCAATGAAAACGATATAACATATAATGTAATCGATTACATTGTAGCTTCTGCTCAATGTTCTTACTTGATGGTCATTGTGGTGCCATCAGCCAAGAATGGTGCGCTCAGGGTAGAAAGCAAGCAAGAGAGAAAGATGTTAACGATTAAAACGGGAGCCAGTATGAAGAGTAACAAAGTTCGCAACCAGACACAAAAATTCGCTTTATCCGCCATCACGGCCGGCATTATGTTGGTGTATGGCGCGCCGGCGTTTGCCAGCGTCACCAACCCGGTGATCGGCAAATTGCTGTGGTCGGAAGAATTTAACGGCACCACCCTGGATACCAATCTGTGGATGCCGGTGGATGGTAACGGTTGCCAAATTAATTTATGCGGTTATGGCAATCAAGAACTGCAATACTACAGCCCAAATAATGTTTCTATCGCGAATGTCCCGTTTGAATCCGGTACGCGCGCCTTGGCACTGAAGGCGCAAAGCCAAACTGTGGGTAGCAATGTGTTCACCTCGGGCAAAATTTCATCGTCCGGTAAGGTGCAAGTTCAATACGGTATGGTTGAAATGCGCGTGAGTGCGCCCGATGTTGGCACCGGCTTATGGCCTGCCGGGTGGATGCTGGGCACCAGCCCGCAAACCTGGCCACGCAATGGCGAAATCGATATCATGGAAAGTGGGCATAGAGCCAAGCAAAGAGAGATGGCTGGCGCACCGCAGATCAATAATTATGTTGGTGCCAACGTCATTACTTATCAGGATGCCGCATGCGTACCCGGCAACCCAAGTTGCGCCGCTTCGAGCGCATGGCAAACCAAGAACTGGTATATTTCGACCAAACCCCTGTCAAATCGCTTTGTTACCTATCGCCTGTATTGGACGGATACGCAAATGCGCTTCACCGTCACCGATAACGGGGTGGAGCACGACATGTACGCCAACCCTTTGCCTGTGAATTCCACCGCCTTGCAAGCACCGTTTTACATGCTGTTTAATCTGGCCGTGGGTGGCAACTTTACCGATGCCGCAACGCCAGCGCAAGTGACGGCTCCTTTGCCGGGCACCATGTATGTCGATTATGTGCGCGTCTATCAACTTGATGGTTTGGGAACCGTGAAGGTCGGCAACCCAAACGTCTAAGAGGTCGGAAAATTCGGCGTGTTTACCGACCTCACACAAGTTGATGCGTTTATTATGTGAGTACGCCTACGCAAACCCCTTCATACTCCTTGACCTATTGGGATGTGGTCAATAACTTGGCGCTCGATGCGGCCATGCCGAAAGTTGTGGCCGCTGTCGTTTAACAAAGCGTCGCAAAGCAGCATCTTGAAGCCGCATCGCAAAGCGTCATCCAATGGTCATACTATAGCGGTACAATGGCAGACCAAAATAATGATAAAGGGCTGCACAATGAAACGCACAATGGTATCAATACTGATCGGCGCGAGCCTGCTCGCAACAGCCTTGGCAGCACAGGCAGCCAGTTCGCGCTCGAGCTGGGTGGTCAATCAAATCTACAATTTTAACCATCAATTCGCCGCCACCGACAGCGCCGACCTCAGCACCAAAATGACCCAAATGGCGATCAGCCCATTTATGTTTTACCGGGGCACCGATCATATTTTCTTCCAGGACATGGCAACCCTGCCAGCTTCCGCCTGGACCACATTGCAAACCGGCTATACCTGGTTGGGTGGCGACACCCATATCGGCAATTTTGGTGCAATGCGCGACAGTAGCGGCAGCCAAGTGTTTGCCGTCAGTGATTTTGATGAAGGCTATCTGGGCCAGTACGTGTGGGATGTGCGCCGCCTGGCCGTCAGCATGATACTGGCGGGGCGCGAAAATGGCGTGGCCGATAGCGATATCAGCACCGCCATCAACACCATGGTGGGCGGTTATCTGGACAAGATGGACAGCTTTAAAGGCACGTCCGACGAACTGAGTTTTCAGTTGAAAAACGGCAATTCCAGCGGGGTGGTGCAAGATACCATCAGTGCTGGAGCCAGCTCAACCCGTTCGGGCTTACTGACGAAGTACACTCAGCTCAGCGGAAGCAGCCGCATCTTCCAGACCAGCGCCAATTTGGTGACCGTCAACGCCAACACCTACAGCGCCATCACGCTGGCCATGAGCAGCTACATCAATTCGATTGCCTCCTCCAAGCGTTACAGCGCCAGCTTTTATACCGTCAAAGACATCCGCCAAAAACTTGGCTCCGGCGTGGGCAGTTTGGGCAAGCTGCGCTACTATGTTTTGCTGGAAGGCCCGTCTTCCTCGACCAGTGATGATGTGATTCTCGAAATGAAGCAAACCATCGTCAGCAGCGTCGCCACGGCTGCCAACGGCCGTCTTCCTGCCAGCAGCTATGGCTACAACGAAGGCTGCCGGGTTGCCAAAACCCTGAAAGCGCAACTGATTAATGCCGATGTGCTGACAGGTTGCACCACGGTCAATGGCGCAGCTTACTTCGCGCACGAAAAATCCCCTTGGCAGCAGGATTTTGATACCACCGCGCTGGCCACGGCGGGTAAATTGAATACGGCAGCCAGCTACCTCGGCGTGGCGCTGGCATCGGCCCATGCTTTGGCTGATCAGGATTATGACGCAAGTATTGTCAGCTACAGCATCGACAAACAGGTTGCCGATGCGGTGACCAGCAAGAGTAGCTTGAAGGCGGAAATTATCAGCTTTGCGTATGACTATGCGGCGCAGGTGGGCCTGGATTGGCAAGCCTTTGTGGCGGCAAAAAATAACGGGACACCTTTGTTTTAAAGCAGCAGAGCAAAATTGAGTGGAGGGCCTTCCTTGTCGCCTTAGAGCAATTGTTATGGGTAAACGTGCCTGAAAGGTAGGGCAGGCACGTAAAATGCGGGTAAAATTCAGTTGGACATCTCCGCCAGTAACCCGGCAGGATTTCGCATACCCGATATGACAAGCGCAACCAAAGGAAAATGAGCCTCACATGAAAGAAAGCCAATGCGTCGAATGGAAAGAATCCTGGCACGACGAATACCTGAAATGGATTTCCGGCTTCGCTAATGCTGAAGGAACGCTGGACGCTGGAAAACCTGATGGACAAACACCCGTCCAACCCCTTCAACCCGCTGTTGGCTTCGGCCTTTTTCCGCGCTGGCTATATTGAGTCATGGGGCCGGGGCATAGAGAAGATTCGCCGCGAATGTCTGGCGCACGATATGGTGCCCCCGTTTTTTGACACGGGCATGTCAGGGTTGATGGTGACCTTCAAAGCCAACCCGGCGCACTTGGCTGCCGCCTCGACTGACCCAATCGCCGCGACTACCCCAATCACTACCCCAATTACTACCCCAATCGACGAAACTACCCCAATTACTACCCCAATCACTACCCCAATCGCCGATTCAGCGCGCCTGTTGTCTTTGATCAGTGCCAATCCCGGAATTTCGCAAACGGAACTGGCGGGCGCGCTGGGGTTGAGCCGCGATGGAATCAAGTATCACCTCAATAAACTCAAGCAAGCTGGCACGCTTGGGCACGTGGGGCCTGCGCGCGGTGGACGCTGGGAGATATTGGGTTGACCTTGAGTGTGACCAAAAAAAAGCAGCATCAATTTTTGAATGGACGAAGATGCGTTACGGGGACGGTATCTCATCCTCCTCCTCCTCCGCCCCCGCCTCCGGCGTATAAAACAGCAATTGAGCAGTAGTGCAAGCCGCCAGCTCAATATCATCCCGTTCGCCCTGGTATTGCGGCTGATACAGGCTACCGCCGACAAACACATGCATATAAGTCACTTCCACCAGCGCCCCTTTGGCTGGAATGACCTGGTTGGCGGGGATGGTGACATTGCCCAGCGGCACATTCTTGCCTGCGCCATCAAAAGCATGCACGCTCACGCTGCGTTTGCTGGCGTGCGGCTGGGTTACCACCAGTGTGGCGCTATGGCGGAACACGCGCTTTAACTGGTTGCCCTTGGAATTCGGGCGGCCCGCCACATACGGCGCATCGGCCCGTTTAAACACCGTGCCTTCGCGTTTCAAAGCGCGCATCTCCTCATGCAAAGCACGCTTTTCTGCTTCGCTGCTGGCAGTTTTCACGGCAAACACATCGGTCACACCTGCGCTGGCAAGCGCTTGCCCAATGCGCGCCAGCGCTGCCAGGCGCACCTGATACGGCTGCGGCCGCAAATCTTGCCCTTCCAGTTCCAACACATCAAAAATGGCATATACGCTGCCCATCAATTCGCCATCCAACACCAAATCGCCAAACTCTGCCAGTGCATCCAGCGCGCTGCCCACGGTTTCCGGCAAGCTCACTGCCAAGCCTTTGCGATTGATGCCGACGCGCCCCGCCGCGTCACGTTTGATCAGGCGGCGGTGGCCGTTATACTTTTGCTGCGCCACAAAGGCTGGATCGGTGAAATAGGCTTCGGTTTCTTCTTCCGAAATCGGGTTGAGCAACTGCGGCACAATCCCGGTAAAGCGCTGTTCCAGTGCCGTGTTTTCAAACGCCGCACCCGCCGCACCGGGCGAATAGCCTTTGCCTACTTTTTCGGTTACCAGTTTGTCATAAGCTTTTTTGGCGACGGGATACGCCACCGGGTTGGCAGTTTTTTTGCCCGCAGTGAGGGTGCCATGCCGCCGCCCGTATTGAAAGGTGACGATGAAACCGTCGCCTTCTGCGGTGAGTTGGGCGTGATATTCCTTGTCGGAAGCGGCATCTTTATAGTAGAGGCTGATTTTTTCGGCTTGCATGGTTTTCCTGGTGAGAAGTAACGAGGCAATAAGGTGCAAATACGGCGTAAAATGCTTGCGTGATTGGCGATACTGCCCTCAAGCAAACTGAACAGCATAAATCGGCGGCAAAGTATGGGTGATTTCTTGCCAGGCGTCGCCGCCGTTTTCACTCACCCACAAACCGCCCGTGGTGGAGCCAATCAGCAAGGTTTGCCCGCTTGGTGCCAGTGCCAGACCGTGGCGGTAAATCAGGTCGTAACAATCTTTTTGCGGCAATCCGACCCGCAAGGACTCAAAGGTTTTACCCCCATCACGGGTGCGGCTAACCGAGAGTGCCGCATCCCCCGGCACCCGTTCCTGATCCGAAGTGGCGGGCACAAACCACGCGCATTGCGCATCCTGCGGGTGTACCGCCACCGCAAAGCCAAATCCTGAAAGCGCTTGGCCGTTGGCATCCTGCGGATGAATTTGTTGCCAGGATATGGCATCGTCTTGCGAGCGCCAAATGCCGCAGTGATGCTGGCACCAATAGTTTTGTGGTTGACCTGCGCATTGCACGATCAGGTGCGGGTCTTGCACATGCTCGACCGCTGCCAACTCCGGCGGCATAAAGGTCGCAAGCATGCCGCGTGCGCGTGAGTGCCAACTGGCACTGCCGTCCTCGCTCAGCCACGCGCCCCCGCACGACACGCCCACCAGCAGGCGCGCACTGTTGCGCGGGTCAACACAAATCGAATGAATGCCCGGCACTTCCGCCCCACCACCCACCCATTCACGCCGTAGCGGCATCTGCCACAGGCTTTCCACCAATTGCCACGATTCGCCCCTATCTTGCGAGCGAAACAAGCCACCGGGCAAGGTGCCGGCCCACAATACGCCCGGTTGATCGGCACCGCCAGCGGCCATACTCCAGATCATGCGCAGCTTCCAATCCACATCGCCTTCGGCTTTTTGCTCCTGCGGTGGATAGGCGGGCACGGCAATTTCCTGCCAACTGGTCGCGCCTGCATCACGCCGATGCAGTTTAACGCCAAAATGGCCGAGGTTGAGCGCCGCATAGACGCTGCCATCCCGCGCATCAAACAAGGTCATGGTGACCGGATCGGCGATAAAACCCGCCAGTTGCAAGGCCCATTGGCCGCTGGCTTGACGGGTGAGTTCGAATAACCCTTTACGGGTAGAGAGCAGGGCACGCATTTAACCTCCTGACAGAGCTTGTAAAATGTAGATTTGTGAATGGGGTTGTAGCGCATCATCCAGCAAGCGCGTGCTTCGGATGCGTTGGTCATCGATAAAAATCACCACATTCGGACGCAAATGGCCTTGCTCGTCCAAAATATAGCCGCGCAAACGTGGATTGCCAGCAAACGCATCTTCCAATGCGGCGCGCAAGATGCTGGCGCTCGATTCGACTTCCGGCACCTCGGTAAAACGGCGTAATTGTGGGGTGAAAATCAGGCGTGGCATGGGTGTGTGTCCAATCTGGTGCGAATCTTGTGCAGTCTCATCGGTATTGAACCTGATTATAACGGTATTTGTATGATTTTTCTGAGAAAAATCGATTTGATGCTTTACAAGCGCAAGTATGTGGCAGAAGCGGGCAGCAGCAATTTTGGCACGGCAAGCAAGTTCAGCGCATCCAATATCCGCCTCTCTTACCTGAGCGCTCGCGACAGCTTCAAATACAGCGACCGTTCCATTACCAGCAGCAAAACCCGCCTGATTGGTTCTTCCACGGGTGCGGTGCAATTTAGCGGGCATCTTGATTCGGCGAATATTTTTGTGGTGGATGCACAAGGCGTTGGCGCGACCAGCACCACCTTCAAACGCATGATCGACCAAACCGATTCCTCTAACCTGGGCACGGCACTGGCTGATGCCGCGCACAACGACCCTTTGTCGTTTGTATTGACCTTCAAAAAAGACGCCACCACCCAGGGCTATAAAAACGCAACGGGCACTTATAATGGGCCATACACCATCAAAAAGGCTTTGGTGGATGTGAGATAAGTTGTAGTCTGTTGCAATACTGCACAGGTTATGGATAGTTCCTGCTTTTTGGTTGACAGCATGCGCAAACAGGGGCAGCATAGCCATTTTATTCAAATTGATTAATAAAGATGTCAGGCATTGTCCGTGTTCGCATTGTGCTTTGCCTTTCATCCGTCGCATTTGTTTCACCCTGGTTCATGGCGTTTTTAAACCTCTGTTGGTAACCTTGGGGGTATAACAATGACTAAACGTAATTTTCTTCCCTTCGCTTCAGTTTGTGCGCTCTTGATATTGGCTGGCTGCGGCGGCAAAGACGGCCCCAAACCGCTCACCTGCGCAGACATGGCACGCCAGAGCGTACCCACCCAATTTATCGCCTTACCGACCAATGGCGCTTTTGTCACTGTAGCCACGATTGTGCTGGCGGCGGGCACCGGGGCTGCCGCCGTGCCGGAATACTGCAAGGTGTTTGGCCAGATCAACCCGATCGATCCGACTGCACCACCGATTAAGTTTCAACTCAATTTGCCCACCGCATGGAATGGCAAGGCCGTCATGTTTGGTGGTGGCGGCTATAATGGCGTGTTATCCACCTTCCCTTCGGGCTTGTTGAATGTGCAAAGTGGCCCACTGGATAAACCTATCCCGCTTGGCCGCAGCTATGCTACTTACGGTAGTGATTCTGGCCATACCCTGAAGCCGCCCTTCATTTTTGGGCGCGATGCCTCGTTTGCCGTCAACGATGAAGCGCTGGCCAATTTTGCCGGCAATGCCCTGAAAAAAACCCATGATACGGCGGACTATCTGATTCGTCTGCGCTATGGTGCCCGCCCCGGCAAAACCTATTTTACCGGTGGTTCAACTGGTGGCCGTGAAGCCTTGAAAGTGGTATCCGGCATGGAATTCCGCTGCGTTTACCCTGGCCAGCGGTAAGTTGGCGCGCGCCATGGCCGCACCGGGGGCGTATTTGAATGTCGCCAAGCGCACGCTGGCCTTGACTTCGAGTATGGCCGTCTGTGATGAATTGGACGGCTTGAAAGACAATATTGTCAGCAACGTGGCCGCCTGCAACGCCCGTTTCGACCCGGCCAGCGCAAGCGTAGACGGCACTGTGGGTGGCGCGCATTAGTGCGCTGTCGTTGCTGCAAGATATTAACAATGCCGACTTGTCGGCCTTTAATGCACGCGGTGGTAAGTTGATCATGGCTCATGGTTCCGCCGATGTCTTGATCAGTACCCGTGCGACAGCGCAATATTATGAACGGCTGAAAACCAAAATGGGCGCGAGCACGGTGGCGGGCTTTGTGCGTTATTACGAAGTGCCCGGCTATGGTCACAGCCTGAGTAGAACTTTTAACGCCACCTATGATTCACTCACGGCACTGGAGAACTGGGTAGAAAAAGGCATCGCCCCGACTAACCAAATCACGGTGGACTCGATCGGCGTGCCGGGTCGCAGCCGCCCGATGTGTGAATACCCGACCTGGCCTCGTTACAATGGCACGGGCGATGTCAAGTTGGCGGCCAGCTTTACTTGTGTGAACTAATAATGGCGTAATTGGTAAATTAATTGCCGTGTTATTGCTTGCGCAGGAGAAAGTTTACCTTACTGAGTAATTTTACTCAGTAAGGTAATTGCACGGCGTTTAAATCACCGCAGCCAGCCGCGCCCCCTGATCAATCGCGCGCTTGGCATCCAATTCCACCGCCACATCGGCCCCGCCAATCAAATGTACCGACTGCCCCGCGCTTTTCAAGCCATCCAACAAATCGCGCTTGGGGTCTTGCCCCGCGCACACCACCACGTTATCTGCCGGAATCACCTGTTGTTTGCCCTCAACCGTCACATGCAAACCGGCATCGTCAATTTTGTCGTAGGAGACACCCGCAATCATTTGCACCCTGCGGTTTTTGAGCGAGGTGCGGTGTATCCAGCCCGTGGTTTTGCCCAGCCCATCACCCACCTTGCTGGTTTTACGCTGCAACAGGAAAATCGTGCGTGGTGAGCTTTCGATTTCGGCCTTGGCCAAACCGCCCACGCCGCTGTAGCTGGTGTCCACACCCCATTCGGCGAAGAATTTTTTGCTGTCCAAACTGGGGCTGGTGCCGCTGTGGCTCAGGTACTCGGCCACGTCAAAACCAATTCCGCCTGCGCCAATAACCGCCACCACCTTGCCAACTGGCTTTTTGTCGCGCAACACATCCAAATAACTCATCACCTTGGCATGGCCAATCCCGTCAATCGCTGGCAGGCGCGGCGCAATCCCGGTGGCCAATACCACTTCATCAAAGCCGCTCAAATCTGCTGCCGTCACTGGGGTATTGAGCTTGAGCGTGATCCCGGAGAGGCTGATCTTTTTGGCGAAATAGCGCAGCGTTTCGTAAAATTCTTCCTTGCCGGGGATTTGTTTGGCGATGTTGAACTGGCCGCCGATTTCGCTGGCGGCATCAAACAAGGTCACCTGGTGGCCACGGTTCGCCGCCACGGTAGCAAAGCTCAAACCCGCTGGCCCTGCGCCCACTACCGCAATGCGCTTGGCGGCTGCCACGGGCGCATACACTAACTCAGTCTCATGACAAGCGCGCGGGTTGACCAGGCAGGAAGTGATTTTGCCGCCAAAGGTGTGATCCAAACAAGCTTGATTACAGCCGATGCAGGTGTTAATTTCATCGGCCCGCCCTTGCTCTGCCTTGCGCATGAACAGCGGATCAGCCAACAAGGGCCGCGCCATCGAAATCATGTCGCAAAAGCCGTCGGCCAGCAATTGCTCGGCCACTTCCGGGGTGTTGATGCGGTTGGTGGCCACCAGCGGAATCGAAACATGGCCCTTCAACTTTTGCGTGACCCAGGCAAACGCGGCGCGCGGCACTTTGGTGGCAATGGTGGGAATGCGCGCTTCATGCCAACCAATGCCGGTGTTGATGATGGTAGCCCCGGCTGCTTCAATCGCCTTGGCCAGTTGAATCACTTCCGCCAGGGTGGAGCCGCCTTCCACCAAATCTAACATCGAAAGCCGATAAATGATGATGAAGTTGACCCCGACTTTCTCACGCGTGCGGCGCACGATTTCCACCGGAAAGCGCATCCGGTTTTCATACGCGCCGCCCCATTCATCGTCACGCTGATTGGTGCGCGCGGTAATAAATTCATTGATCAAATAGCCTTCCGACCCCATGATCTCGACCCCATCGTAACCCGCATATTGTGCCAGCGCCGCACAGTTGACAAAATCATCAATGGTTTCTTCGACTTCTTCGGTGCTCAAAGCATGTGGTTTATACTGGTTAATCGGCGCTTGCAATGCGCTCGGTGCCACCAGCGATGATTGATACGAATAGCGCCCAAAATGCAAAATCTGCATCGCGATTTTTCCGCCCGCCTCATGCACCGCTGTCGTCACCAGTTTGTGATGATCGGCCTCCGCTTCGGTGTTGAGTATGGCACCACCTTGAAACGGCCGCGCGCGCTTGTTGGGCGCAATCCCGCCCGTCACAATCAAACCCACCCCGCCCCTGGCGCGCTCGGCATAAAACGCCGCCATACGCTCAAAACCGTTTTCCACTTCTTCCAGCCCCACATGCATTGAACCCATTATCAGGCGGTTAGGTAGAGTGGTGAAGCCTAAGTCGAGTGGTTTGCTCAGATTGGGGTAAAAAGACATGGCGATTCCTGTCAAAAGGGTTTTTAGAGTCAATCAAGGGGTAATATGCAACTGGTTGCAGGTGATGGTTGGCAATGATAGCGAAACTCATTGAAATATGCAACCAGTTGCAGGTAAAATACACAAAATTCTTTCATCCACTTTCATTCACCGTCACCTTAACCATTGCTGTCAAATTATGTCACTGCAACACGCGCTCCTGACTTCTTTACTTGAAAAGCCCGCTTCCGGTTATGAATTGGCGCGCCGCTTTGACAAGTCAATCGGCTTTTTTTGGCATGCCACGCATCAGCAAATTTATCGTGAACTGGCGCGCATGGAGGCGCAAGGTTGGGTCAAATCGGTAGATTTTGAAGGGGGGCGCGCAGGCAAGCGCCAGTTTGAAGTGTTGCCGCCCGGCCAGGCCGAATTGAAAAACTGGGCCGCCAGCCCCAGTGAACTCACTGAAATGCGTGATGAGTTATTGGTCAAGTTACGCGCCGATGCGGCCATCGGCCCTTTGGGTTTGGCGCAAGAAATTGCCCAACGTCTGGCCTTGCATCAGGCCAAACTGGCAGCTTATCTGGCGATTGAAGCGCGCGATTTTAGCCAGCCCAATCCCCCGCGTGAAGTACAAATCCGGCATTTGATTTTGAAGGCCGGCATTGCGCTGGAACAAAGCCGCATCGCCTGGGCCACCGATGCGCTGGCGACCTTGTTGGCCTGCCAGCCGGAGGTGGACAAACCATGAGCAACACCGACCAGGCTCTCAACGATTTGCTGCGCACGCTCAACCACATCAGCCCGGTTGCGCCCGATGCCTGGGCTGCGCTGGCAGCCTTGCCCAAAGCGCGTCGCGTCTCAGCGCAGTAGCCCTTGCTAAGGGCGGGCGATATTGCGCGCAATGTGATTTTTATCCAAAGCGGCATCGTGCGCGAATTTTATCTTGATCGCGAAGGCAAACAAGCCACGCGGCGCTTTTGCGTGGCGGGTGAATTGAGTGGCTCGCTGGCCGATTTATTGTCGCAAACGCCCGCCGCCATCTCGATAGAAACCCTGGCCGATTGCCAGATTCTGGAATTCGATTGGCGCGCCGCCGATGCGCTCACGCACCAACACCCGAGCCTGATGCTGTTGATGCGGCGCTTTGCCGAAGGCTTGTACCGCCACAAAATGCAGCGCGAGTTTGAAATGTTGACCTTGAGCGCGCTGGAACGCTACCAGCGCTTTGCGCAAAGCGCACCCGAATTGAATGCCCAATTGCCGCGCCATATGGTGGCTAGCTATTTGGGTATGACGCCGGTGCATTTAAGCCGGATTGCGGCTGGCGATAAATCGCCCACATCAAACCCAGCGCCACCAGAAAAAACGTAAAGCGCGCAAATACCAGCAGCGTTGCCAATTGTGTGGGCACCAGATAAATCAGTAGCCCGATGGGTAACTGCACCCAGCGCAGCGCAAAACACAGGGCTTGCTGTAGCCGGGTGTGGCGCGGCAGGGCAAAACTTAATAAAAACAGGGCCAAATAGCTGATGTGGAATTTGACCAGCGATTTGGGGCCGCCAGTGCATTAACAAATGTTAATTCGGAGTTCCGCATTGATGCGCTACGCAATGAACTTTCCCGATTCGCAAAGCTTCTTAATCCAACAGCCAATTCTGGCGGAAGCCGCCGCTTAACTACGGTATTCGTCCTTACCCGCAATAAAGCAGACGGGTCTGTGCCTGAAGGGCTAAAGGCTGCCAAGTTACATGAAGTATTTGACGAGTTTAAGGGGCACCTCGAAATTGCCCGCCATTCGATACATGGCTCGAAGGGATTGGAGGCTGACTACACAATTATTGTTGGTCTCGATTCAGGCTATTTGGGGTTTCCAAGTGAGCGGACATCTGATCCATTGATGAATCTTGTGTTGCCGATTCAGAACAATCCCCTTGATGAAGAGCGGCGGCTCTTTTATGTTGGTTTGACACGTGCCAAACGTCAAACCATTTTACTGGTAGCAGCGACACGACCAAGCGAATATATTCTGGAATTAGCACAACTTACCAAGCTGCAAGACCGTATCGAATGTGTGAATGGCTGTCAGAAAGTGCGTATATTTGGCTGCGAACTTTAAACATTGCCTTTTACATCAGGTTGTTTTATAAGCCAGCTTAGCCTTGTAAATGAAAGAATGTTTTGTTTTTTAGATAAATATTTTCCCACAGCGACTATGAGGCATCCTCTCGTTGGGGTTGCTGTTGGGGTTGGGGTTGGGGTTGCTCTTGCGCGAGCGTAACTCTTTGTGGAGCGAAGCGAAACAAAGAGTTACGCTCGCGCGGCCTCGAAAAGCATGGGGATTGAAGGAGGTGGAGGGGGGTTGAAATTTCACCCGAAATGAGGAAGAATAAGATGCCGGACAAAGCAGCGCGGCACCGCATAAAACCGCCAAGTTCCTTCGGTGCCGCGCCCCACATCGTGCCAACACGTGTGCAGGGAGATTGTGTCATAAGACGCGCTCTTTGTCGATATTTTGTCGGCATAAATTTTACTGCCAATGACACCTTCATCCCGTATGTACACTTGCGGCCTGTGCCGTGCTCTGGTGCATATCTGCACCTTCTGTGATCGCGGTCAGCTATATTGCGCCAAAGGCTGCGCCAAGCGCACCAGCGCCGACAACCGTCGGGCCAGTGCCGCAAAATATCAGGCATCGCCCAAAGGCCGCCTCAACCATGCAAAGCGCCAAAGCAAGTATTGCGCACACCAGGCATTGAAGCGTCAAAACAACACTGAACCGGAAAAACTGACGCACAGGGGTTCCCCACCCGACACCGCCAATGCTCTACTGCAAGCAGTGAACCCTGCTGCAATACAAGCGCCATCCTCTTGCCTGCAACCGGATGCGGTGCCGCTGTGTGATTTTTGCGGTAAGCCGCGTCCGCCATTTACGCGCAATGGCCCACTGCGCTGCCGGGTTCGCCGAAATCCAAGTCAACCCCGCAAGAAAGGAGCAAAAAATGGCAATCTCACCCGAACTCACGGCGCAAATTCTGCGTTATCACCACGTCGAAAAATGGCCCGTCGGCACTATCGCAAGCCAATTACAGGTTCACCACGGCACCGTCAAACGTGTCCTGTCCCAAGCCGGACAAACTGCCGCAGCCACTGTCAGGCGCGCCTCGGTAATCGATCCGTATCTCACATTTATCCACGAAATATTGCAGAAATTTCCCACGCTCACTGCCGCCCGCCTGTACACGATGGTGCGCGAACGTGGCTACCGGGGCGGGCCAGACCATTTCCGCCATGTCGTATCCCTGCATCGTCCGCGCCGCCACGCCGAGGCTTTTACGCGGCGCACCACACTCATTGGCGAAGAGGCGCAAATGGACTGGGGCCATTTCGGAAAAATGGAAATCGGGCGCGCGCACCGCCCACTGATGGCCTTTGCCATGGTGCTGAGCTATTCACGTCAGCCATTTCTGCAATTCTTCCTTGATGCGCAAATGGAAAATTTCTTGCGCGGTCACGTTGCGGCCTTTTCCAGCTTTGGCGGCACGCCCAGGATCATCCTGTACGACAATCTCAAAAGCGCAGTACTGGAACGGCAGGGTGACGCGATCCGTTTTAATCCAACCCTGTTGGCATTGGCCACGCACTACCGCTTTGAACCCAAGCCTGTGGCGGTGGCGCGCGGCAATGAAAAGGGGCGCGTTGAGCGCTTCATCCGCTATGTGCGGGAGAACTTCTTTGCCGCCCGAGAATTCAAGGATTTGGCCGACCTGAATGAGCAGGCCCGGCAGTGGTGCCAGGGGCAGGCGGCCGACCGCCTCGTGCCGGGCGAAGGAAACCGCCGCATCCACGAGGTGTTTGCCCAGGAGCAGGCACGGCTATTGCCCCTGCCAGAACAACCGTTTCCGACCGACGAACGGCGCGAGGTGAGCATCAACAAAACGCCTTATGCCCGTTTCGACCTGAACGATTACTCCGTGCCGCACACCCATGTCCAGCGCACACTGACGGTGCTGGCAAGCCCTCAGGCAGTACGCATTTTTGATGGCGTGACCGAACTGGCCAACCATCCGCGCAGCTACGACAAGGGCGTAACCATCGAAGCGCCAGTCCATATCGAAACCCTGGTCAAGCACAAACGCAAAGCTCGTCAGCACCAAGGCATGAACCGCCTCAGTCAAGCTGCACCGGCCAGCGTGGCCCTGCTGACGCAGGTGGCGGCGCGGGGCGACAACATGGGCACGGTGACCGCCGCGCTGCTGCGCCTCTTGAATCGCTACGGTGCCAGCGAGTTGCAGCTTGCCATCGAAACGGCACTGGCATCGGGCGTACCGCACCCCAACGCGGTGCGCCTTGCGCTGGAGCGCCAGCGCGAGGCACGCAACGCGCCACCGCCCGTAGAAGTGAGCTTGCCCTCGCACGTACAGGCGCGTGACAAACCAGTTCAAACGCAAGAACTGGCCCCCTACGACAAACTCAAAGGAGAAGACCATGAACAATGATGCCCTGCAACGCCGCGTCAGTGAACTGCGGCTGTATGGCCTGCTGGCGCACTGGCACGAAGTGGCCGACGCCCCTTGGCTCAGGCCGCTGGTGCAATGGGAAGAAGACGAACGCAGCCGCCGCAGCCTTGAGCGCAGGCTCCGTTCGGCACAGATCGGGCGCTTTCGGCATCTGTCCGATTTCGACTGGAAATGGCCCACCCGCTGCGACCGTGCCCTGATTGAGGAGTTGATGACGATGGAGTTCGTCAAGACGGCGACCAACGTGGTGCTGGTCGGCCCCAACGGGGTTGGCAAATCGACGCTGGCGCGCAATCTGGCCCATCAGGCGCTGGTGCTTGGCATGACCGCGCTGTTCACCTCGGCGGGCCAGTTGCTTGGTGACTTGGCGGCACTGGACAGCGACTCCGCCCTGCACCGCCGCCTGAGCCACTACGCCTTGCCCGACTTGTTGGTGATTGACGAGATCGGCTACCTTTCTTATTCCAACCGCCACGCTGATTTGCTGTTCGAGTTGATCAATCGCCGCTACGAGCGCAAAAGCACTATCGTCACCACCAACAAGGCATTTGCCGAGTGGCCCATCATGTTTCCCAATGCTGCCTGCGTGGTTTCACTGATCGACAGGCTATTGCACAACGCCGAAGTGATTGCGATTGAAGGTGAATCCTGGCGACTCAAGGAGGCGCAGGAACGAGCGGCGCTGCGGGAAGGCAAGCGCAAAAAGGCCGCAAAATGACCCCGCCGATTCTGCCTTCC
>JBKJLF010000428.1:0-13392 GCA_046597185.1 Burkholderiaceae bacterium | reverse complement strand
CGCTAACATTTCCGCTACGCCCTGGTCAAAATCAGCATCACTCATTTGTAATGCGTCTGCATGCGGATAGTTCGCATCCCGTATCTTGAATTGAAAACCACCCATTTGAATATCCCCATCCGGGTATACCAGTTTTAGCATATACATCACCACATCCGGGTTATAAAAAGGGCTGGGGTATTCGAGCATGATTTTTCTTAATGCAGCGGAAGGATTAATTTCTTAATTTCGGCATGCGCAAAGAAATTTTCAACATAGATGCGACTACCCGGAAATTGCGGTACGGTGATATATGAACGAATATCCTTATAAGGCGCGGTGCTTGGTTTCATCCTGATATTGTTTGCCCAAGTCGATTCCATTCCAAGCCACGCTTGCGCCAATGCTCGCCGATGGCCTGCGTGAAATCGGCACGTACCAGTTTGGCGCGGGCCTCGCACCATTCTGCGCTGTCGTAGCGCACGACCACACCTTCTAACGGGCCATTGCGATTTGGTATCGACCAAGTGGTTTATGGCGTACTCCTTGCCTTCTTTTGCTGCTCAAACGCCAGCCGGGTTTGTTCGCGGGTTTCGCCCAGTACGTCGCCAAAGAATTTATCCGGCCAATTTTTGATGCGGCCCACCTCATCGGCTTGTAATTCGTCGATTTTCGCTTCTTTGCCTTGGCGCGAAACGAAATACATGGCCAATTGCTGTTGGCTAATCTCACCCTTGGCCATCAGCGTTTGCATGCGGCGAAACAGGTGTTCTGAATGGGTTTCGACGATGAACTGCACCCCGCGCTCGCGGCTAACAGCGGCAAACAATTCGGCCAGCACCGCCTGTGCCAGTGGGTGCAGATGGCTTTCTGGTTCTTCCAAAATGACGATATGCCCTGGTTTGGCAAACAAAGCCGCCACGATGACGGGTAATACTTGGGCAACGCCGACGCCAACATCCTTCAAATTTGAGACTTCGCCATCGCGGTGAATCAGCAATTCATAACGTGCTGAATGACCAATGACTTCCACCGTGATAGCATCGGCCAAGCCCATGCGCTGTAACCAATGCTCAACCTCCATGAATAGGCTAGTGTTAAATTCAAAGGGATCAGGCTGCCCGGATGCTGCCGCCTCTTTGCGCGCCTTGGCGCTCGCCACGCCATCGGCAATCAACACATCAATTGCCTTGGCACCATCGTCGCTGATGGAAGCGGGCATTCTGCCGTTCCACATGTAATCGCGTTGTGCCAAGCGGCGCACTGGCCCAAGGTAGATGATTCTGCTTAATTCTTCTCGAAGATTGAAGCTGATGTTATTAACGTCCGGCTCTTCACCAACCAAATGAAAAAATTTCCTTGGAAAAACAAAGGATTGCTTCGGGCTGGCAGTATGATCCACGATAATCAATTCATCTACGTTTGGAATCCGAACTGTGTAGGTATCTGATGCTTTGCGCTCTACCGCGAATTCTTTTGCCTCCAATCCGATGCGCAGCGATACCAGCTCAGGCACACCATCCACATTGCCAGCATATTGTGCCGAAAAAATAGCAGCGTGCCCATCGCCGCCCTTTTGAGACCAACGAAACTCGATCCCTACTTTGTCAGAATCACCATGCCTACACAACACATCCCGAAATTGCCCCAAGGTCACAGAGTCCCCATCATCAGGATTGCCAAGATTTAAATCCAGGTTTTCATCCTTGCTTTGCACGGTTTGCCGAATCAGCAGCAGGGCTTGAATCAGGCTCGATTTACCAGAGGAATTGGTTCCGAGCAGCAAAGTGACGGGCGCCAAACGCAACGTCCCGGTGCTTTTCCAGATTTTAAAATTGTCCAGCTTCAAATGTCCGAGCATGATTTGTTCCTGATTTAAATATCAATTATAACTAGGCATCAACTGCCATTAAATTCTCTTGCTGAGAAAATGCCTTGAAGCGTTTTTTGAATAGCAGCCCGTCTTCATGGCTTGGATCAAAGGTTTCTATGAGATAAGGCTTTATTCGCATGGATTCCGGTGGCGGCGTAGTGGTGGTGGTGATGATGTATTGAAACGGTGCGTCGTTGCCAAAAGCGTCACGATCAATAGTTTCAACCAAGCGCAAATATTCCCGGTAAGGGTGTGGCCCCATATCCGCTTCTCTCGGGCAATCGTGAATCAACAGACCGGGAAACGCACTGGCAGGGTCACTGGAATCAAGCAGGCAAACCAAGTCACCCAACAGCACTTCCAGCACCCGGTAAGCTTCGCCACCCCGCAATGAAATGCGGAAGGGTTTGGTTTCATCACGCAGAACCAATGCACCGCCAGCCTCGTTAGCGAAAAATGCCCGCGCCAACATATCGGTCAAAGCACTCAAGGAATTTTCACGCCCTGACCTTGCGTTCTTGATTTGCTCAAACCCGACCTTGGCTAACGAAAGGTTATGCTGTATATCTTTTCGTGCTTGCTGTGCTTGTTTGATGCGCTGATCATTTTCAGATGAGCCCGCGCTTTTCACCCATCGTTTCAATTCGGCCAGCAGATTTTTATCTCTGCCCACATCAAAACGTGCTTGATCACATTGGTGTGTCAACACGCTATGCTCACGTTTGGCTGTTTCAAGTTTTTTCTTCACTTGTTCTAATGGCGCGGCAACTGCTTCCTTTTGCTTGCGAGCATCCTGTGCTCGCTTGGCGCACTCAGCCAAGGCGCTTGTCAGAGTATTTTTATCCTTGCCATCTTGAAAACTGTTGGAGTTGATTCTGAATTGGATGTGCTTGCACTCTTGAAACGCCACATCACCCAGTTCGCAAGGTCCGGCCTTAGTTCGCAATTCATGCTTGAACTCTGCCAGCTTTTTCAAGCTGGACTCATTATCACCCAATGCTGTGTTCCAGGAATTAAAGGCGTCATCATGCTTTTTAAACTCCGCTGCCAACGCCTTTTCCTCTACACGCAAATCCACTATTTCACTTGCTTTCGTTTCCGCCTGTTTTTCCAGATTCGCCAGCTTTGTAACAGCCTCGTTTTTCTTCTCTGCCAGCTTGGTTTCTACTGACTCCTTAAACAGGTCATCGACCCTAATCGGCAGACTTTCTGCAACCCCTAGCCAAGCGCGCAACTCGGATTCGATCCGTTTTTGGATCAATTTTGGCTCTGCTTCTAATTCTGCGATTTTTTCGGCTGCCTTTTCTTCATCGCGGGTGAACTTACGAATCTGGGCCAATACCTCGGATTCCTTTGTCCCCATCAAGCCCAATACAGCGCGCATCAGGATTGGCGGGTCTTGCTTTGCGCGCTGAAAACCGACGCCTTCACCTTCGCGCCAATTAAAAAAGCCCATAAATCGGGCACCTTGGTCGCGGGCCAACCAAGCTAAAACATGACTCCATTCAATATCTTGGCCGGTTTCGGGAATTCTTTTTGGCGACACCTTGGACATCATTTTGTCGGCCAACAGGATTGCAAATTCTTTGAATGACAACGTGCCCTTGGTTTCCAACAAGTTTTCAATATCCCGACCGAGGGCAACAAAACCACCCTTTAAAGAATTGAAGTAGCGAAATACCGTAAACACTTCACTTCCAATATGCACCACCGCCGCGACCCCACCCAGCCCAAATTCGGTACAAACTTCGTCCAACATGCGGTCAATCGCTTTGCCGCTATCGCCCAAGCAATACCGCAACAACATACAAAGCGAGCTTTTTCCCACCCCATGACCAGCAGCGTGAAAGCCGACGGAAGTACTTTTTTCATCCGGCTCATGCGCCCAAATAATGTTCACGCCACGGCGAAATGAAATCGTGCGGATATGATGCTCAACGCTCGGTTCAGAATACAACGCAAGCTGTTCAAACCACAGCCGTGTTTCCCTGCGCTTTTTTGCCAAATGTTGAATCAACTCATCCATGCTCGCTTCCCTATGCCTGTTTGGCTAAAATTTGCCCATCTTGATTGACATCCGCTACCGTGGTTTTCTCTTGAATCAGTCGCAACAATACGGGTGCGATGGCCTCGCCAGCAGAATCCAGGACTATCCCTGTTGGCACCTTGGGATTACCCAACCAGACAAGACTGCCACCGTCCTGACGTAAAATCTTTTCTGATGCGAGCAATCGCACGAATTTGCTCAAGCGCTCTGTACGACTTGGTTCAAACAATGCGCGATGAGAGTCACAATACTGCAAAAACTCTTTGCCATCATCACTTTCCGGTGTGTTTGCATTCGCCAGACGCTGCCAACCGTACTTCAGGATAAAACCAAGGTGTGCAAATGGTAGCGATTTGGCATTGCGCAGCATAATCATGATCAAGCCGATCAATAGCCCCTCGTCCTTGTCTTGTGGAATGCCCATTGTTGAATAGCTTGATTCTGCTACTGTTCCAGGTTGGGGAACCAACAGACTTTCATACGGTTTACCAAGCGCATTTGCAATTTCCATGCGGTCAAACTCAAGGAGGATTAGCTTTGCGGTGCGAAATACCCCCTCAAACTCTCGTTCTTCATTTTTTTTCAATCCGCGAAAAGTTTCAGATGGATATTCCGCACCCATGACTTCTGCCGGATCAAGCACGTAGTGCAAATCGTCACGACTCAGCCCATAAGCACGGGCGTACCAAGCGTCAAGCTCTGCGCGAATTTGCGCCCGGCGCTCAGGGTCAAACGCAAAGGGTGCGCCATCAAAGCCCAAATCTTGCGCCCACGGTTTCATTTCATTAGCGGTGTAAGTCAGTTCCAGTACACGCGGCACAATAAAGGCCAAGGCAGCTTCGTCATAGGCTTCTGGCGGTAAGGTTGTGATTTGTTTTTTGACGTGATACTTCAAATGCACGCCACCGACTTTTTGCCGGGCGATAAAGTCATGCACCAAGGCGCATTGATCTGCCAATAAACCAGCCAAGCGCGGCCCGTGTTTTGGGTCTGGCATCATCACCAGCAAAGTGTCTGCGGTAGCCACGCAAGGCAAAACAGATGCGACTACCGTTCTTTCGTTCGTAGCATTAGTAATATCCCGCCAACCCATCAGCCATGGGCGTGACCAGCCTTTGTCAGTTAGGCGCTGTTCAATTTCTGCTGTTTTCAACCAATAGCGCGGCGTCAACCCAAACGCTGCATCTTGTTTCGATGCCAGCGGTACATTCGCCACCACGTCTTTGCCGTCTGCCACCGAATAACTTGCCCAGCGGTGATCAAACAAATGAATCATCTTGGCTTCATACAGGGGCAGGCAATCGCATGCGGGTTTGTTTTTGAATAAGTGGCTATCGGTTGCCATATCAAACATTCTCATGAACGATATGCCCCAAGGATTACATTCCGGCTCGCTACCTTGCGCCTCACGGATCAACACGGGCACTCGTGCATAAATTTCTCGCGTCAATTCCGCATCTTTGTGCGAGCGAAAAATCGGGCAAGTGAGTGTATTGGGGTTGATCCGCTTAAAATCGTCTGCGCTGAGTGCAAAGCGCCGCCTGCTGTCGGCAAGCTGTTCCGGTTGCGCCAAAAAGAAGGCAAATTCGGCTTGTTCGGCCTGACCGAGTGTAACCAAGCTGAACTTATAGCTGCGGTGTACGCTAGGGAAAATCGCATCGCGGTTTTCAAAATCATACAAACTCGCCAACTGCCCACTTTGCACAATATGCGCAAAATACGCCTTGGTCGAATCATCTGTCGCTATTCCGGTTGGCACAATAAACCCGGCGCGCCCGTTTTTCGCCACAATCTGGCTGATCGTTTCAGCAAACAGCGCATAAGTATTCACATCACCCACGCCAGTCAAGGGATAGCGCCCGCCTTGCTCCTGTTTCAAATGCGCCAGCATACTGGCCGCTTCTGCGCTGCGGCGGGCGCTGATGAATTCGGCGTATAGCGCTTTTTCTTGCGCCGCTTCCTCTGGCGGGTGACCTTGTTCCGGGTACAGGTGGCGCGCCAACATGCCTTGCGACAACCAATCAATCCGGTAACCGCGTTCAGCCTTGTTTTTGGCTGCGGCGATCATGCTGTTGCGGCTGGCGAAAAATTCTTCTTCCTGAAGCTTGATGCGTTCCCACGGTGGGTTGGCCAACACGCAATCAAAACCGCCACGGGCAAATACTTGCACAAACGCCAGCGGCCAATGTAATACCCGCTCTGCCGCGCACACCTGTTGCGCTGCCTGCAAGGCGATACGCTCACGCTCGCGCGGCGCGACATCGCCTTGTTCGCTAAATAGCTCCAAATACAAATTGCTGCTATTGGGCAAGTGCTCGGCTACGCTACCTTCAGGCTTGGGCAGCAAAAACGCGCCGACCAATAAATCCGCTGCCCGTGCCAGACGGCTGGTGCGGGCGTGTTGCAAGAATGCTTCGTAGGCCGCTTCCTTGGCTTGCACTTCGGCAGTCGCCGTATCGGGCATGGCTTCTATCGCTTGCAGGGTGGCTAAACCAGCTTCTTGTTCCAATGCCAGCGACAATTGTTTGGGCGCTTGGGCAAAGGCTTTTAAACCCGCTTTGTTGGCCTTGGCGAGTTCTTTGCAAAGGTTGCGGTCGTCCCCGGCCAAGGGTTTGAAGGCGGCATCGGGGATGCCATAGCGTAGTTGCTGTAAATCAGATAAGCCGATCAAGGCATCACCACACAGCAAATGGTGATTTAAGAACGACAAAGGCAAACCGGACGCAAAGCCTTCCAGCCACAGCGCGGTGCGGGCCAGTTCCAACGCCATCGGGTTACGATCCACGCCAAAAATGCAACGCGCAATCACTTCATGCAAGGCGTGGCGGTAGTCTTGCGGCTTAATCGCGCCGTCTTCGGCGCGCAGGCTTGCCAAGCGTTCGGCTAAACGGCGTGCGGCGGCCAACAGAAAATGGCCGCTGCCGCAAGCTGGGTCGATGACTTTGATTGCCAGCAAGGCTTCCACCGGATTGGCCGGGTTGGCGGCCAAGCGTGCGTTAATGACCGGATCAAGCGCGGATTTGATCAGTTCTTGCACCAGACTATCTGGGGTGTAATAGCTGCCGCTGGTTTTGCGGGCATTGCCCTTGGTGCTGGTTTCATTGGTGCTGGATTCATCGCCAGGTATGCCCGAACCTGCGCCAGTCGCCATGCCAACAAAGCCAAAACGGCGCGCTGGCATGTCGATTTCCGGCACCAGTTCGAGCAGGCTTTCATAAACTGAACCGAGTTCTTCCGGCCCCATATTGGCGTAATCGACCGGTGCCAAGCTACCGGATTGAGAAAACCAGCGCAAATGCCGCATCACTTCCAGCAAACTGGCATTGGTGAGCGATTGGGCATCCAATTGCGGGCATTGGCTTGGCGCAAACAAGCCGCCAAGCGCGGGCAGGGCCAAGCGTGCTTCGCCTTGCGCCAGTGCGCGAAACACAATGCGCACGCTCATCCACAGGTCATCAAACTGGTTGCGCGCGCGCCGTTGCAGCGCACGTTGGCGCAGGCGCGCCAGCGCGTAGCCTTCGGCATAGGCGCGTCTGGCGGCGTGCGCTGCTGCGCTATCGTCTTCCAGATGCAAAATGCCGCGCTCTTCCACTGTAAACAGAAAGATGAAGCGATACACCAGCCGCAGCAATTGCTGGAAGTAAGCATCTTTGCTCAAGCGCCCTTCGAGTAAATCACGGCGCAAGCTGTCGTTGGCCGGGTGTTGCAAAAAGCCGTTGCCCAATAACAGCAAGGCTTGCTTTACGCCTTCGCGCAAGCCTTCACGCACACGCGAGCCTTCTTGCTGGCCTTCATTGCGCCAGATTTCCCAAATACAAGGATCGGTTCTGGCCGTTTGGCTGGCTTGGGTGGCTTGGGTAGCAACCACTACCGCGCTACCGTGAGCCGTTTCGCCTTTTTGCCCGGCGCGGCTGGCGTGGAGCAAGCGCCAAGCCATTTCAAATTCGGCAAACCGCTGGCTGGCCAGCATGTCTTGCAGATCAAATTCCAAATAGCTGGGGCGGGTCAGGCTGGCGGCGTCGCGCAGCAGGCGTAATTGCTTGCCATTGCTAACTAAAGCCCATTGAAAATCCGGGCTGGCGTTGAGCAATTCTTGCGCTAGTTGAAACGCACTTTTGCTGCGCTGGCCCGCGCCTGTGACGGCAAAACGGGTGTCCGGGGTATCGAGCGCCAAAGTGTGCGGGGCGATGATGATCGGCAAGTTGGCCGCAAACTGCAAGGAAAACGGGTAGTGGCGCTCGGCCAATAACAGGCCATTGACGCTGGTTAGGGCGTGGTAGCCAAGCGCATCGCGCAGTAATTCTTGCACGAAGCGGCAAGTTTCCTGCCAGGCATCGCGGTCTTGCCGCTCCAGGGTGGCGGCAAAATGCTTCCATTGGGCGCAAGCAATTTGAAAGGCGCGGCTATATTCGTCTTTTTGCTTCAAGCCCTTGGGGATGCGGTAATCCGCTTCACCTTGCAGGCTGGCTTTGCCCAGCGCGGCTTTTTCCAGTTGGTCCGGCAGGAACAAGCCACCTTCAAGGCGCAAGGTGGGCAGGTTCAGCACGGGGTGTTGGCGGTTTTTTATCAGGCGCATGGCGATTTTATTTGGCTTGTTTTGCGCATTGGGCTTATTTTGCTCATTTTGCGTCCTTACAGTGTATCGGGTAATAGCACATACACGCCCATTACATCCAACGGCAAACAAGGGCTGACTTGATATTGGCCGACATCACGCGCCGCTTCCCGCACGCGCTGGTGGTCTTGCAGCAGGGCTTGCGCACGCTGCTGCGCTAATGCTTCCAGCATGGCTTGCTGATCTTGCAAAAAGGCCAAGGCGGTAGCCACTTCGCGCTGCACCACATCCGGCGGCAAATTGGCGCTGGGTTGGCAGTTGAGCAAGGGCGGCAATTGCTCTGGCGTTAGCCATTGCGGCTGGCTGCGGCCACGCACGGCGATGGTGACGCTTTCTTCGGCCATTAAGTGGTGGGGCTGTTGCCGCCGCACATAGCTTAATTGGTGACGCAGGCGCAGCACGTACAGGGTGGTGACGACTTCCACGCCCTGGGTGATGGTGGCAGCGGCGCGCGCGGCCAAGGGGTGTTCGGCTTGTAGCGCGTCTTCCAGTAAAAAATCGGCCAGGTGCGACACCAGTGGGTGGCTGCGGTGCAGTTGGCTAAAGTCGATTTGAAATGTTTTCTCGATACCATCATCTTGCAAACGGGTTTGCAGTGCATAGGGCAAGTTACCCGTTAGCAGGCGAAAGTGAGTGTTGTCTGCTTGGGTGTGTCGGCATGGTTCCAGCGGCGCATTCAGGCGGGCGCAAGCGCTATGCACAAAGCGCTGCACATCGTCGGCGCTGCCCAGTGCTTGTTGTTGCCTTTCCCATTCGGGTAAAACTTCTTCAGGCTTGATGCGGCGCTGGGCAAATACGGTGCGGTTGGTTTTGGCTTTGTGCAGCGCGTCTTGCCATTGCGCTTGCAGCGGGGCCATTTGTTCTTCGACATCAGAAAAATCAAAGCTGGTTTGCAGCATCGTGCTGGCTGCATCGCTACGGCGCATCAGCGCGGCTTGCACCATCGCTTGGTTGATGCGCATGGCATCTTCCGGCAGCGGCACCAGCACGCCCAATTCTTGCCAAATGGCTTCGGCTTTGCGCAAAATCACTTTCAAGACAAAGCCATCCATCGGGTTGTCTTGCCCGTACAAGATGCTGCATCGCACTTCAGGCGCTTGCTGGCCAAAACGGTCGATGCGGCCTTCGCGTTGTTCGTGCCGGGTCGGGTTCCAAGCCAAATCGTAATGCACCACGGCGGTAAACAAGTGTTGCAGGTTGACGCCTTCAGACAGGCAATCGGTGGCGATCAGCACGCGCTGCACGGCCCCGGCCATTTGTTGCACCCGTTGTTCGCGCTCTTCTGGGGTGTATTCGCCGGTGATGGCGTCCACCATCAAGCCCGGAAACGATGGCTGCAATTGGCTGGCAACATGCTCGGCCACGTAATGCGCGGTAGCGATGTAGCGGCAAAAGACCACGGGCTGAAAGCCTTGTTCAAGCAATAATTTCAGGTGTTGCAGCAATACGCGCAATTTGGGATCACCGGCCTTGCCTTGCAGGCGCTTGGCGGTATCAATCAATTGTTGCAAGGGCTGGCTGCTTTCGCTGCTATCTTGCTCTGCCAATTGCGCCGGGGGTTCCAGATCGCTGGCGCTTAAATCATCAAAACTGCCGTCATACACCCGTTCGTCGTGCAGGTAGCTGTCGCTATCCGCCGTGTTTTGCAGGCGCGTACTCAGGGCGCGGATGGCGGCAGCCGGGGACGAGGCAACGCAGCGCAGCAGGGCCAAGGTGGCGTACCACATCAAGCCCATGCGACCTGTTTGGCGCAGGCTTTCGGCCTGATCACGACACCAGTTTTGCACCTCATCAAAAAAGCGGCCCCAGTCGCCCGTGAGTTGATAAGTTAGTTCGGTTTTCATGCGTTTGGGAAAGCCACGCGCATCTTGCCATTCGGCGATGTCTTTGCGCCGCCTTTGCACAAAGTGGCGCGCCAACTCCATGCGCAAGGGGGCATTGGCGGCGTGATGCTGTTGCAGGTCGGCAAAGGCGGGTTTTAACAGTGCCAGCAAGTTATAAAACGCGGTTTCGTCGCCGGAATGTGGGGTGGCGGTAAGCATGATTAAATGCCGCTCCGGGTTGGCGACCAGCCTTTGCAATAATTCAAAGCGCAATTGCTTGCCTTGCCCGCCAGCGGCGCAGGTGTGGGCTTCGTCCACGATGATGCATTCGGGCGCTATGCTGAGAAAATGTTCGCGGTGGCGTTCGCTTTTGATGTAATCCAAACTGACCACCACCAGCGGATGCTGATCAAACAGACTGACGCCATGCGGCAATTCCCGCTCTACCCGGCTGGCGCTGGCGGCAGTTAAGGCCAGCGCGGGCAAATTAAAGCGTGTTGCCAGTTCGCTTTGCCATTGATCGACCAAATGCGGCGGGCAGAGAATGGCGGCGCGGCTGATTTCGCCCCGGCCCTGCAATTCACGCAAGATCAAGCCCGCCTCAATGGTTTTACCTACGCCCACATCGTCCGCAATCAACAGCCGCACGGTGGTTAGGCGCAGGGCCATTAGCAGCGGCACTAACTGGTAGGCGCGTGGTTCGATGGCGATATTGCCAAACGAGCGAAACGGCCCGGCCCCGGCGCGCAATTTCAAGCGCAAAGCGTCGCGTAATAACAACGCGGCAGCGTGATTGCCGGGCCGATCCGGGCGCGGCCAGGGGAAGGTGGCGGAGGAAACGGGTTCCCATTCCAGTTCTGGCAGCAGGGAGATGATGTCATCTTCCGCGCCGCCTAGCGGGCGTAGGCGCAAGCAGGTGCGGCGCGTGTCAGTGTGGAGGGCGGGTTGCACGACCCACTCGCGGCCACGGGCGCGGACGAGGTTGCCGGGTTGGAAGGGGGATTCGGGTGGTGGGGGCATGGGGTGTTTGGTGGTTTGGCAATGGAACGGGGATTTGGGCGCGCCGACTGTTGTGTATAAAATGGGCCATTGTACTGGAATGGGAAGGGGCAACGGCGATTTGGCCTTTGCTTGTGATCTACTATCCCTATTCTGGATTGCACTAAGCGATACGTACACATTAAATAATGCAGTTTTTTCCGTGTCGCAATTTGTAGCAACCAGTGTTTTAGATGGTAGTATTTTGATTCTTGCCGACCGATTAATGGCTAACTAGCTCAAGCGATTCCATGATGAATATAGCAATTATTGGCCCTGAAAAATACGATTTCCAAGACTTGGTTGCTGTCGAGCTAGGAATGCGTTGGCAACATTGCAAGAATGCAAGTTTAATTGCTGAAGTAACTGGTGGAGAGGATGCCCAAATCACTTGGCAAAGCGATGACTGTGTAAATCGGAAAATGGAAATTCAAGTAAAGGGTACGGCTGATCAACTTGATTTGTTAAGTTTTCTCAAAATTCTTTGTCACTTCCCTCCCCATAAAGCAGAATCAACTTTGTTAGAGAGGTTGCAAGCTGAAGACAATAATATCTTGGTTCTTGTTGCATCTGGCCGAAGTATAGATTTATTACACCCTCTTTGCGCGACAGCCAATTGGGATGGAAGCCAAATATCGTCACTGTCAAACCGAAAAATCGGAGAACTCGCTCAAAAAGTAAGTAACGAATTACAAAATTCAGCAAATGCAATAGCGAAAAAAGATCAAAATGCCTCCCTTGGTAAATTGGAGTTAAAAAGGGTTGCGCATATAGAAAAATTAGGAAACATAACAGTATCAGACTTGGAAAAAATAATTAAAAAAGTCGTTGTAATAGAAAATAAAACTAGTATTGAGATAGAACTTCGGTTGCAGGATATGCTACGTCGCACCTTCTCAATTCCATCTGATCGATTAAGTAATGTGATTTTTCGGCTTAAGAAGGCAGTACGTGATTCAATGCGTCCACAAAAAAATGCCCTTACCGATTTTAAAACTATTTTGATGGAAATGCGACAGGTTGATTTAATTCCGAAGCACTATGTGGAAAGATGTTTTGAGAAAACCCTAATTGAAACACTTGCAAAAAATAAAATACTATTACTATCTGGCCCGCCCCGTGTCGGAAAAAGTTGGGTCGCAAAAAAAATGGGGGGTGATTTGCAAAAACTAGGATTTGAAGTCAAAAGTGGTTCCGATCCAGCGGAGGCTGAACGATTTTTATTAGAACCAATTCCAAGCGAGCGGGCATTTATACTTGATGATCCTTTTGGCTCAAGACTTTTGATTGAACAACCAAGTCGCGTATTGGAAAAAATAAAATCTTTACTAGAGCATTTACCTGATAATAGAAGATTAATAGTCACACAGGTACAAGAGCCAATTTTTCAATTCCATAACAAAACAAAGTTATCGGATTGCAAGTTGGCGGCATTTCCTTGGTTTGACGTTACGAATAATTCGATAGAAATAGCGAAGACAGTTTGGAACGCTGCTGCTAACCGCTGTAGATTAACAGAAAGTCTAGTTAGCCGAGTGAATAATTTAATCGAAACCCGTGATGAATTACACGACCTTGGTGCATTAGATTACTTGGCCTCATCCCTCTCTAATATTCCTGATGTGCCATCGGATGAGAAATTACTTTTCTTGGCAAGACCAGATGCTGGTGAATTAGCTATCCAGTTAATTGAAAAGTTCCAGAACATTGGCAAAGTATTGCTGGCATTGTCAGTTGCGACAGATACCGCGTGCGGGTGTTCTCTCGAAACAATTAGCTTTATTTGCGATAACAATGAGGATCGCCCTTCATTTTTAAAAGAAACAGGTATTATTTCAACGTGGGGAACTGATGATGAAGATATTTCCACAGTACCACAGTATTCTAGCGTACCTGAAATTACGCCAGAAATTGAGAAATATATTGATAGCCTAATTACTCGGTGCATATTAGAGGAAGTGAGCGAATATGTGAATTTTTCACACTATTTTTATCGAGCCTGTGCGCAAAGTGTAGT
>JBKJLF010000390.1:0-4160 GCA_046597185.1 Burkholderiaceae bacterium | reverse complement strand
ATGGCTTGCTTGCAGTGCCATGGGCCAAGTGCCGCCAGCAGGTTAGGTTTGGCATGATTCTACAGTAATTTTTATTGTGCTTGCGCGCGTGCTTTGTTGATTTCTTCAAGGGGTGTTACTTTTTGGGTGCGGTTATATAGTTGGTCGCGGGTTATGGGGGGGCATCGCCTCACAAAAGCTGGGTAGATTGCCGTTGCGCTTTGAGCCGTGTTACGGCTTTTTTGTCGAATGAAGCGAAAGTTTCGCCGCCCAATCGCTTGCCTTCCCAGGCAATAACGCCGTCGGCAAAATCACCTCCGGCATCGAGCATCAATAAACCCGCCCGCCCAAGCTTTGGCGATGACCTCATTGATTTCCTCATTGAGTATGAAAAATTTGGATTTAGCGCGCAGGCAAATAAATCTGGTGTAGTCACCCATTTATCGATGAGTATCAATCATGAATGAAGATGAAGCACGAAAAATCCTTGAAAAGCATCGCGCGGTTATGCGTGCGTAAAGCAAGCTGATTGAAACCGCCGAGGCAGAAAATTCGGATGATATTTTGTCTGACGACCCCATTCTTTGCGGGCCTAGAAATGAACTTGCCTATCGCCGCATGCTGAAAGACATTGAGAAGTCGGGAAATGGAGATTGAAATTAAGGAAGTGACAAGCGAAGCTGAAGCATTGGCGCGCTTGCAAAAGAGTAAGGAACGCATAAATGAAGAGGCGAACAGTTTCGCTATGAAAATGCTTAGCAGAACCGCACCGCCCGAGACTAAGGGGTAAGGTATTGCTTAGGCGGGTGGCGCGCGTGTCTTTCATTTCAGCCGCGCATCGGTTTAGGTATTGCTGTTTTTCAGTTGCTGTTCTAAGGCTTCCAATTCTTCTTTTCTGCGCCAATAGCTGCATTGTTCGATCAGGTGGCGCGCGGCTTGCAGGTCGGTTTGTGGGCTGTGCCACGGGTAGGGCGTGGTGGTGGCGAATAGCTTGACGCGGGTTAGGTGGATGTCGGCCATGAACAGCGGCATGGGGCCGGATTCGGCTATTTCCCAGATTTCTGCTAGGTCGGCTAAGGCGGCGGTGGGTTGGTGGTTGGCGCAGTAGTATTCGGCTCGGGCGATTAGGGCGCGGGGGAGGTGGCCGGTATTGCCAGATTGCCGCATGCTAGTTGCTGCAAGTTGCAGATGCTGCCCGGCAGATGCCAACGGGGCTGGCTGCGGCCACGCTTGGCTTGGGTGGGTGTGGGCCAGCAAGGCGCAGCGGCCCAGTGTTAGGTGATCTAGCGCGATGGAGAGCAACCAGTTTTGCGATTCGGCTACGGCCAGCGCTTGTTCGGCACGGCTGGCAACTTCTTGGCACAGCGTGCTGTTTTGGCCGCTGGGGTCGCACGCTAGGGCGGTTAGCAGCAGATCGCAATATTGGAAGCCTTGCAGGGCATACAGCAGCGGGTTGCTTGGTTCCCTTTCCTTTTGCAGTAGTTCCACCTGCTGCATGTGGTTTAAGGCCATGCTGCGCTCGCCCGCTTGGTGCAGCGCGTCGGCATGGGTGGTGCGCGTAAACATGCGCTGAAACGCATCGCCACCCTGTTCGGCATGCGCCACCGCTTGCGCCGCCATGGCTACCGCAGCGCCAATCTGCCCTCGCAGGCATTGTAGTTCGCTCAAGTTGTTGGCACTGTTGGCGGCACTTTTCCAGTCTTGCTGCGCCACAGCCGTGTCCAAACCCGCTTGCATCGGCTGCAAGGCTTCCTGCAAGCGCCCCAAGGCGCGCAAGCTAAATGCGGCTTGGTGCAAAAGCCAGCTTTGGTCACTTTCGCTAAGCTGCTGGGCAGGCTTGAGCCAGCCAGCGCCAAAAAAGCAGGCCACGGCCCCCAGATCGGCACCGAAAGCGCCTAATTTGTGGATGCTGTAAAATTCAGCGCCGCGCAAGATGCGGTCGCGGTACACCTCAACACACGCTTTTTGATACAAACCCGCCAAGCAACCATGCGCCACCGCTTGGTACAGCGGTTGCAAATCCGCCAGCGTGGGTTGGGCCTTATCTTGGGTGCTGGTACACAAATAGTCGAACAAGCGCGCATGCGCTGCTCGCCATGACGTGAAATGCTGCTTTTGCAGTTGCGCCGCAAAATACTCGCGCAGCAAAGGGTGAGCGTCCAGCGATTGCCATTGGCCGCTGGTGTCGAACTGCACTTTCAGTAAGCCGCTCTCTGCCACCTTGCTGCACAAGGATTGGAATTGCGCATCGGCCAGCGGTACGGCGCGCTTTTTCTTGCCGCGTGGGGTGCTTTCCATGTCAAATAAGGCGTTGGTCAGCCCTTCAATCGGCCTGTCTTGCAGCAGTGCTGTAATGCAACCTCGGCTGGCTGGGCGGTCAAATAGCCCAAGCAGACTCAGTAAGGCCAGCGTGCGCGGGCCGTTGGTGCCGTCTTGCGCCAGCCACGCGGCATAAGCATCCATTACGCGGAAGGCGTGGCCGTTTAGCTCTGCGGCGTTGGCCTCAAGCAAGCTGACTTGATCACGCTTGGCGATGTTGCCACCGTGGGCATGGTGCAAATAGGTGCCTAGCAGCGTTAGCGTGAGGGCGTGGCCTGCCACCTGTTCTACCGCCTGCGTCAGTTCCGCCTCGCGCCCGCGTACCTGCAAGGCGCGCAGCAGCGCTACGCCTGCGGGTGCGGCCAGGCGCAGGAGCACTTCCTCCTGCACCGCGCCACCGCGCCAATACGGCTTCAGTTCCACCAAGCTGTAGCGCGTGGTGTAGACGCACAGGCTGGGCTGCTTACCATTTCCACCGCCATTTCCACCTTGCGCCAGCCCCTTCAGCAGGGCCAGCAGCGCCTTGTCCTTAAGTTGCCCCGCCAATGGCGATGCGGGTGGATATTGCAGCGGCTCCAAGCCGTCTAGCAGCAACAGCACGCGCTGTTGGCGCAGCGTTTGCAGCAGTTTTTCGGCCTTGGTGAAGATGCTTGCGCCACTGGCAGCCAGTTCTGCATCGCCCAAATGGCTTAGCGCGTGGTTGAAAAAAAGATCGGCGGAGGATGAATTCTGATCACTGCTGCCTTGGCTGTAAAACGACCACGCCAACACTGCATCGCAACCGAGCCAGCCTTGCGTCGCCAGACTGATCGCCCATGTCGCCAAGAGCGAGGTTTTGCCTTCGCCACCGAGGGCGACGATGCCGATCACGCGCGCTGGTGTGGCTACGCATCCGCCAGACCAAGCTTGATTCAAACGCGCCATTTCAGCATCGCGCCCCAGCAGTTGCGGCGGTGCAAGGTGGTCGATGCGGGAAATATCAAGGTAGCGCTCGGGCGCGCTAGCGGGTTGCACGGGTGCGGGCGCGGGCGCTTGCGGGTACGCCTGCGTGGGCGCGTGCGCTTGCGTATACGAGGGCGCAGGCTCGGGCGGGTGCGCGGGAGCTTGCGCGTGCGAGTGAGCGCTTGCGGACGTTAGCACAGCGTCCTGATTAATCATCTCAAGAATAGCTGCATTTCCGCTAGGAAACCGATGCCCACAAAAGAAGGTTTGCAAAATCGTCGGCACATGTGCAATATCGCCCAATTCCGGCAGAATCGGAAAGAATTTGGTGTTGTGCAGCCGCGCGTTGTACAGTTCCTGCGAAATAATCGCGCCTTCCCATGTTGCGCCCAAGCCACCTTTATCTGCTGCATTGGGCCGCTTGGCCAGCAGTTGCTTGTAACGCGGCGTGCAAACAATCAACACCGCATCGGCATCCTCAATACTCTGCTGCATCCATGCAACCCAACCTTCGGGTGGTGGGCGCTGCCCAAACATATCATCCGCCAGCACCCTTACCCCTTGCCCGCGCAGCCACACCGCCAAGGCTTTCACCTCGGCGCGCAAGGCGTCGCTATCCCACGAATAGCTGATGAATACAGTTTTGCTGGCGTCTGACATGTTGGCTGGGCGAGTTGGGGTGTGGCGGAAAGATTGCCTGTAACGCGATTATGCCGCCTGTATGCGGCCAAGCTGCGGCCAAGCCAAAACGGTAAATTTGGGCTCAGGCAAACAATTCATCGATCGTTTTGGCATCTAGCAGGGCTATACCCCAGCGCGCCAATTGCTCAGCTTCGGCGTTCTGGATTTTTTCCAAAACGAAAGCGGGCAAGGGGCCAAATCGGCTGGCTAACATGGCTTGCAACATGGTCGCACTGCCT
>JBKJLF010000300.1:0-6509 GCA_046597185.1 Burkholderiaceae bacterium | reverse complement strand
AGCCCAAGCCCAAGCCCAAGCCCAAGCCCAAGCCCAAGCCCAAGCCCAAGCCCAAGCCCAAGCCCAAGCCCAAGCCCAAGCCCAAGCCGCCGCTGCCGCACGCAGCACAGCCGCAGCACCGGGCGTTAGCGCGGGCACCATCCCCGGCAATAGCTCCGGCTCCGGCACCACCCCAGGCAATAGCGCCCGCCCCGCCAAACCATTGAGTAGCGACCTGTTCGCCCATCCCGCGCTGGCGCAATTGCGCAACGCCGATAAATTGCGCAACCCCAGCAACCTCGGCGCTGCGCCGCCGGACCAATCACGCCGTGGCAGCATCTTTGGTAGCCTCAACCGCGATGTCAGCTTGCGCTTGTACGCCGAAGGCTGGCGGCAAAAGCTGGAGCGCAATGGCAATTTAAACTATGCCCAATCATCCAAAGACAGCGCCCAAAGTGACCCCGTGGTCAGCGTCATCATCCGTAGCGATGGCAGCGTGGAAGATGTGGTATTTCACCATTCCAGTGGCCGCCTCGATCTGGACAACGCAGTGCGCCGCATCATCCACCTCAATACCCCCTTTGCCGCATTCCCGCCCGGTATCGCCGCCAAATATGATGTGATCGAGATTCGGCGGGTTTGGCATTTTGACCAAACGCTGAAGATTATTGAAGAAGTGCAATAGACACGGCACCAGAATATTCCGAGTCAAAACCGACCTTATTTTCTGTTTTTGTATTATCGAGGAAACACTCTAATCTAAAAATTGATGTTTTGCCCTGGTTGTGTTCAGATACATGTCTGATATATATAATTTCAATGATTATGTTGGTCATATAAAAAACTACTTTAATACAAATATATAAAAAAGGAAACTTTCATGCGCCTGCCCACATTGTTTTTGCTTTCCACACTGGCTTTTTCCGCTGCCACCGCGCAGGCCGCTCTGTGCCGCACTGCCAGCAGTAGCGAAGCGGCCAATTATTCAACGCCGATGAATTTGCCCGGCATTATTTCCCCCTTTGACGGCACCTGCTATTTGCCTGCCGTCACCATTACCAGCTTTGACGGCATCAAACTGGCTGGCAACGTGTTTTTGCCGAAAATGACGGATGCCACGCAAAAGTTCCCCGGCATTGTGATGCCCTCCAGTTGGGCTGTACCGGGGCGGCTGGAATACCTCGGGCAGCAATATCGTCTGGCCAAGGATGGTTACATCGTCACCAGCTATACCGCACGCGGCTTTTATTTGTCGGAAGGCTTGATCAGTGTTGCCTCGGCAGCGGATGTGCGCGATGTCTCGTCCGTCCTGGATTGGTTGCGCGACAATACCCCGGTTGATATGCAAAATGTGGCCGCCAGCGGTATCTCCTATGGCGCGGGCTTGTCTTTGATGGCCTTGGCGCAAGATACGCGCTTTAAAACCGCTGCCGCGTTTTCCGGCTGGGCGAATATGATTGACCAATTGTATACCAGCAATTCGGTCAATGTTACCTGGTCGAATGCGTTAAACCTGGCCGGCGCGGTAACCGGGCGGCGTGATCCGATTGTGGATCAAAATATTCAAATCTTGAATGACCCCAACGTCACCCAGGCGCAAATTGCCGACCTCATCGCCTGGACTCAGTCGCGCTCACCTTCGTCGTATGTGAATGCCATCAACCAGCGCAGTGCGCCGGTGTTTTTGAGCAAAAACTATCAGGACGATATGTTCACGCCCAATTCCACCATGGCCATGTTCAGCGCCTTGACCGGCCCGAAAAGGCTGCACCTGAATATGGGCATCCATGGCAGTGCAGAGCTGATGGGCGCGCTGTTTGGTGTGGACAATTACCCGTATGATGACGCGCATCGCTGGTTCAATCGTTGGTTGAAGGGCGAGCAAAACGGCATCGAAAACGAGCCAAAAGTCTCAATGCAAGTCAAATTTACCAATCGGCGCGAATTTTTCAGCACCTGGCCCGCAGCCGAAGTGAAAAATAAAACTTACTACCTTAGTCCGCGCGGCGCGCTTCGTTTTGATTTGTCTTGCCTGTGCGCCAAAGGCGATAAAGGCGGTTTGGCCACTGCCACCAATCAAACGACGGCTGCCGACACCATTTCCAATAGTGCCGATACCACGGCTACCAGCGGCTTGATCCCGGTTCTTTCCACGTTGGCAGAAACGGCGAATGTGCCGGTATTTAATTTGATGCCAACCGTCGGTTTGTTCAATGGCGTGCGCTACGAAGGGGCCACGTTGAGAGCCGGGCAAAAGATTCGCGGCATTCCCAGGTTGACTTTACGCGTCACCCCCTCGCAAGCCCGCTCGCAAGTGGTGGCCTATTTGTACGATGTCGATTTGATCGGTAACGCCGTCTTAATCAGCCATGGTGCCCATACCGAACGTTGGGCGGTGCCAGGTAAAACCATCGATTTCCCGATTGAATTTTCCGCCATCGCCTACGATATCCCGGCCTTGCATCATATCGGCATCGTGCTCGATACCAGCGACAGTTTGTATGGCGCGCCAGTGAATCCGGGCGAACGCTTCAGTGTGCGTTTTGAATTTGGCCCGACCCAACAATCACGCTTTATTTTGCCGACGTTGTAAGCCGGGAGCGCTACGCCAGCCTGAAGTCCTTGCCGATCGACCCGCTGTTTCATCAGGATGGGGTACTCCATTTCTTTAACCCGGATGGCAGAACCCTACATTTTTCAGAAACGCCATCCAAACGCAACGATGGCATCCCGTTTTCGTTTATGACCGGGGCCAAACCGGGCCAGGCGCAACTGCAAACGCTGAAAAAATAGCGCATAAAAATAGCTTTTAATCTTGCCAAACCACAAACCTGGGTTTGGCTTCGATTTTCAGTTTCTCCGCCAGCGTTGCCATATTCAGGGTTTTGATAAAGCCGGGGTTGCCGATCCAGATTTTATTGAAATGAAAGACATTCATTTCAAGTATCGAATCGTTGGCCCCCCATTTTTGATAAAACATGCGGTAGCTTGCCGCATTGTAGCCGGTTCGGTCGCGCCCTTGTGCGCAGTGGATGTAGACCGGCCAATTTTCCGGGTTTTCCATCACTTTTAAAAACGTCACCAAATGTTCCTGGGTGGGATGAAAGGCGAACGAGGGAATCTGCAGATATTTGAGTTTGGTGTCTTTCAGTAGTGGTAAATCGTCGTGGTCGTGGCGGAAGTTAATCACGGTTTTTAAGCCCATCGCTTCCATGGCCTTGAAACCCGCCGCATTGGGTTGCGCGCCGCGCCACAGTGCATCCGACACCTTGGCAAAGTTGATGACGCCGGGGACGCAATCATCACACGGTTTGGCCAGGGTTTGGGTGGGCGCGGGTTGGTTTTTAGGTGGGCCGGATGGCGTGGCGACAGATTCTCCGGCGCAAGCGGTGCTACTGATGAGGCTTGCCAACAAGAGCGAGCTGGCCCAAACCTGTGGCAGATGGAGGGCGTGCTGAGCGGTATGATTCATGAATTACTCCTGAGTGGTGGTCTTGCGCACCAATGCGGGCTGCAATAGGGACAGTATTGCACAGCGGATGGGGACTGCCAGCAAATCGGCGTAAAAAAATATCAACCTGCGTTATGGTTGTGTGTTCTGCCATACGCTGGCTTGAGCTTTACAAAGGTGTACGCTTGATGCGCCATTCAATCAGTTCAAACAACATCTGTGTCAGCAGTGCCAGCACGGCGGCGGGTATGGCTCCGGCCAGTAGCATGGTGTTGTCGTTCAGGGATAAGCCGATCACAATCGATTCGCCATAGCCGCCCGCCCCGATAAAGGCGGCAATGGTGGCACCGCCGACATTGACCACGGCGGCGGTTTTGACGCCTGCCAAAATGGTGGGTAGGGCCAGTGGCAAATCAATATGGCGCAAGCGCTGCCAGCGATTTAACCCCAGCGCCAGCGCGGCCAGGCGCAAACCGTTGGGCACTTGCAACAGGCCGATGCAGGTATTGCGCACTATCGGCAACAAGGCGTACAAAAACAGCGCAATCAGGGCGGGTAACATGCCGATTTGGCCGAGCAGGGGAATCAACATCGTCAACAGGGCCAGGGCTGGTATGGTTTGTAGTACCCCAACCAGCGCCATTACCACCTGGCGTACTGGCGGGTAAAACGCTGCTACCGTGCCCAAGGGCAGGGCGAACAGGCAGGCCAGCAGTACCGATACCAACACCAAGGTGATATGCTGGCGCGTGCGGGTGGCAAATTTATCGTCAAACATTTTTGCCATCAGGCCGGTTTGCGGAGGCGCGGCGGCGGCGGGGGCGGGTGTGCTGGTGCTTGCACGCTGCTGGCCGGATGTGGACGTAGTGGCCGCAGCGGCCTTTTCATCGATAAAAGTTTGGGCAATCGAGGTAAAACTCTCGCCTTTTAACTCGGCTTTGGTATTCATCGCCATCATCTCGGCTTCATTGATTTTTCCTTCCAGCGTTTGAATGGCGGCCCATGCTTTGGGGAAGCGTTGCACCATGTCGAGCCGATACAGCAGGACTGCGTCATAGCGCGGGAAGAAGGCCAGATCGTCACTCAGCACGCGCAAGCCATATTTGCCGATTTGGGCCGAGGTGGAATAGGCGTCCATCAAATCAATCTGGCCACTGGCCAGCGCCTGATAGGCCACACCATTTTCCAGCAGGCGCGGTTTATGCGGCAGGCCATAGCGCTTGGCCAGACTCGGCCAGCCATCATTGCGGCCCAAAAACTCGGGGTCGAGACCCAGTCGCAAATTCGGCGCGCGGGCCAGGTCACTGATGCGGGTGATATGGCCTTGGCTGCTGTCGTCGCCGCGCATGGCAAAGGCGAAGGTGTTGTTAAAGCCCAGTGGCTCCGCCATGCCCAAACCCATTTGCGCCAGCTCGGCGCGCATTTGTGCCAGCGGGGTTGGGCTGGTGTGTTTTAGCACCTCGAAGTTGATGGTGCCGGTGTAATCGGGGTAAATATCAATGCTGCCGGTTTTTAACGCCGCCAGCACCACGGCGGTATTGCCCAGGCCCTGGTGATGTTCAGCTTTGCCCTGCGCGCTGGCTTTGAGGCGTAAAATTTCGCCCAAAATATACGATTCCGGGAAGCGCTTGGAGCCAATGTGCAATACGGGTTCGTCGGCAGTGGCAGCGGCACGGGCGGGCAGGGTGCCGGTCAACAGCGCGCCAAGCGCGAGGATGGTGGTCAGCCATTTTAGCCAGCGGGGCAGGGGAGAGCGGGGTGTTTGCATTGGGGGGTATGGGTTGAATTTAGCTAACAGTATAACCATTATCGCAGCGTGGCTGCCAAACAGCGGCGAGATGAGATGAAATCATCCGGCAAAAATCGGAAATTCCGCCTTGGCAGAACAAAAAAATCCGCTATTTTGACTGGACAGAGCAATGAGGTGTGTATATAATTACGACTAACAACACCCCCCAAGCCTATCCCGCAATGCATCGCGGTGATGCTCAAACCGGGGGGTTACTTTTTTTGGGAACCCGTCATGCAATATGGCAAACCACCACTTTCCCTTCAAGATCAAGTATTACTCCTGCAATCACGCGGCTTGGTGTTTGATGACCCTCAGCGCGTAGCACATTACCTCCAACATATTGGCTATTATCGCCTGAGTGCTTATTGGTGCCCTATGAACAGGTCAGTGCGATTGATGGTAAGCGCAATCATCAGTTTCAGGCTGGTACGACGTTTGATCAGGTATTGGCCATCTACACTTTTGATCGGCAACTGCGCTTGCTGGTAATGGAGGCGATGGAGCGAATTGAGACCGCGATTCGATCACTGTGGGCGCATGCTTTGTCGGTGCGCCATGGCGCGCAATAGGCTGTATCGCAAGGTTGGGCGCGCACGTTGGCTTTCATTTCGCGCACGGATTGCAGCAAGTCGGCGGCAAATTGGGTCATTTCAGCGGCCATCGTTAATTTGCTCTCGTAATGCTTGTAAAAATGAAACAGGTAGATTATCAAATTTGGCTTTGGTGTACACCATCAATAGCCAGATATTGCCGTTTTCAAGGCGATTGTAGTAGATCACTCTCGTACCACCGCGCTTACCCATACCTGCGCGCGTCCAGCGCACCTTGCGCAAGCCGCCTGTCATCGGGATGACATCGTCAGACTCGGGGTTGGCGGCTATCCATGAAATAAATTCTTCCTGTTCTGTGTTTGGCCAAACATCGGCGGCGTAGCGGCGGAAAATGCGCATTTCAAATCTACGGGTAGTGGACAAGATCAGTACCGTATTTTTCCTTCACCAAGCTTACCAAGGCGTGTGTATTTGCTGTGCCTAGTAACTGATTTAATTCTGCGATATGCACTTGAGTCTGTTTTTTGTTTGCGCTCAAGAGGAGTATTGAAATATAAGTTAAATAATGCAAGCGAAGGTTAAAGAGTGTGAGTGAAATTAAATTTGAGGTTGAAAAAGATATGAAAGCCATCACAATTGCAATTATTAATTCAATAAAATGATTTGTGCGCAAACTTAAATGTCCCAGATTGGCTCAGATCATTCACCAAAATGCCATGGGTTCTTATGTCGGTGA
>JBKJLF010000170.1:0-3939 GCA_046597185.1 Burkholderiaceae bacterium | reverse complement strand
GATCAAATACGCCAGGGTATTGCCCAACACCCGCGCCCGCTGCAGGGGTGTTTCAGCGCGCGGCAAAAAATAAAACAGCGCTTGCGGCATAAACATGGGCAGCAGCGCCAGCATGGTACTGGTCATTAACCATAACAGGCGGTATTGGGCAAACACGGTTTCGCTCAGGCAACGCACCAAAATAATCGGTATGGCAAATTGCAAACCAAATTCCACCCCGCTGGCCAATGCCAGCTTAATCGAATTGCGCCGCAATCCGCCTTTTTCACTCATACCGGATCACCGTTAGCTTGCACCTTACTTTGCACCCCACCTGCAACATCCTGCAGCATGGTTTGATATTGCTTAAGCATGCCTTGCAGCGAAAAATCACGACACACTTTTTCACGCGCGCGCTGCCCCATGAGTGTACACTGGCCATTTTCCATCAATTGCAAAATCGCCTGGCTTAAGGCAGGCACATCCCCTGCAGGAAACAAATAGCCATTCACACCCGACTCAATTTGCTCCGAAGCCCCGCCGATATTACTCATGATCAAGGCTTTGCCCAGTGCCATCGATTCCAGTGCAGCAATCGAAAAAGTTTCGACGGCGGTCGAGACAATCGCAATCGCATCACAAGCGGCAATTAAGGGCCGCACATCGTCTTGAAAACCGGTAATGGTGACCGCTTGCTGTAAGCCCAATTCGACAATTTTGGCTTCCAGGCGGGCGCGCTCAACCCCGTCGCCAATCAACCAGGCACGCACCCGCTTACCCTGCGCACGTAAGGCGGCCACCGCCTGCAATAAATCACCATGCGCTTTTTCTGGCCGGAATACCGCACAAATGCCGATCACAAAGTCTTGCGCCCCGGCACCGTACTCCTGCCGTTGTTGCGCAATTTGTTGGCTACCATATTGGGCTGGCGAAAAAAATTCGATATCGATGCCGTTATGGATGACTTGATCACGCCAGCGACTCAAAGCACGCTTGCGCCAATATTGCCGTTGGTTTTCACAGACATACACCAGGCGATGCGCGGCCCAATAAAACGGCACCGTCAAGGCGAATTGAATTTTCAGGTTGAACACGCTAATTTCCGTGGTATGCAATACTTCTACCAACAACAGCTTACGCGGCACCAACAAGCGCGCCAGCGTGCCATACCACAGCGGGTAGTTATTACTGCACAGCAGCACATCAATTTCCAACTCTTCTATCAGGGCTGCCAGACGCCGCACGGCAGCCCAGTCCATACTTTTTTTCACATCCAAAAATACGGCTTCGCGCTGCAAGCGGGATTGATCCAATTGCGCCAACAAGTGCCGTTCATCTTTTAAATACACCAGGCTAAGATCAAATTGCGTGATATCGATCTGGTTTAACAAGGTCACCACGTGCTTTTCCACGCCGCCAAAGCGCAGCGAATTGACAATGAATAACACGCGTAGTCGGCGACCAGAGTGTGGGATGGTGGGCATCGGCGTCATCCTATTCGGGTCTTCCAGGCTGGTTAAACAGCGCCAAATAAGGTGCCAAAATCCGGTCATCGTTATACATGCGCTGCATATAGGCTTTGCAGCGCAAACTGGTTTCCAGCCAGGCATGGTCGTCTTCCAGCAAGGCTTGCAACTGGGCTTGCATTTGTTGCATCGAGCTTGGCACCCGCCCCAGGCCTTCTTTGGCGATGACACCATCGGGGTCAAAAAACGCCACCACGGGCGTGCCGCGTATCCATGCCTGCAAATACGAGTTGGGAAAACCTTCACTGTCCGAGGTATTAATAAATACTCTGGCCCCGGCATAGTGTTGATCCATATCATGGTACGGCACCCGGCCCAGGAAGCGTAGATTAGGCACACTGGCGGCTTGTTGTTGAATCTCTTGATACAACAGGGCCGAACCGGGTTGCTCGCCACCGATCATGGCGAACTGGTATTGTGGCATGCGGCGCGCTATCTCAAGCAATAAATCGGGGCGTTTGAATTGACGCAAATTATTGACCCATAACACATCAACACTGCGCTGGCATGGCATACCCGGCGTATCGACGATCATTTCGGTCACGGTGCTGGGCAAGCCATAATTGGCCAGCATCGCCCTTTGCTGCTGTTCGCTTTGCGCCAAAATACCATGCGCATGACGCAAACCCCAGGCGTACAGCTTCTTATCACGCTCATATTTAACCAAAAGATTATTCGGATCACAATCGGTATCGTGGGCGATTTTAAAGACCACTTTACGGCCGTAACGGCGGCAAAACATCGCCACCAAACCCAAATGCATGCCGGCACAACTGACGTAATACAAATCGGCATCAGCACGCTTCAAGGCGGCCCAAACCCCGGTCCAACGCGGCCAAATAAAACGCAACACAGGCAAACCAGCATTGGCCCGGTAGGCTTTATAAGTGGTAATTTGATCCCAAACCTGACCATCGGCTTGGCCATAATCGTACACCACCATGCTGACCTGATGGCCTCGTTGCGTCAGTGCCCGTGCCAGCAAGGTATGCTGTACTTGCTCACCACCAATCCCATGATGGTTGTATTCCCTTGCCAGGACTGGCAAATTATCCAAACCCAAAAAACAGATTTTCATATTACTCCTTTGCCTTGGATACCTTGAATCCCTTGGACAGGCGATTATCTTTCATAGCGGCTGCCGCATCCTTGGCCAAGGAGTTGGTCGCTTGCAAAGACAATTGATGACGCGTCAACAAGCCCAACGCCAAACCGTAGGAAAGCCACAAAAATACCATCGGCAAGGTCGGTGTAAAATGGTCATCGGTCACACCTTGTAGGGCAGCGAGCATCACACAGGCTCGCGCACCCTGAAAATAGCCGCGCCACAGTTGATCTTCATGCTGTTTGGCCAAACTGCTAAAGGTTTGCCACATATGACGGAAAAATAAAAACACAATAATCATGCCGCCAAAACCAAAATCCAACAGCACCCCCAAATACGCACTATGCGGGTGGCCAACTGGCAAAATCGCCCGCGTGCGCGCCGCATCGGACCACAAAACCGAACTTAAACCGCCGCCAATGAGCGGGCTTTTCAGCACCTGGGGCAACAGCGGTATCCAGATCGCATCAACCCGCCCCGCGCTAATGGCCGCCACATTGCCAGATTTCACCCCGACCGTTGCGCGTTCAACAATCGCCTTGGGTAAAAATAAAGCCCCCACCAAACCAAACAAAAATACCGCCAACATCAATTGAAAGCGCCGCTGGGTGAACAGAAAATACCCGATGACCATGAGGTAACCCAAAAATGCGCCGCGCGAAAACGTCAATCCCACCGCAACCGACATCAGTCCGATAATACCAATCAACCCCAGTCGCACAAATAAATTACGAAAAGAAAAAGCCACAAAAAGAGCCAGGGCAAAACACATATTAAACATCAAACCCAATTCATTGGCATGCACCCCCAATTGGGTTAAAAAACCACGCGCATTGGTGCCCCCCAGTGCGGCCAGCGACATGCCCGAAAAAGCCACCAGGGCCAACACCATCATCGGCAAGGGTATGGTTGAAGCAAACAAAGGAATGAGGTAAGTAATCGATTTTTTCGCATTCGCGGTGGCCACCCCCAACATATAGGCTACCCCTAAAATAATCATGGGTTTAAACCAAATATCGCGCAAATAGCCAACCGGCGATTCAAACGCAATAATTTCGAGCGCTTTGTAATAAGGGGGAATCAAATTATATGACATCGCCCCATTCAAACCCTCAAATGCCATCACCGCCAAAAACCAGACAAATGGTCGTGGCAATTTGGGAATAATAATTTTTTCACGCGAAAAAACCTGCACCAACAGCAAGGAAACGACGGACAAAACCAACACCATATTCAAAGGATTGGCGCCTTTGATGCCGCCTAGCGAACGCGGCAGGAAATGTGACGCACTCAACGGCAGCAGCATCACGGCAATCAATGCCCCGGCAC
>JBKJLF010000052.1:0-4758 GCA_046597185.1 Burkholderiaceae bacterium | reverse complement strand
GCACTGAGGTAGAAAAAAACATGGGACTGATACGACTGGATTCGCAAATAACGGCATCAAGGTAAGGGAGTTTATCGAAGTCATCAGAAGTGGGGTCATGATCAGCACAAACCTGTTGCAATTCTTTTAGTACTTTTTCCTTTACTTCAGGTTGACTAAAAATCCATGCCAGAATCCAGGTCATTGTTGTGGCTATCGTATCCAATCCAGCAAACAACAGAACAAGCACCTCGCCATTCACATCCGTTTCATCTAAAACCATCTCTTTTAAATTGGCGTTCATCAAAACATCAAAGATACTCTTTTGCGATTCATTGGCAAGATGAGGGCAAGTTTTATATTCGGACATTATTTTTCCGAGAATTTCACCGGACTCTTCAAATAACTTGACTTTTTCTTGGTTGGAGTTTTTTGGTTCGGGAAATTGGCTAAGTTTAGCGTTGATGGAAATTGCATCTTCTTTGCTAACATCGCCAAACACCAAGTTCCGCATGATTTCACCGGAAATCCGCCGAAATCGGGGTAATAATTCGAAACTTTGGTCGGTTGGGAATGTTTTGATTTCTTCCAAAACTACTTTGCTCATTGCAGGGGTTAATTGGCGGATTTTTGCATTGTTTTGTACTGATGGACTTAGCAATTTCCTCCGCTCAATATGTTCTTTACCATCCAACAGCAGTGTCGCCCGCTTTGGTAATAGCTGCTGGAACTGGAGATCGTTACCTTGCGCTGCGGAAATAGTGTCGCTGCCAGTTTTAAATAATACTTTGACATGATTTGAATTGCACAAAAATACCCAAGCCCCCGTCGCATTATAGTCGGTGACACCAAATGTCCCCAAGTTCAATGTAAAAATATCGCCAAATTCTTCATAGCAATTTTTTAGAAATGAAAATGGATCGGTGGAGAAAATCTTTGATAATTCGGCTGCAGTTTTACCTGGCCCATTAGGCAATTCTTCCATGTGACACCTCTTGAATGTTAAGTTTCAAATTTCAAATTGCAAAAGAAAAAACTTTCCACCTTAACCCAAGCCGCCTTTGGGTTTTTTGGTTTAAAGACTGTACTGAAGCTCAATGAAGAAAGAACGTGGTGCGAGCGGCAAGTCATTCTTGATGGTCGGAGAGACGGTTGGTGATTTTGATTCTTTATTAAACATATTTAGTAACCCTGCGCGCATAGACCAATTGCCACCAAACAGTTTTTCCCGTCGCAGAATTAAATCAACATTGGTGTAGTCGGCAATTTGCGGTCGGGGATCATCCTTCTGCCGTTTCCTGTCAGCGACATAGTTGATTGTCGTGCCAACCACCCATGTTGGCAGGACGCGCCAATCGGCGCGCAGGAATACATGGCGATGAGGTGCCAAGCCCGCATCAGTGCCTGTTGCTTCATCTTTTGAATGCTGCAGCGAATAATTACCAGATAACCTGAGATTACGAACAGGATCCCAAGTTGTTTCAAATTCGAATCCGCGCCCTGTTTGATCTCCCGTATTTTGAGCAGTGGAGCCAGTAGTTGGATTGGCATTGGGAACAAGCCTGATAATGCTTTTTTCTCGATAACGGAAAAATGTTAAATTGGTTTGTAGGTTGGGCAGTGGTTGATAGGCAAATGCAAGTTCATCTGTTGTGATGGTTTCAGGTGCAAGAGCTGGATTGCCTGTGCTATTTGGATTCTTTTGCCCGAATTGTTCGATGAAAGAAGGGGAGCGAAAAGCACGCCCATGCAGTAATTTTACAATCAAATTATAGCGGGCATCCCAAACAAGGGCCACACGGGGATTGGTGGTATTGCCAAAGTCTGAGTAACGGTCTTTTCGCACACCCGCCGTTAGTGTAAAATCTTTAGCAAAATTCCATTCATCTTGCAGGAATGCATACGTTAAATGGCGTTGATGTGGTGTTAAAAATACATCAGGTGTCCCCGTCGCATCAAATAGCCCCCCCGGGAGCGGTTGCAATACCGGCCCGACGCCTGGAATAACAACCGAGGCAAAGTTTTTTGTTTCAGTCACTTGATACAAATTTTCTTTCCGATAGCCTAAACCCGCGCGAATGCGGTGACCAGTTAGCCCGGTATATAAGGTGGATACGCTGGTATTCATCTCTTTTTCACGATGCGCCGGATTAGCTTGTACGCCGTCGGGAAATGCACCATTGAAAGCACCTGCTGGGAACAAGGTATAAATGGGGGTAGCGGCGTCTTCATGAATATCGGAATACCCGGCGGTAGCGATAATATCAAAATTCTGGAGGACGTTTTGTTTTTGGTAAATTAGATCCATATACAGTCGGGAGGTGGGAAACCGTGCTTTGGGGTCCAGAACCTCAATCAGGCCAACGCCTATCCCAACTCTATTGCTTGTGTAACTTGTTCGAAACCGCCAATCCTGGTAGTGTAGATCAAGATTCATATCGACTGGCTTACTGGACAGGGAAACCGAACCGGGTGCGTTGGATACATGGGTGTTGAATGCCGAATCGAGTATGGTTTGCAAATCGGATTCGACAAGGCCTTTTTGGCCATCAGACTTGCCAACACGCAGATAAAACGCCGTCTCAATTGGCCCCAGATTACCGCCATATTGGATCCATGCATCCTTTGTATTAAAGCTGCCGAGGCGCACGCCGACTTCAAGCCCTTTGATATCGTTTGCGGTTTTTGTTATGATGTTTATAACGCCGGAAAACGCATCCGCACCATACAATGCAGACCCCGGGCCGCGAATAACTTCGATACGCTCAATGTTGTCTACCGGGCGCATGCCTACGCCCCAGGCTGCGCCACGGTTACTGAAATAATTGGTATTCATGCGACGCCCATTAACGAGCAATAGCGCCTGGGAATTCCGTTCTGTTGAGAGGCCCCGAAGTTCATAACGCGAGTCATATGACGACACGCCGACCGAGACGTGTAATCCTGGTACAGATTCCAAGACCTGATCCAGATTGGTCGCCCCCATGGCTTTAATTTCCTGGGCGGTGATGACAGTGGCAATAGATGGCGCTCGAATAATTGGTTGTGAGCTACCAGTGGCAATACTAACGATAGTTTTGTCACCATATGCAGCCGCCAATTCCTCCTCTTCAGAGGTTTGCGCATTTACTGAGGGGAGCCATGCAAATAATATTGCAAGGGTAATGGTGTTTAATTGTATGATTTTGGGATTCATTTTGTCGGGTCCGCCAGAGTATGCATTCCTTAAATTTCCACTTTGCCAAAAGTCTATCGAATACGAACTAAATTACTGTTGGGCATCAATTGAAGATGGCTTTGTACACGATGTGGGTTTCTTCCTGCGCCCCAGCGCACCATTGTGCTCAATAGCGAGTGACAATACTAGCATATATTTTTTTGCGAAAACCAAATTTGGTTGATTTAACCAAAGTGTGTCTCAATTCAGCAATACCTGATTATGCGTGGCCGGATCGAGCTACGCTTATCTGAATCAGCAAAATCTGCAGTCCATTTATTTGAGGTTGGCGTTAATGATGAATCTGCTACCGGGGCCAACAAGCGTCCTTTTTCGCACCCCGTAGCGGCTTCGAAGTGCGAACCATTCATTCATTGAGTCGGGGCTGTCTTGACCCCGTTTTTAAATTTGTCAACAAGTTTGTCCACCATCAACAACAAACTCTGTGCCGATTACAAATTTGGAATCATCTGAGGCAAGAAATAAGATTGCTTCAGCAATATCCATAGGCTCCGCACGCGCACCATATGGTAGACTTTGTCCAATTGACTCTTCTATGTTCTCCCGCTCGGTATCGGTACAGTTTAAACCACGCAGAATCCCGGTTTTGGTTGCGCCGGGGCAAACGGCATTGACCCGTATTCCGTCTTTATAGAGTTCCAATGCAAGGGTTTGCATGATTAACAATAATGCACCTTTGCTCGCGGCATAAGAGGCAAAGCCGGGGAAGCCTTTTTTATTTATTGTGGATGTCAAAATGACGATTTTCGCATTTTTATTGAACGCGTTTTGTCGTACAGCTTCTTGAATGGAAAACAAAACGCCTTTTGTGTTGATGTTCATTAGATTGTCGAATTGATCTTCAGTGATTTCCAAAAGCGTCCCATTTGAACAAACGCCACTACAAAACACAATAATATCAATTTTCTGGTTCTCAATAATTCCACCGATCAAGGTTTTGATATCTGCCAATTTACTGATGTCACTTGCAACGCATTGCGTTGAGTCGGGAAGGGTTTTTTGGGCTTGCGCCAATTTTTCCTGATTCCTACCCGTAATGATGATCCTCGCTCCCTCCTTCGCAAACAATTGTGCTGTCGCCAGTCCAATACCACTGGAACCACCTGTAATTAAAGCCACTTGACCATCCAATTTTTGCATAATGCTCCCCTTTTTATAATTAGTTCTGTCGTAAAAATAACACGGCCCACGTCGCAATATCTAAAATGTAACGGTAAATGCCTCTGCAATCGCCTCAAGATATCTCGCCAAAATGGTAATGCCAGCCATGACCGACGTAAATTTAGACTCTACATCTCGACCTATTTTAGGGTAAATATTGAGGCCTGTCTCATGAAATTTGAGGCACCTGATTTTCATTTGCTTAAATTGATTCAACTTTCCAAAATTGCTGGTCGTTACACCATAGTTTGTTAAAGTGGAACCCGAATTTGAGACAATAGTTTATGCTATCGCCTGAGAAAGGACGTTGGAAAAATGAGTGAATGCAAAAACAGAATACCTACAATGCGCAATTCAAGGCCAAGGTGGCGCTGGAAGCG
>JBKJLF010000014.1:0-2819 GCA_046597185.1 Burkholderiaceae bacterium | reverse complement strand
GCTTGAGAGCCGTTTACCCAAGGTAATCACGGTACTCTCCACGCCCTCGGTTTGGATGAGTTGGGGGTGTCCTATACCAAGGGCGTGGAGAGTACCGTGATTACCTTGGGTAAACGGCTCTCAAGCCGGATTTATCTGAGTTTTGAACAGGGTGTGGGTAGTGCGACCGGTTTGGTAAAATTGCGCTATACCGTTAACCCAAGGGTATCGGTGCAAGTGCAAACGGGGGTGAATAATGCGGTAGACGTGTTTTATAGCTGGCGCTTCGATTGAGCTACGACGGTTAAGCTACGACAGTTAAGTTACGGCAGTATTAACCCACGACGACCCGACGGCTGGCGCTGTAAGCGGTGCTTTGGCCATTTGGCCCATAAAAGTTGCCGCCGGTTTCGGCATGAATCGGTGCTTGCAAGGTGTCAAGCGCCTTTTGATTGTAAGACAATTGCTTGTTTACTAAAATGCCATTGACGCGATTTAACTCTTTGGCCGCTTTGGTGATGGTCAATAAATCTTGCCACGCGGCACTCACTTTGTCTTGATTGATACTCGCCAACCACGCTTGCATGTTTTGCTCTTCAGGGGCAAAACCCGCCATGGCCAGCGCGCGATGCCGTTGTTGGGCTAATTCGGATACTTGCGCCACAATTTTCGATTTCTGCTCGGTAATGGATTGCAAGCCATTGATATCCGCCGCGACCAAATACGCCTGCTCGACCTTCATTAATTCGATCAAATTTGCTAATGCCTGATGCTCTTGATGCAAACTGGACATCGGGTCGATTGAGGGTGTGGTGGTCATGATGCGTATTATCTCCGGCGTGACTGCAATAAATCTTTCACTGTTTCAAGCAAGCCGTCTGCCACTTTTTCAGAATTGACCTGAAATTGGCCGCCAGCAATTGCCAACTTGATTTTCTCCACCTTCTTGGTGTCGAATACCGCACTTTTCCCTTCCAGAGACTGTACTTGAGGCGACAGTTGAACGCTATCCGTAGCAGTCGGGGCGGCAGAAGTCTTTTCAGCCGCCTTGGCTGTCGGGGTGGGTGTTTGTCCAATCGGCAGACTGGGCGAACTTTTCACTGAATCAATAATAGGCACGGCATCACCCTTGGTTGTTGGGGGTACGGATACCCGGGATATGCCTATGTATCGGCGGTACAGAAATAAACTTTAGTGTCATCGCACATCAATTTTCGATACAGAATCAATTTGCCACCTCAACCAGACCCGCACCCTTGGCGATGGCGCTGATTTGTTGACCATTGGTGGTTCTCACGTGTATAACTTGTCCTTCACTGGCACTGCCTATGGCGCGTGCATCCGTCGATATGCTAAACCCTGTTCCCTTTGAATTCAAGCGTACCAGTTGCCCGGCTTGAATGATTTGTGGACGGCGTAAGCTGTCAAGACGCAATGGCACGCCTGCCAATATTGGGAAAGTGCTGGTTTTATTGATTGCCTGATCCATATTGTTAATGATTCCGGGCGGAAGGGTGCATAAATCCCCTTTTGCTGTGCTTAAATGTTCTTTTTTGATTATTTGCCCTGGTGTAATCGGGCCGCTGGTGATGATGTATTCACCCAACACCTGGATTTGAACCTGGACAAAAATCGTCCAGCTCGCCGGGCTGGTACAGCGCACGCCCACGGTGCTTTTACCCCACAGGCGTCCACCTTTGGGGATAAATGGCTGTGGCTGGTCGCATTGCGCCAGACTCAAACGCGAATCGAGCGGCGCTACTTGCAACGTGACCTGGCCCGGCAGCGTGTTGCTTTGTTCATCAATAAATTGCTGCAATAAATGGTGGATTTGCACCGGATCTTGCCGTGTCAGTTTATTGCTTGCAGTCTGAGCATGTGCGATGTTAAAGTGTGATGAAAATACGGAAAGCGCGGAAAACGCCCAAAATGGGATAACGCGTGCCGTTGATGATACTCTTAATGTTGTCCTGTTGGCCAACTTTAAGCCAAATAGCCAGCGCGAAAAGAATTCCATGATGTTACTCCTTGATGTTGCTAACTGATGTTGCTCCCTGACGATTCAATCCATTGTAGGCCGACCAAACCGCCACCATGCCATGAATAAGGCTCGATTTAGCCCACTTCTTGAACGATTGATTCTTGAGCAGGCTGGGTATGATGGCAGCTATCGGAAAAAGTTTATCGAATTCAATATCGTGATGCGGAGGTTATGATGGTGGGAAGACTGGACGATGCGTTTCGCTTTAACGAAACCGCCTTGAGCTTGCGTGCCCAACGGCAGCAAGTATTGGCAACCAATATTGCCAATGCGGATACCCCTAACTTTAAAGCGCGTGATTTTAATTTTAATAGCGCGCTGCAAAATGTGCTGGAGCGCAAGGGCAGCGAGAGCCCGGCCTTAAATACCACGGCGGCCAATCATTTGCGTGGTAATCAAAGCGATCAGAGTGATTTCACCTCGGGTGGCGTGGCGCTGCAATATCGAAACCCACCGCAAGCGAGTATTGATGGCAATACGGTGGATATGGATATCGAGCGTAACCAGTTTATGGATAATGCAGTGCGCTATGAAGCGAGCTTGATGTTCGCCTCGGGGCAAGTTAAAAGCTTGTTGACTGCAATACAAGGGGGGCAATAATCATGTCATTATTCAGTGTTTTTAATGTTTCTGGCTCGGCTCTCTCGGCACAATCGCAACGCTTGAATGTGGTGGCCAGTAATTTGGCTAATGCCGATAGTGTGACTAGTACCAACGGCCAACCCTACCGCGCCAAGCAAGTCATCTTCGCCGCACAGCCCGCTGCTATCAACGGGCTGTGCGGCGAAGATGACTTGCT